>JBAWBG010000364.1:0-7492 GCA_049589695.1 Candidatus Sulfotelmatobacter sp. | reverse complement strand
GGTCATGGCTACTTACCAGCGGCAGAAAATGGCGGAAGAAGTCGCGCGTCTGGTCGGGCGTTTTGTACATCTTCCAGTTGGCGGCGATGAGATTCTTTCTCATGAAGGTCTCTTCTCGATTCTGTAGGGCGGGTTGGATTTTAATTTTTCCGGATGCTCCGCGACGCCGGCGAAGGCTTTCAGAGTGGCGCTATCGAACAGGACGAATCGAACTTGGCGTACGTGATTCGCGGAGGCCAAAGACTCCAGCGTGGAAGAAATCGCAATGATTGCGGCTTCCGACAAGGGATATCCGAATGCTCCTGTAGAGATGGCAGGAAAGGACAAAGACTGAAGCCCGCGGTCATCGGCCAGGCGAATACATTCGCGGTGACAGCTTGCCAATTGTTCGGCCTCACCGGGTTCTCCGCCGCGATAGACCGGGCCCACGGTGTGGATTACGTATTTTGCGGCTAGATTTCCGCCGGTTGTGATGACGGCTTTGCCGGCAGGAAGGCTCCCGATCTTGCTTACAATCTGCCGGCATTCAGCGAGGATCGCAGTTCCGCCGGCTCGGTGAATGGCACCATCTACTCCACCCCCGCCTAGAAGCGAGGAATTAGCGGCGTTAACGATTGCATCGGTTGTCTCCAGGGTGATGTCGGAGGGCCCGCAGAACTCAATTGTCCTGCCGCGATCCAGCAACAGTCGGATTGCGAAATCGTGCAGGGTGTCCAGGCTAATCACCTTTTGTCCGTCAGTGCCTCGACCCCGGGCAGCTTCTTACCTTCCAGAAACTCCAGCGACGCGCCGCCACCGGTGGAAATGTGCGTGATCTTATCCGCGACTTCAGCAGCATGTACTGCGGATACGGTGTCGCCCCCGCCAACAATTGAAATTGCCCCCACGTTTTCCGCGACGGCGTGGGCGACCTTGAAGGTTCCACGCGAAAATCCGGGAATTTCGAACACTCCCATGGGTCCGTTCCACACGATTGTGCGAGCCCGCGAAATTTCTTCCGAGAATAGTTCGATCGTCTTCGGGCCAATATCCAGAGCCATGCGGTCGGCCGGAATCGGCTGGCCTTCGCCGATCTGCTGCACCACCGCATTGGCCTCGGGTCTCATGGCTACCACGTGATCAATCGGAAGAAGAATGTTTACGTTTCGTTGCTTCGCTTCCTCCAGCAGTTGCCGCGCGAGATCGACTTTGTCGGCCTCCAGCAGCGATTTTCCAATCTCCTGTCCTTTGGCTTTGAGGAAGGTGTAAGCCATGCCACCGCCGATGATCAGGGAATCGACCTTGTCCATGAGATGGCGGATCACGCCGATCTTGTCGCTCACTTTCGCCCCGCCGAGAATTGCGATGAAGGGCGGCTCGGGATGCTCAAGCGCCTTGCCCAGGTACTGCAACTCTTTTTCCATCAATAAACCAGCCGCTGATTTCGACACGAACTTTGTAATCCCCACGGTAGATGCATGCGCGCGATGCGCGGAGCCAAATGCGTCATTCACATAGAAATCGGCCAAGCTCGCTAGTTGCCTGGAAAACTTTTCATCGTTGGATTCTTCTTCTGCGTGAAAGCGCAGATTTTCCAAAAGCAACGTCTGGCCTTTCTCCAGTTGCATAGCAACCTCTTCGGCTTCGGGGCCGACGCAATCCGGGCAGAACCCGACGTTCTCGCCGCGCGCCAGCTCCTTGTCGAGCACCATGCGCAGGCGCTCGGCCACAGGCTTCAGACTCATCTTCGGATTCGGCTTGCCCTTAGGCCGTCCCAAGTGGGAAGCGAGAATCAGTCGAGCCCCGTGACGGAGAGCGTACTCGATCGAGGGCAATGTTTCCCGAATGCGCGTGTCGTCCATGACGCGTCCGTCTTCGAGTGGAACGTTAAAGTCGACCCGCATGAAGATACGGTTGCCATTAAGGGGAAGATCACGAATAGAAAGCTTGGACATTGGCTGGTCGTCCTTAGATGTAATGAAATAGCTCCGCTGCTTCGACTTTGCTTATGGCCCGTCGGCAGCTGGCGGACGGACGTTTCCGCCCGCCGTCCTGGCAAAAAGCCAGCGAGACGCCGGCGCGAGAAACGCTAGAGGCCCTTGCCGGCGATGTAGTGAATCAGGTCTCGCACGCGCGACGAGTATCCCCATTCGTTGTCATACCAGGAAATCACCTTGACGCAATTGCCACCGACCACCATTGTTGAGGGTGCATCAACGATCGAAGAACGCGGATCGCCTTTGTAATCCGACGATACCAGCTCGTTCTCTTCGTAGCCTAGATACCCCTTCAGCGGTCCGCTCTCCGAAGCCTTTTTCAGCGCGGCATTCACTTCTTCTTTGGTCGTTTTCTTTTCAACCCAGACCACCAGATCGACGACCGAAACGTTTGGCGTAGGCACGCGCATGGAGAATCCATCGAGCTTGCCGGCGAGCTCCGGCAGCACCAGCTTCAACGCCTTGGCCGCGCCCGTAGACGTGGGAATCATGTTGATTGCCGCCGCCCGCGCCCGGCGCAGGTCTTTGTGGGGAAAGTCGAGGATGACCTGGTCGTTGGTGTAAGAGTGAATCGTCGTCATCGTCCCGCTAACGATTTTGAATTCGTCGTTAATCACCTTGGCGATCGGCGCCAGGCAGTTCGTGGTGCAAGAGGCGTTCGAAATAATGTTGTGCTTGCCGCCATCATATTTGTCCTGGTTCACGCCGAGAACGAGTGTGATGTCTTCATTCTTCGCGGGAGCGGAGATGATTACTTTCTTCACTGAGCCGCGCATGTGCTTCTTCGCGTCGTTGGCGTCGGTGAAGTGTCCGGTCGATTCGATCACCACTTGCGCGCCCACTGATTCCCATGGCAGGGCTCCGGGATCTCTTTCCTTAAATACTTTGATGGTTTTGTTGTCGATGGTAATGCCGTCGGCTGTGGCGCTGATTTTGTTGGGCAGATTGCCAAGAATGGAATCGTATTTCAGCAGGTGCGCCAGCGTCTTGGGATCGGTGAGATCGTTGACCGCCACAAATTCGAGATTGGGATCGTTGAGTGAAGTCCGCAGAACATTGCGGCCGATGCGTCCGAAACCGTTGATGCCAACTTTAATTGCCATGCTTCCTCCAGAATGAGTTTATGAGTGCAACAGCAGATTCCACGCCGCTATAACGGAACCAATGATGTTAGCAGGAGCGGGAATCGGCGTAAATGATCGCCGGCCAGAATGGAAAAGTTCTATCCCTGATGACGGAATGAGGTGCGCCCAGTCCTTGACAATATTATGGAAACGTTAATTCCAGGAACGCATCCGCCCTGCTAAAGATGGATGTCAATCGGGCCAACCAGTACTTCCGGTTGATTGTCTGCCGTGCGTGGGATTGTTCCTCTGGCGGAAGGATGCGCGCCGAGGCCTCAAATTCTTGACCGGTGACTTTTCCTTGAATGGTGCAAGGCGCAACCCGCACCTGCGGATTGTTGCGGATGCGTTTCGTCTTGCCCATGACGCTGCGTGTCATGACGTACAACTTGCCGGCATCTTCTCCAAACCATACCGGAGTGGCAACCGCCGTGCCGTTCTTCCGAAACGTTGTCAGAGAGATATATTTCTGGCCGCGAATGGTGGGTGGAATTGGTTTTGCCGCGTCCGACATTGTGATGGCTCCGATCTGAAAGCTGTATACGCATCCGCCACCATTTAAGCGGCTGTCGCGGATGGTTCTTCGTCCGGACTGGCGATTGCTCCGGCACTCTCTTCTGTGTTAAAAGCCTTGCATGCGTAAATGGATGCGCGACCGCTTGCAGCGTCGCAAAAAGACACCCGCCGCGCCCTCCGATAAACCTGCTCCGCCTCCCTTGCAGCCGGCTTATTTTGACGCGGAACAGTCGCCCGGCGCGGATGACAGAGAGAACATCGAATCAGAAATTTCTGCTCCCCCTCAGTTTTCTGCCGAAGATCGACCTCCCAAAGAAGGTCGGCCACCGGAAGAGCGGCCGATTCGTGTCGCGGATGCCGGTGCTGAAGAAGTTGCCCAGGAACCTGATCGTGTAGCATCGCAGTCCGCGCCGCGCAGTTCCGAAGCGAGCGGTCGCAGTCGCCGGCGGCGGGGCGGGCGAGGGCGGGGAGGTCGAGGACGCGAGCAGGCAGTGGCTCAAGCATTCACTCCGGCTGCGGTGAAAGGATCAATTCCCCCCCTCCCTCCTGAAGCGGCGGAAGAAGAAATGCCGGAGGCAGGAAGCGCATCTACAGAAAAAGAAGCAGAAGGTCAACCACTTGCTGCAGCAGCGGCGCCTAAGACACCCGTGCCTGCGGCAGTGGCGCAACGTCCGCCAAAAGGGGTGGTTGTGCTCGCGATTGGATTGCCAGGCTCCGGAAAAAGTTCGTGGTTCAAGCGTCACAATGTGGTGCCGCTCTCAAGCGATATGGTTCGGGCGTTGCTATTCGATGATGTCCGCGAACAGAGATTTCAGGATCTCGTTTTCTCTAACCTCCGCTCGATGCTCAAAGCGCGGCTCATCGCCAAGCGTCCCACAAACTACGTGGACGCGACTAACCTTACACCACAGGAGCGCCAGCACTGGGTCAAGCTGGCGAAGGATTATCAATACGAAGTGCACGCGGTCTTCTTCGATGTACCGCTGGAAGTTTGCATTGAGCGCCATGAACGCCGCGACCGGGTCGTTCCGGAAGACGTGATGCGCCGCATGGCCGCCAAGCTGAAGCCGCCCACGTTCGAGGAAGGCTTCGCTAAGATCACAGTTGTGCGAGTGAAGAAGAAAGAGTCGGAAGCAAGCTAGGCGAAGCTTCGGCGGGAGATCTTCTGTCCTCTGAGATGCTCAAGCAGTTCTTTGAATGCTGGCGTCGAAGATAACAAAATCGCAATCGTGATTCCATTCCGGCGGAAGGGAAGAATAGAAAAGCAACATTGTTGACCGGGCTCGCGGGAAAACCATAGAATCAAAATGAGCTGATGGCAAATCGGTTCTGAGATTGCCCCCTCGTTCAACGGCTAGGACACCTGCCTCTGGAGCAGGCTATCGGGGTTCGAATCCCTGGGGGGCAGCCAAAATTCCTTCCTGTTACTTTCCCTCGGCACTTCTCCCGTCCGAAGCTTCCCGCGATTATCAGGTCGATTCTCCGAGAGCTTTAATCTGATCGCCTATTTCTTGCCGCCGACGCTTCCGGCTATCAAGTTCGGCAGCCTGGGCGGCCGATTTCGAGCCTTCTTTGTGATCTTTATCCAATTCTTTGAGTAGAGCGAGCTCCTGCAATAAATCCATCATCTGTTCCGAAGGCTTGGAGCTCATTGAGTTCTCCCTCGCTCACGTCCTTGGATTTCGTCCGAGTTTAGGATGCAATTTGCAGCTGCCGGGGCAACGCGCGGGGATCAAAATTGCATATGCAGAGTGTTCGCCGTAGTGGGCGCCATATCAGCGAAAAGACCTAAGGCGCCATCACCATGAGGATCTCATGTCGCTGGATGTGCCTCCCGCTGCGGGAACGTAGCCCTTCTGCGTGTAATCCATCACCATGCGATCAGCATTGAAACGCCATCCCAGAGTACGGATGGTTCGCTTCATGCGCTTGATCCAGCCTCGCGGCAAACCGTCACGATCGCGCTGGTAGTACAACGGAATCACTTCTTCGCGGAGTGCACGCATCAGGTCTTCCGCATCACGGGTGTCATGGACACTCATGTCGGCATGAGTTCTCCCGGTGCCAATCGCGAATCCATTGCCTCCGTCATAAGCTTCGGCCCACCAGCCGTCGAGAACAGAAAGGTTAAGTCCGCCGTTTAGGACGACCTTTTGACCGCTCGTGCCCGAGGCCTCAAATGGACGCCGCGGGTTGTTCAGCCACACATCGACTCCCTGAACGAGATAACGGCCAACGTTAATGTCATAGTCCTCGATAAAGACGAACTTGTCGGCGAACCGGGGATTGCGCATGAGTTCGGCGATCTGCTGCAGCACTGATTTGCCCGGCTCATCGTTGGGATGCGCCTTGCCGGCAAATACGAACTGCACGGGGCGTTTTGGATCGTTCACCATCGATGCCAGGCTCTCAATGTCCCTCAGTAACAGGTTCGCTCGTTTGTAGGTGGCAAAGCGGCGGGCAAATCCAATGGTGAGCGCATCTGGACTGAGCACCTTGGCGAGTCTTTGTAAAGACTCAACCGGTTCATTGCGGCGTTTGGCTTGCTCGATGGCGCGGCGGCGAACAAAATCGAGGAGCCGCGATTTCAGGCTGAGGTGCGTCTCCCAGAGTTCGCCGTCATCCACATCCTCAATGCCTTCCCAGATCCGCGCTTCGCTGCTGTGCTCGTGCCAGTTTGTACCCAGGTGACGGTCGTATAAACGGAACATCTGCGGCGCGAGCCACGAAGGAACGTGGACGCCGTTGGTAATGTGGCCGATGGGGACTTCGTCTTCCGGCTTGCCGGGAACGAGTCCGGTCCACATGGCGCGGGAGACTTCGCCGTGCAGCGCGGAAACCGCATTCGCACGGCGCGACAGCCTGAGACCCAGCACGGTCATGCAAAAAGTTTCCTGCTGGTTGCCTGGTTTCTCGCGTCCCAGACCCATCAGGCTTTCTTGAGACAAGCCCATTTTTTCGCGCAACGGTCCAAGATGTTCTTCGATAAGTTCAGCATCGAAGCGATCGTGACCCGCGGGCACGGGCGTATGGGTGGTGAAGACTACCTCCCTTGAAACCCGAGAAACGGCGCTATCGAACGCAATGCCTTCTTCCTGCATGCGAGTGTGAAGCGCTTCCAGAACCACAAAACCGCTGTGTCCCTCATTCAGGTGAAGAACGCCTGGAGTGATGCCCATGGCTTTTAAAGCGCGGAAGCCACCAACCCCCAGCAATAGCTCCTGGCGGATTCGAGTGCGTGCATCCCCGCCGTAGAGGCGTGAAGTCAGCTGGCGATCATCCGCCGAATTGCCTTCTACATCGGAATCAAGCAGGAACAGGTCGCAGCGCCCGACGGCCACGCGCCATACTTTGGCGTGAATCGAGCCCTTGCGAGTAGCGATTTCAATCTCGACGGGCCGGCCATTCTTGCCGATCGCGGCTTCCAGGGGCAGTTGAGTGACGTCTGTCTCGAGATATTCTTCCTGTTGCCATCCATTGCGATCCAGACGCTGACGAAAATATCCCTGGCCGTAGAACAAGCCGATGCCGACCAGCGGAATCCCAAGATCGGAGGCGCTTTTGATGTGGTCACCGGCGAGAACGCCGAGACCGCCGGAATAAACCGGCAGCGATTCGTGGATGCCGAACTCCGCTGAAAAATAGGCCACTGGACGAGGCCTTAAAACGCCCGCATGCCGCGCTCCCCACGTGCGGTCCGCGAGTAGATATTCCTGCAACCGGCGATAGGCATAATTGATGCGGCTGTGGAGCACCAGTTCGGCAGCGCGTTTCTCGAGTCTCGCCAGGGGAAACTCCGCCAGCAGCGACACTGGATTCTGGTTCAGCTGTTGCCAGCGCAGCGGATCCAGGTCGCGGAACAGACTCGCGGTATCG
>JBAWBG010000363.1:0-28950 GCA_049589695.1 Candidatus Sulfotelmatobacter sp. | reverse complement strand
CTTCTCGAGCATCCCAGCTACGATTCCTGGTGGCAGGAGCAAGCCATGGACCGCATTCTCGCCGCTCAGCCGCTGAAAGTGCCGACTATGCTGGTCGACAGCTTGTGGGATCAGGAAGATATCTATGGCGCCCCTGCCGTTTATAAAGCGCTGAAGGCGAACAACGCCAACAACGACAAATTATTTCTTGTGCTCGGTCCCTGGCACCACGGCCAGGAGATTGGCGATGGCAGTTCACTCGGAGCAATTAAATTCAATAGCGACACCGGACTTTATTTCCGTCAGGAGATTCTGCGGCCCTTCCTGGATAAGTATTTGAAAGACGAAACGCCAAAGGTAGAGGTCGCCCCCGTCACCGCTTTTGAAACCGGAACGAACGTCTGGCGACGTTTGCCCACCTGGCCCGCTGGATGCGCAACCGGCTGTAAGATTCAAACGACGCCGCTCTATCTCACCGCCGGGCTAAAAGCGAGTCTATCGGCACCCAAAAGTGGCGACGCTGCATTCGATGAATATGTTTCCGACCCCGCTAAGCCTGTGCCGTTCCGGGCGCGTCCCATACAACCCGTCGGCTATACGAATGGAATGACGTGGCCGGAATGGCTGGTGGACGACCAACGCGAAGCCTCGGGCCGTCCGGATGTTTTAGTATTTACTTCCGATGTCTTAAGCACTCCCATGAAGATCAGCGGACAGCCGGCAGCGAATCTCGTTGCCTCGACCAGCGGCACAGATTCCGATTGGGTGGTCAAGCTGATCGATGTCTATCCCGATGAAGTAGCGGGCGATGCTCGAATGGGCGGATACGAACTAATGATCTCTGCCGATATCTTTCGCGGACGCTATCGCGAGAGCCTCGACACTGCCAGGCCGATCGCCGCCGGCCAGCCGCTGCTCTACCGCTTCAACCTGCCTACGGCCGATCACGTATTTCTGCCGGGACATCGCATCATGGTGCAAATTCAGTCGAGCTGGTTCCCGCTGTACGACCGCAATCCACAAACTTTCGTCAAGAATATTTTCTGGGCGAAGCCGGACGACTACCGCAAAGCGACGCAGCGCGTTTATCATGCGCCGGGCCAGGCAAGCTTTATCGAACTCCCGCTCGTGGCGCCATAACTGCGACGTGTTTACCGGCTGTACTGGTTCCTTTTCTTGTCTTCATGCCGCTCCAGCCCAAACTGGATCAGCTTGTCGATCAAGTCCGCATACTTGAGTCCCGAAGCAGCCCACAACTTGGGATACATGCTGATCGCTGTAAATCCGGGCATGGTATTGATTTCGTTCAAATAAATCTTGTGGGTTTGTGGATCCATCAGAAAATCAACGCGAGCCAACCCGGAGCAATCTACAGCCTGGAAGCAACGCACAGCCAACTCCTGAACCTTCTTGGTCTCTGCTTTGGTAAGCTTGGCCGGAATGATGAGTTCTGAACCTTCGTCGAGATACTTGGCGTTGTAGTCGTAAAACTCTTTGACCGGAACAATCTCACCCGGTATTGATGCCACGGGCTCGTCGTTACCCAGCACCGAGCATTCAATCTCGCGTGCCTTGTTCCTTTTTCCGCCCACGCCTTGTTCGATCACAATTTTACGGTCGAAGCGCGACGCTTCCTCAATCGCCGGACCGAGCTCTTTGCCGTCGTGTGCCTTACTGATCCCTACCGACGAGCCCAGATTCGCAGGTTTCACAAATACCGGATACTTCAGCTTGCTCTCTACAAATGTCTGAACTCGCTTGGGATTTTCCCCCCAGGCGCTGCGCAGAATCGTGACATGCTTCACAATCGGAATTCCCGCCGCGATAAACAGAGACTTCATGATGTCCTTATCCATCCCTGCGGCCGAACCGAGCACGCCGGCGCCCACGTAAGCGATGTCAGCCAGTTCGAGGAGGCCCTGAATCGTTCCGTCCTCGCCGAACGTCCCGTGCAGCACCGGAAAGATTACATCCACATCGATGGCACGATCGCTAGCTCGCCGCGTGAGAGCAGCGTCTCTCTGGAAGGGCATGAGCCCGCTTTGCCGGTGCACCGGCTCGGGCGGAACGACAACCGATTCGCCCGTCGCCAGCACCGCCGCAGGCTGCGTCGTTTCCGGATCGCCCGCACGCAGATGCCGCGTTTCCGGCATCAGTTTGCCCTGCAACAGATTCTCCGCATCCCCGGCAGTCAGCCAACGACCATCCTTGGTGATGCCGATCGGTACGACTTCATATTTATTTTTGTCGATGGCCTTCAAAACCGATGCCGCCGAGAGCAAGGAAACCTCATGCTCCCCGCTGCGGCCGCCAAAAAGAATTCCGACTCGAAGCTTTTTCATGATCTCTTACAAAATCTTTTTTCCAAACGCAGAGAGCGCCAACTCCACGGCCAGGTCCGCGGTCCGATTGTGCTCGTCAATTACCGGATTCACTTCGACAATCTCGAAACTCAACATGCGCCCGTGGTCGGCAATAATTTCCATAGCAAGATGTGCCTCGCGATAAGTTGCGCCGCCGCGAACTGGAGTGCCTACTCCGGGCGCGTCTTCAGGATCGATCCAATCCATGTCGAGTGAAATATGATAACCGGCGGTGCCGCGGCCAGCCATGCGCAGAGCCTCTTCCATCACGGTGCGCATGCCGCGCTCGTCGATATCGCGCATGGTGAAAACGCCGATGCCGGCGCGCCGGACATTCTCTTTTTCAATCGCGTCGATATCCCGCACGCCCACCAGCACGCAATTCTCCGGCTTCACTTTAGGAGAAAAATCAAAGATGTTTGACAACTCAGCCGGACCCAGCCCCATCAGCGCCGCGAGCGGCATTCCATGCACATTGCCGCTAGGGGAACTCTCGGGCGTGTTGATATCTGTGTGCGCATCGATCCAGATCAGGCCGACGCGCTGGTTCTGCCGACGATAAAATTCTGCCACGCCGGATACAGTTCCCGCCGCCATTGAATGATCCCCGCCCAGCGCCAGAGGAATTTTCCCCGTCTCCAGTGTCTTGACCACAAGTTCTGCATGCTTGGTGCAGGTCGCCGTGATCTCCTTCAAATATTTAGCGTGGGTGTCGCCTTCTTTCTTCTGCTCCGGAATCGCGACGGCAACATTGCCCCCATCCTCAACTTCATGTCCCAATGCTTCGAGTCGCGCCTCCAGTCCGGCGACGCGCACCGCTGAAGGCCCCATGTCAACACCGCGCCGGGACTGGCCCAGGTCGAGCGGCACTCCGATCACGCGAATTTTCTTGGGAGTGATGTTGGTTGTGCTGATGTTAGTTGTCATAGGGAAGTGTGCAATTGAGTAATTGGGCAATTTGGAAATTGAACGGGAAGCATGTCTGCCGCTTCTTAAATTACCCAATCACAAAATCGCCCAATTACTCAATTTCTTAGGGATACAGACGGTGCAGCATCCTGGGAAATGGAATCGTCTCCCGCACATGTTCCAGTCCGCATATCCAGGCCACGACTCTCTCAATGCCCATGCCAAAACCGCCATGCGGCACGCTGCCGTATTTACGCAAGTCCAAATACCATTTGAACGCCTCTTCCAGCAAACCATGCTCGTGAATTCTTTGCACGAGCAACTCATGCGAGGCCATACGCTGCGAGCCGCCAATGATTTCGCCGTACCCTTCCGGCGCAAGCACGTCGACGCACAGCGCCAACTCCGGACGCTGCGGATCAGGCTCCATATAAAAAGCTTTCACCTTCGCCGGATATCGATGCACCATCACCGGCTTGTCGAACTGCGCCGAAAGATAAGTCTCATCCGGCGAACCCAAGTCGCCGCCCCACTCAAACCTGGTCTCCAGTGCTCCCTTGGCATGACCTTCCTGCAAATTCTTGACCGCATCGTCGTAACTAATCCGCGGAAACGGAGCCTCAATCTTTTCGAGTTTGGAAATGTCACGGCCGATTGCTTGCAGGTCTCCACGCCGTCGCTCCAGGCAACGCTTCACGACGAAGCTGATCAGTCCCTCCGACAGATCCATCAGGTCGTCGAGTTCCGCATACGCAATCTCCGGCTCGACCATCCAAAATTCTGTGAGGTGACGCCGAGTCTTCGATTTCTCCGCGCGAAAGGTTGGACCAAACGAATACACCTTCCCCAGCGCCATCGCCGTGGCTTCAATGTAAAGCTGGCCGGACTGCGTGAGGTAAGCCTGTTCGTCAAAGTAATCCACCAGAAATAAAGTGCTCGTTCCTTCGCAAGCGGCCGGCGTAAGAATCGGAGGATCGGTGAGCGTAAAGCCGCGCTCGTCAAAAAAATCGCGCACCGCTTTGATGATCTCCGCGCGCACACGCAGAATCGATGCCTGGCGCTGCGACCGCACCCACAGGTGCCGGTGCTCCATCAGAAATTCTGTGCCGTGCTCCTTCGGCGTGATGGGATAAGGGTCGGACTCCAGTACGCGCTGCACGACTTGCACGTTCATCACATCAAGTTCATATCCGCCTGGCGCGCGCTTATCGGCACGTACCTTGCCCTCAACAATCACGCTCGATTCCTGAGTCAGCGTCTTAATCGTTTCGAAAACTTCCGGCGTGACCGCGTTCTTCGGTACCACGCCTTGAATCACGCCAGAGCCATCACGAAACTGCGGAAATAAAAGCTTCCCACTCTCGCGCAGATTGTACAGCCACCCGCGCAGCGTGACCGACTGCCCGTCGTGCTTTCCGATTTCAGCAATAGTAGTAATAGGCGAAGACATAAATTCAAAGATTCATTTACCGCTGAGCACTCCGAACCGGCTGAGAGAACCCGGGCCATACTTTCTCGGCGATCCCCGCGTCCTCGGCGCTGAAAAGGTTTTAAATTGCTTCCAGGTTGTCGAAGGTCTCCCTCAGTTTGTTTAACGGGTTCACTTTCTCATTCTCACCAAGTTCTAGCAGGAGCGGCGGCGTTTGCGGCGCGGAGCGTAGCAGTTCCATGGCCTCCTTCCAGTCGATAGTCCCTTCTCCCGGCCATAAATGAGAGTCCTGCACTTTGGCGTTATCGTGAACATGCGTGGAGCACACCAGCTTCTTCAAAATCTCGAAAGCTTCCCTCACCGATCCCATCATGTGGGCGTGCCCGAAATCGAAGCAGATTCCCACGTCGTCAAAATGCGCAGCCCGAATCATTTCGATCAACCGATCCGGCGTGGAGAGTTCGTTAGGAATATTTTCCAGCAAAATGCGCACTCCCAGCGGCTTGGCAAATGCACGCAGATGTTCAATGGAGGTCATTGCCGATTCGAATTTCTTCTCGCTGAAACTCTCGTTGGGTACTCCGAGGTGCTGCACCAGAAAACGAAACGGAATCTGCTCCGCAATTTCCAGCGCTCGTTTTACTTCATCCATCGCCTGCACCAGTCCGGCCCGATCGGTAGATGCCACGTTGATGGGAGGCGCTCCCGCCCGTCCCCACTCATAGTCGGCATACAGTGGCGAGTGCACGGAGTTCAACGGCACACCGCTGCCGCGAAACCACTCCGCGATCTCTTTGACATGAGCCTTGCGGTTGGCATAGTCGAGATGCTGCCGCGCCGCGAAAATTTCAATCGCCTGCACTCCGCTGCGACTCAGCCCATCCAGGATTCCCGGATGTAACCGCTCTTTCACGTACAAATAAGTTGATACCGCTTTCAACATGCGTGATCCTTGTCGGAAATTTCTGACAGGTGATTTCCAATGGTTGATTGAAACCCAGAATCAACCCATCGACCAATCAGCAATCTAAAATCAACAATCATTAATTCCTTTAGTACCCGACGGCCTTACCATTTTCCCTGTAATCGCTGGCGCCCAGCCGTTCGCCCGTCTTAGGATCAACCGCAATGCACTCCGCGTCGCTCCAATACGGAGAAACGTTCCCGCCATCGTGCAGACCGAACTCCACGTTGTATCCCATCCTCTGCAGCCGCTGCACAGTGTCGGGTGAAAACCACTGCTCCACATTCAGCACGTCGGGCAGCCATTGATTATGAAAGCGCGGAGCGTCCACCGCCTCCTGGATATTCATCCCGTAATCCACCACGCCCATCAGAACGTTGGCCACGGTGGTAATAATTTTCGAACTTCCCGGCGAACCGAGGACTAGAAAAGTTTTCCCGTCACGCACCACAATAGTCGGCGTCATCGATGAAAGTGGCCGCTTTCCGGGTCCAATAGCATTCGCTGCTCCCTGGATCAGTCCATCGGAATTTGGCACCCCCGGCTTCGCGGAAAAATCGTCCATTTCATCGTTCATCAAGAACCCTAAGCCGTTCGCTGTCACTCGCGACCCGAACCAGTCGTTGATGGTGGTCGTTACCGCAACCGCATTTCCTTGGGCGTCTACTACCGAATAATGTGTGGTGTGCTGCGACTCGTGATTCGCCGACGGCTGAGGATGCGCTGCCGCATATTGCTCCAGTTCGCTGAAAATTGCGGGCCGCTTCAAAGCCTGGCTGGAAGTAGCTTTCGCGTCGTCGATCGATTCCCGCCAGGCTGCTGCATACTTCTTATCAATCAGTTGCGCTACCGGAAGTTTCGCGAAATCCGGATCGCCGAGAAATTCCGCGCGATCAAAAAACGCCCGCCGGAACGCCTCTGTTGTAAAGTGAATGGACTCCGCCGATCGGTCGCCGAGTTTGCCTAGATCGTAGCCTTCGAGAATGTTCAACGACTCAACCAGAACAGTCCCACCTGAAGACGGCGGAGGGGCGCTGACGATTTCATATCCTCGATACGTCCCGCGAATCGGCTCCCGCTCTTTCACTTCATAGTGCGCCAAATCGTCTGCCGTGATCAGGCCGCCGCCTTTTTGCATCGCAGCCGCCAGTTCGCGTGCCAGTGCCCCATGATAAAAATCGTCGGGCTTCGCGGCAATCCGCTGCAGCGTCCGCGCCAGATCAGGCTGGCGAAAAACTTCGCCCGCCTGATAGTAATTGCCATCGCGCTGGAAGATTCTGCGCGACTCGGGATACTGGCTCAAATATTTATCATGCAGATCGCGCGCTTCCTGCCAGCTCAGCGGATAACCCTCGCTCGCCAGCCGGATCGCCGGCGCCATTACCTGTTGCAGGGTCAGCTTGCCATATTTCTGTTCGGCGTAAACCATGCCAGCTACTGAACCCGGAACTCCAATTGCTTTATATCCATACTCGCTGGCTCCCTCGATCACATTGCCCTGCGCGTCAAGATACATGTCGCGTGTAGCCGCCGCCGGAGCCTTTTCCCGGTAATCGAGAAAGTGCGTCTTCCCATCGGCCATGCGGATCAGCATGAATCCGCCGCCTCCAATATTCCCTGCCGGCGGGTGGACCACGGCCAGTGCGAATCCAGTCGCTACCGCCGCATCTACCGCGTTGCCGCCAGCCTGCATGATTTCGACTCCCGCCCGCGAGGCCAACTCGCGCGCGCTGACCACGATTCCGTGTTGCGCGTGCACGGGTTGCAGAGTGGCTGCAGCTTGCACCGAGCCACAAATTGCCATTGCCGCCATCAGCAGCAAAATCAATAATTTGTGCCGGGATCGCATTAGGATTGAAGGTGTCCAGCAACGGCGGACTCTTGAGGCTAGCCGACCGCGCAAGCAGAGTCAAATCAGCCCGGCCTCAGAATCTCAGTGGCTTTTCGTCTTTTTTAGATGGGCACGCTTCTTCACGCTTTGCTTTTTCTTAGCGTTTGCTGCAGGCGCTTTGGCCGCCACCATCTCATACGACGCCTGAATTAACTCCTGTAGCTCATTCCATCGCAACGCATCGAGCCGATCAAGCATCACCCATTTGTAACGTCCAACATAAGGAGCGGGACGAATATCCTCATGCTCGATCAATTCCGCAAAAGTCTCCGACGTGCATTTGAAACACAGCCGCGGATTATCCAGTCCGAGCATTACGAAAATCTTTGCTCCAACCTTGAAGCAAAGCTCGTCGCCCCACTGCAATTTTTCCGTAGCGCGTGGAAATGCCAGGCAGAATTCGCGAATTGCATCGACATTCATAGCTCTTCAGTCATTCCTTATTATTTGGAACTCTTCAATTCTGCATCGGACCGGCCGCGCCATAAATCAAACTTTACAAGGAGATTGAAATGCAAACTCGCAAACTTGGCAACTCCGATTTAAACATTACTCCCGTGGGCTATGGCGCCTGGGCGGTCGGCGGTTCCGGCTGGCAATTCGCCTGGGGCTCGCAGGACGACAGCGACTCCATCGCTGCCATCCACCGCGCGCTCGAACTCGGTGTCAACTGGATCGACACTGCGGCCGTCTATGGTCTCGGACACTCCGAGGAAGTTGTGGGACGCGCTTTGAAAAGCTGGCAGGGCGCCCGGCCCTATGTTTTCACCAAGTGCGGCCTGCGCTGGGATTCCAAAGGGCGGGTAGAGAAGGTTCTCAGCGCCGATTCCATGCGCCGCGAAGCTGAGGACAGTCTGCGCCGCCTCGCCGTCGACGTCATCGATCTCTACCAGATTCACTGGCCTCCCGATCCCGATTCTCCCGCGCTCGAAGAGGGCTGGTCCACGCTCGTCGACCTCAAGCGCGAAGGGAAAGTTCGCTGGATCGGCGTTTCCAACTTCAATGTCGCGCAGTTGAAACGTGCTCAAGCCATCGCTCCCGTAACCTCTCTGCAGCCTCCATACTCGCTCATACACCGGGAAGTCGAAGAGGACATTTTGCCTTACTGCTTGCATAAAGGAATTGGCGTGATCGTCTATTCGCCCATGGCTTCCGGCCTGCTCACCGGCGCAATGACCCGTGACCGCGCCGCCCGGCTGCCGCAAGATGACTGGCGCAGAAGCCATTCCGATTTTACCGAGCCCAAGCTGTCACGCAATCTGGAACTCGTCGATCTTTTGCGAGAAATAGCCAACCGCCATAACCGCACGGTCGGAGAAGTTGCCGTCGCTTGGACGCTGCGCAATCCGGCCGTCACAGGAGCCATCGTCGGGGCTCGGAATGCGAAGCAAGCCGATGGGGTAATGCGTGCCGGCGACCTTCAGCTCAACGATAAAGAAGTGAACGAGATCGAAGACTTCTTCGCCGAAGCGGCAGCGTGAGAATGTTTCACTGTTGAATTAATTGCGCGCATTCACAAAATCAAATTGTCATTCCGAGCCGCTCGCGGCCGCGCGAAAGCACGGCGCGAGTGGCGAGGTACCTGTTTTACTTTCTTGTCTAGCCTCGTTCCTTGAACAGTTCGAAGACATCAGGCTCGTGCAGCGGACACAAATCCACTTGCGCCGGAAGTGAACAATTGCGCGGATAAACCGTGAACTTCATACTTGTTCCCTGGCTTCGCCCAGGGCGACATTCACCTCGATCTTTTTCTTGTTCCGGTAAATCGTCACTTTCACCGTGTCACCGGCCCGGTGGTTGTTCATCATCTGCGACAGAGTATCCTCATCCTCAATCTTTTCGCCATCGATGGCGACGATCAAATCTCCGCCCAGCATGATCGGGATATTCCCCAGATACGCGCGTTCCGTACCGCCGCGCAGCCCAGCCTGATCCGCCGATCCGCCAGGTGTAACTTGCACGATGAGCAAACCGTAATCAACGGGTAATCCCATTTCATCGGCCAGTTCCGCGCTGATAGGAATGGTGGTAACTCCTAATGCGGGACGGCGTACGCGGCCCAGCGTCATCAAATCGTTGAGCACCGCCTTCGCGGTGTTGATTGGAATAGCGAATCCAATGCCCGCATTCTGGCCAACGCTGGAAAGAATCATCGTGTTGATGCCAATCACTTCGCCGTGCCAGTTCATCAGCGGACCGCCGGAGTTGCCGGGATTAATCGCGGCATCGGTCTGAATCGCTTCATCGATGGTCGCTCCGTTCGGCTCGCGTACCGGGCGGATCGAACTTACGATGCCGCGGGTCATCGTTCCTGCCAGCCCGAAGGGATTGCCAATCGCATAAACTTTCTGCCCAACCTGCAGGTTGCGCGAGTCGCCGAGCACGGCGGGAACAAGATCAGGAGCCTTGATCTGAATTACGGCCAAATCGTGCGGCGGATCTGTACCGATAATCGTCGCATCATAAGTCTTGCGATTATGCATCGTCACCTTCACCTGTCTCGCGCCTTCGACGACGTGGTAGTTGGTGAGGATGTGACCCTGCCTGTCAATGACAAAACCTGAGCCTTGCCCCTCCTGTGGCACCAGCCCGTAAAAGAAATCGAAAGTCATGGCGCGCGACGTAACGTTTACCACCGACGGAATATTCTTCCGGTAGACAAGAATATTGTTCTGCTCTTCGCCGTCGAGCCCCTCGTTGCCGGCAGCTTCCGTGATTTCCACTTCCGCGGGATGGGTGAGCCAATTCGAGGGATGCAGGAAGCTCGAACGCGAGTTCGAACGCCAAGTGGTGAAGTAGAAAAACGCGCCGGCAAATACCAGCGCGAATATCGCAGGTCGTAGGAATTTCATAAGTCAGCCTTGCGCAACGCGAATCGAACCTGAAACACAAGTTCGCAGAGAAAAGAGTCCCGCATCGATTCTAATATGTTCCAGCGCAAGACACTCGGCAAAGGAAGGCGCGCGGAGGCAACTCCGCCTTTATCGCCTAAACGTGCTCAAGAACATGATTGCGATGAGAACAATGGGAAGCTGGCGGTCACTACCGTGCCAGTTTCGCCGGATTTGATTTCGAAGCGGCCACCCAGCTGATTTAGTCTTTCGCGCATTCCCTGAATTCCGACGCCCGCTCTCGGCAGTTTCCCGGACGATCGGCCATTGTTCGAGACGGCCATGCCTTGGCCGTTATCCTGGATTTCGAGAAGAATCTCTTCATCGGAGCGAAGCATTCGGATATTCGCCTTCCTGGAGTTCGAGTGGCGATGAATGTTGGTGAGGCACTCTTGCACAACGCGAAATGCGGTCATCTCCATGTCTCCAGGCAATCGGCCGAGGTCCGGAGCTACTTCAAGTTGAACATCGATCTTGCTGCGTTGTGCAAAGCCTTCCACATACCAGCGCAGCGCGGATGGTAGCCCGGCTTCATCCAGCAACGGTGGATGCAATAAATACGAAACCGTACGCAATTCCTTGGAGAGCTGCTCGACCAGTTCGAGACTCTGCCGAATGCCACTCGCAAAATCTGCGTCTAGATTTTTAGCTTGCTCGTGCAACGGAGCGAGGTTCATCTGCAAAGCGACCAGGATTTGCCCGGAGCTGTCATGCAGATCGCGGGCGATACGGCGGCGTTCCTCATCCTGTGCGCGGAGCAAGCGGCCGGAAAGATCGCGCACGGTTTCGGCCTGTTGTAAGAGAACCTGATTTTTTCCTTCGAGTTCCTGAGTACGCTGTCTAACTCGAGCCTCCAGCTTTTCGCGCAGTTCCTGTTGCTCGGTTATGTCCATTCCGGTGGCTACAATCATGACGAGATTTCCGCCGTCGTCGAATACCGGACTCAGAGTGCGGTGAGCAAACCTCCGCATTCCATCCGGCAGGCAGAAATAGCACTCCTCTCGAACTAGTTCGCCGCGCGCGGCTTTTGCCACGCTGTTCTTCACGATAGCCACCTCGTTCGGCAATGAGGACCACCAGAACTGCCAGAACTTATGGCCGATTAATTCTTCCCGCTTGTGACCCGAGGCTTCAATGGCGGCGCGATTCGCCTCGATGATGGTTCCATCCAGTGTCAGCAGGATGAGAAATGAATAGGTTTGACTGAATGCGGCTCGCAGCTGAGATTCGCGCTGCCGCAGCGTTTCTTCGATGTGTTTTCGCTCGGTGACATCGCGAGCAATTTTTGAAGCCCCAATAATCCTGCCGCGCGAATCTCGAACCGGAGATACGGTGAGAGAAATATTGAGTCTCTCCCCGGACTTGGTCATGCGGACGGTTTCGAAATGCTCGATTCGCTCGCCATTTCGGAGTCGCTTGAGAATTTCCTTTTCTTCGTCCCGCAATTCCGGCGGGATGATAATCGTAATTGGCCTTCCAACCGCTTCTTCGGGAGAAAATCCAAAGATCCGTTGCGCCGCCGCATTCCAGCTGGCGATGATGCCATTCAGATCTTTCGAGACGATCGCGTCGTCGGACGATTCCACGATCGCGGCGAGCCGATATCGTGCCTCTTCCGCTTCCCGCCGTGCACTTATGTCTTCCGCTACCGAGATAAAATGTTTGAAATTTCCGCTTTCGTTTCTGGCTCCGGAAACCGTTAAGTTCACCCAAATGATGGATCCGTCTTTCCGAATGTAGCGTTTCTCCATCGAATAGGTATCGAGAGCGCCATTCTTCACCTGTTCGCCTTGAGAAACATCTTGTCCAACATCCTCCGGATGAGTGATCTCCTGAAAAGTCATCTTCAGCAATTCGTCTTTGCTATAGCCGGTAATCTCAGCGAGCTTGTCGTTCACGCGTAAGAATCGGCCGCTGGGGCTGACCTGCGCAACTCCCAGCGCAGCCAGTTCGAATGTGGACCGGTAGAGCTGCTCGCTCTCGCGCAGAGCCTGCTCCAGGGCGGCGCTCCGCTGCAAGATCTCTTTGGAGTCGACAGGAGTGTTCCGGTCCTGCACAGACATTGGCCGTTCAAAAAACGGTTGCCGGCGGCCCACGCATTCCAGGGCGGCCAGCAAGTCGCGGGCGATGGACGATTTCACTACGTAACCGCGAGCGCCAGCCTTGAAGGCCTGGCGGACCATCTCTGGAGAATCGTGCTGACTGAGAATCAATATTTCGGAATCGGGTAGTGTGCTCCGAATCAGATGAGTGGCTTCCAGGCCATTCAAACGCGGCATGCTGACATCCATAACGATGACGTCCGGATTTAGTTCTTGGGCTTTCTCGACTGCGTCCTGTCCATCAACCGCCTCGCCGCAGACGTCGTAATTCGAATGGCTTTGAATGAGAGAGCGGACGCCCCGACGGACGACTTCATGGTCATCGACTACCAGCACCCGCATAGTTGGTTTCCCGCGTATATCCGCCATCGGACGAGGGCAGACATAGTCTCTCATCATACTTAGACTTTGATCGGCGCCCGAATACTGTGAATCCTGTAGAGTAGCGTCTGCCAGGAAGAGAACCGATCCCGGGGATAACTCTCAGCTCCGCGAAGTGGCCTCGCTGAGTAGCTCTTGCCATAGTCGCAATACCTGCTCGCGGGTCCGGTCTAGGGGGCCGGAATTATCGATTACAAAATCGGCAGCCTTGATTTTTTCCGCTTCGGGCAGTTGCGCGGCCATCCGCCGCTCGACTTCCTTCCGAGCGACATCGATTGACAACTTATGGCGCGCCGCGAAGCGAACGACGCGTTGCTCATCGCTACAGGTGACAACAATCAGCCGGTCGAAACGTTTCGCGGCGCCCGCTTCCAGAATCAGCGCCGCTTCAACCATCGCTACGGCATGCGGGTCGTTTCGTCCCATATCTTCCATCCACTCCTCCTGGCTGCGAAGTACGGCAGGATGAACGATGCGGTTCAGCTCTTCCACGCGGGAGGTGGCATAAGATGCCGTTCGAATCGCGGCCCCGCCGCCTGAACCGAAGGCTGCATCCGCCAGCTTGGCGCGATTCACGCTGAGATCGGGATTAAGAATTCCACCACCGAAGTGACGCACCACCTGGTTGTAGACTGGCTGGCCAGGCAGCATGAGTTCGTGCGCGATCCGGTCGGCCTGGACAAGGCAAGCGCCCAGTGCGACAAACATCTCTCCGACCACTGATTTGCCGGATGCTATGCCGCCGGTAAGGCCAACCTTCAGCATGAAGGCACCCACAGGAAGGCGGATGCCAAATGAACCGAGAAGCACGCGCAGAGAGAAAGCTCGAGAAGCTTTTTCTCGGCGCACTCGGTGTTCTCAATGGTGGAATTGCTTTTCAGGCGCGTGATAGCTCCGGTGTGCGGCTGCCGCGACGCATCTTCGCGGCCTTTACCGTGTTGTACATGAGCATCGCGATAGTCAGCGGACCTACCCCGCCCGGCACCGGCGTGAGCGCTCCCGCAATCTGAGCTACCTCGGGATGCACATCGCCAACGAGGGTCGATCCTTTGGTCTGGAAAGTCTGCTCGCGCTTGGCATTGCTAGGCAAGTCGCCGAACAGGCGTTGAAATTCCACTGGGTCCGTCACCTTGTTCATGCCGACGTCAATCACCGTGGCCCCGGGCTTCACGAAGTCGCGGGTAATCATTCCGGCGCGACCGATTGCGGCTACGAGGATATCGGCGCGGTGGCACACTTCCGGCAGATCCCGCGTTTTCGAATGGCAGACCGTAACGGTCGCGTTGGAATTGAGCAAAAGCATAGCGGCGGGTTTGCCGACGATGTCACTGCGCCCCACAACCACAGCTTCTTGTCCCGCAACCGGAATCTGGCTACGCTTGAGGATCTCGATCACGCCTGCCGGCGTACACGGAACCAGTCCGGGACGCTGAGTGGACAGGAATCCTACGTTTACGGGATGGAAGCCGTCCACATCCTTGGCTGGCTCGACCGCCATCAGTACCAGTTTGGAGTCCACCTGCCCAGGCAGAGGTAGCTGCACTAGGATGCCGTCAATTTCGTCGCGGCGATTGAGGTCTTGAATCAGTTCCAGAAGTTGACCGGTAGTCGCAGTCTCGGATGGCGTGTGCTGCTCGCTGTATATCCCGACTTCCTCGCAGGCTTTCACCTTGCCGCGCACGTAGATTTCCGACGCCGGATTATGGCCGACCAGAACGACCGCCAAACCCGGTCGAACTCCCGCCGACGCCATTCCCTTTACCTCCGCAGCCACTTCACTGCGGATGTCATTTGCGATTCGTGTGCCATCGAGGATTCGTGCGGCCATTGGGCTCCGTGTTCAAATTTGGGCTTTGCTAGAAAAATCTTACACCGGCGTGGGCGTCGAGCGCTGCCGGGGTCGGCCGATTTTCGGGAGTGAGAGTCGTGGCTCCTCGCAAAGGCGTAGAATGCTTCGCATGATCGCCCAAGATTTACTGGAGATTCTGGTTTGTCCGGCTTGCAAACAGGCGCTCGAATACCGTCCAAAACCGGAGGCCCTGAAGTGCACGCAATGCCACCGCGTGTACGCGGTAAAGGACGATATTCCCATCATGCTGATTGACGAGGCCACGATCGAGAGCGCCTGATTCCTTCCGCTCGTCTGCTCGTTGCACACGAACTCGGCTGTTCGCTGGGATGCTCGCCCCGGAGAACCTATGAAGCTGCCGCATTCCCGCCCAGATTGACACTCCGTGTCAGTATTGAGACCTCCTGGGTACCTCGGAGACCTTACCGAAGTAGCCAGTATTCCACTACGATGCCTGCAACTTCTTCCTTCCAGAGGGGTTTATGAATCTAAACCGGCTTGTCGGACGTATATCAAAGTAACCGGCGGTTGCGGCAGCAGAATTGCATGCAACTTCAATAGCTGCCGATGAGTCTAATAAGCAATTGTGGTAGGTAGGTCGGAGTCGGAGGTGATGACGGCCATGTTTGAAAACGCGATGAACTTACAAGTGAATAACGACAAAGACAGATTTACGGCGACCGAACTGGCAGCCTTACGCAGCGATCTGCTGCAGGGCGGCATGATCGATTCCTATGAGGCCGCCGAACTGTTACAGGTTTTCTTGATGGGCCGGGGCTATGGGGTTTCTCCGAAGGCGGCGCTTGATGCCGCTGGCCGTGTCGAGATGGCAGGGTGCGCCCTGCCAGTGCTGCAACATGAACTTGAGAACCTCGCGATGGTGATGTAATAGAACCCGCGAGTAATCCCGCGCAGCGGGTTAGACATTCTGGATCGGCCGGTCGAACCGAGATTGACCGATTCAGTTCCACGCGAAAGAGAGCCGGGCCAACCAGCCCGGCTTTGTGGCGTCTGTCGAACCGATTCGATTCTCGTGGCTCATTCTGCCTATTCGTAGCGAAGGCTCTCAACCGGATCAAGCTGTGCGGCACGCGCTGCCGGGACGGTGCCGAAGATCACTCCCACCACCGAAGAAACGACAATCGCAATGATCGCCGACAAGCCGGAAATGGGAACGCGGTACTCGGTGAGGAAGCGCACTGAATAGGGAATGGCATAGCCGATGACGATTCCGGCGAACCCCCCAATCAATGAGATGAGGATCGCCTCGGCAAGAAACTGAAAACGGATTTCCCGGTTGGTCGCGCCAATGGCCTTTCGGATGCCAATCTCCCGAATGCGCGAAGTCACTGTCGCGAGCATGATGTTCATGATTCCAATTCCGCTCACCAGCAGGGTGACCATGGAAATCAGAAGCAGCACCCAGGTCAGGCCGGTGGCGATGCGATCTGCCATCGCAAGCAGCGCGGTGAGATTTGAGACGTCGTACACCGACTCCGAGCGGTGCCGCGACTGCAATACGCGTTTGATCTGAGCCGTTGCCGGAATCACCATCGAGGGATCTTCCATGGAGAAATACAAAAGCTTGACGCTGGGTATTTCCATAAAATAGCGGCTGACGGAATACGGAATCAGCATCGTGTTATCGACGATTTCCGACTGTCCGAAAGTTTCCACCCGCTCCTTGAAAGTCCCGATAATGGTGAAGGGCAGACCGTTGAGCTTGATGATTTTACCTACCGCTGCTTGCGAGGATCCGTACAGCTCAATCGCCATCTTCTCAGTGAGAAGGCCGACTTTGTTATGGGCCTGGGAATCCTCCTGATCGAAAAATCTTCCGGAGGGAACGACCAGGTTGCGCACCTGCACGTACTCGGGATTGACCCCGAGAATGGTCACGTCCTTTTCTTTACCGTTGCCGACCGGAACGCGATCGGAAAGTTGGGTCACGGGGGATGAGGCAACGATCCCCGGAACAACTTCCTGTACAGCGTGAAGGTCGTCGATGGTAAGCGGGTCGGGATTAGAGTTGCTGATGTGTGGCGCCCCGCCAAGGTATTCCGCCCAAATCTCGTTAGTCCCAATGGCCTGAATCTGGTTGAGAACAAATTGCCGGCCCGTCATGCCAATTGTGACGACAAGAATGAGCGACGCCGTGCCTATCACCATGCCGAGCGCGGTCAGAATGAAGCGCACTTTGTTGCTGCAAAAAGTGTCGTAAGCAAACGCGATGATCTCTCCGAAGGCCATCTTGGGCCTAAGGCGTTCGGGCATGAGAGCAGCAGCCATTTGAATTTATGCTACGTAGCGGATATGAAAGGTGCAAGCGCCTGACCGGGAACCAAGGAGCAAAGAGTAAAGAATTGTAAGTACACAGACTCTGGATGTTCTGTTATGGCAAAGTATAGGCAGTCCGCAGCATCCACTAGAGCGAATGGAACTCCCACTGACAACAGTTTCCGAGGGCGGGACGCTCAAACCGAAAGCGCTCGCAAACACGAGGAATTCACTGTTGTGGATGGTAGTAGTTGCTTTGACGCTGCGGCTCGTTGTGATGTGCTTTTTATATCCCGAACGCACGGACCCTGGTCGAGATCACTGGCGTTTCGGCGGCGAAGCCGGAAGGATTGCGCGGTCCATCGTGCAGGGTGAAGGTTTCAGCAATCCTTTATTTGGCAAGACCGGCTCAACCGCGTGGCTGGCGCCTGTTTTTCCATATCTCCTGGCGGGCATATTTAAGTTGTTTGGCGTCTACACCAAAGCATCGGCGATCGCGGCTCTCGCACTTGACTGCCTTTTCTCCGCGCTGACCTGCATTCCGATTTACTTCATCGGAAAGAAATATTTCGGCGAGACGACGGCTCAATGGGCCGGTTGGTGCTGGGCATTTTTCCCCTACGCAATTTTTTTCTCCGCAGATTTCATCTGGGCCACCACGCTAACCACATTGCTGATGACGCTTGTGTTCCTGACCGCGATACACATCGAGAGTTCCTCTTCCGCCTGGCAGTGGGTGGCGTACGGCGCGATCAGCGGTTTTGGAGGTCTAACCGATCCCGTCGTGATGTCAGTGGCGCCATTTCTGGGAGCCTGGGCTTGGTACCGTCTCTACAAGAGCGGCCGTCGGTGGCTGGCTCCGGGCATCGGCGCGGTATTGGCGGTGACATTCGTCGTCACACCCTGGTTTATTCGAAACTACGAGACATTTCATAAATTTATTCCGTTCCGCAGCTGTCTGGGTCTTGAAGTGTACTTCGGCAATAATCAGGATTCCTGGCACTGGGGCCCGCCCGGCTATCATCCATCAGATAATGAAAACGAGTGGCGGGAGTACCAGCAACTCGGAGAGATCGCTTACACGCAAAAGAAGTTTCATGAAGGACTCGCATTCATCAATTCACACCGTTTGTTGTACGCGCGGCAGACACTGCGCCGGGTGGTTTATCTATGGACCGGTTTCTGGAGCTTCAGCCACCGATACCTGCGGGAAGAGCCGGCCGATCCGTTCAACATGATTTTCTGCACTGGGCTTACCATCTTGACTCTGATCGGCCTTCGCCGGGCGTGGCTTTTGAGCCCGCACATTGCCATGCCTTACGTGCTGGTATTTCTATTCTTTCCGTTGATTTATTATTTGACGCATCCGGAAGACTATTATCGTCGGCCCATCGATCCACAATATGTTGTGCTGGCCGCCTACGCGATCGCTTCCTGGGTTGCGGAACGGAAGGTAAGGCTAGCGACCATCCGAACGCAAGTTGCCGCCGATTGATCAAGTGAGCGAAATTCTTCCTGACAAACACAAGACGCTGAACTTTCTCTGGCTTTTCTTGCTGACGGTGGGGGCATTCCTGGTGCAGGGTTACCATCCCTTCGCCGAGGACGCGGAAATTTACCTGCCCGGCGTGCAGAGAATCCTGCACCCGCAATTATTTCCGGTTGGACGCGAATTTTTCCTATCCCACGCCAGCCTCACTTTCTTTCCTAACGTTGTCGCTCTTTCTCTACGTGTGACTCACTTGCCCATGCAGGTTGGCCTGCTCCTGTGGCAAGTGGCATCGATTTTTCTGCTGCTTCTCGCCTGTTGGGAGTTGTCCGGTCTGTTTTTCCCGAGCGCCAGAGCGCGATGGTGCGGAGTCTGTCTGGTTGCGGCATTACTGTCGATCCCAGTTTCAGGCACAGCGCTCTACATCGTGGACCAATACTTAAATCCGCGGAACCTGGCGGCCTTCGCCGGAATTTTCATGCTGGCGCGAACCCTGGAGAAGAAATACGTTCGCGCTTTCTTGTGGCTGGTTTTTGCTGCCTGCATGCATCCGCTGATGTGGGTCTATCCTTTTTCGTTCTGCCTGCTGTTCGTGGTAATGGAGAGATTGGAACCTTATTGGAAGCGCATGCATCCAGCGGCGCTTGCCGCGCTGTTTTGGTTGCAAATCCCGCTGGCGCCCCTGCCTTCTCCCGCATATCACGAGGCAGCCAAGCGCCACGCCTATCATTACATTCAGAATTGGCAGTGGTATGAGTTGCTGGGAATCGTTGCACCCCTCATTTTGTTCTGGTGGTTCGGGCGGATCGCGCGGCACCGGCAATGGCGCATGGTCGAGCGCGTGAGTCGTGCTCTTGTCGTCTACGGCTTGATCTACCTGGTCGAAGCAGTGGTGTTCGACCTTCCTGCGCGTTTTGAAGCGCTGGCCCGCCTGCAGCCGCTTCGCAGCTTGCATTTCGAATACATCGTAATGTTCGTGATGATGGGCGGTTTTCTCGGGGAGTATGTGCTGCAAAACCGCGTTTGGCGCTGGCTGTTGTTATTCGTTCCCTTGAGTATTGGGATGTTCCTCGCGCAGCGCGCACTTTTTCCCGCCAGTGCGCATCTGGAATGGCCGGGACGCGCATCCAAAAATCAATGGGCGCAAGCCTTTGTTTGGATTCGGCGGAACACCCCGACGGACGCGGTTTTCGCGCTCGATCCATACTATATGGATATCGCCGGCGAAGACGAAGTTGGATTTCGCTGCCTGGCTGAGAGAAGCCGTCTGGCCGACGGTGTGAAAGACAACGGCGTGGTCAGCATGTTTCCGCCATTAGCCGAAGAATGGTGGGCGCAGGTGGAAGATCAGACTCCGTGGAAAAAATTTGGTCCCGCGGACTTCGAACGGCTGAAAGCTAAGTATGGCGTGGACTGGGTGGTGGTGCAACCGCCGCAAGACACGGGCCTCAACTGCCCTTATCGGAACGACACGGTCCGAGTTTGCCGGGTTCCTTAATAAAGATGAAAGAAATAAGAGAGGTAGAAAATCGACGTTTGGACAATCTGCCTTCCTGCGAATTTAAAGGCTAACGATCCTATTCAGGAGAAACTTTCTCGAATGTCAACCGCCCAAGTAGTTCAGGAGCTTTTTCAGGTCACCGACCGGCTTTTTCCCTATGAGAGGTGGACGCCGCGATTGCCCGCTTTGGCCGCGCGATACCGTGAGAACGAGCCTTGCCCGCATCTTCTGCTGAAAGATTTCCTCTCGCCCTCGACCGCTCTGGCGATGGCTGCCCAATTTCCCCGGGCCGCCAGCGCTGCCTGGACGCAATACAAACACGCCAACGAAAACAAGTTGGGAATGGCGAAGCGCCAGCTCTTTCCCCCAGCCCTTGCAGCCGTCACCGACGAACTGAACTCGCCGCAGTTCGTCGCCTGGATTTCAGAATTAACCGGAATCCCAAATCTGATGTCGGATCCAATGCTCGAGGGCGGCGGTCTGCACCAGTCGGGGCCTGGCGGATATTTAAACGTGCATACTGATTTTTCCATGCACCACTTCCATACTAACTGGCGCCGCCGCGTGAACCTGATTCTCTATCTGAATTCTGGATGGCGCGAAGAGTGGGGCGGAGCGCTCGAGCTGTGGGAACAAAATATGACCCGGTGCGCAGCGAAGTATCCGCCGCTGTTGAATCACGCCCTCATTTTCACCACAGACGAGCGCTCCTTGCACGGATTTCCAGACCCGCTAACTTGCCCGAAGGGCGTGTCGCGTAAAAGCCTGGCTCTCTACTACTACACCCTTGAGAACGATAAAAAACTTACGGGACATTCCACGGATTATTTTGCGCGGCCTCAGGATGGCTGGCGAAAGTCGGCGGCGATCTGGTTGGACAAAAAGGCGGTCGATCTCTATTCGCGGGCCAAAGCGCGCTTCGGATTCTCTGACGCGTTCGCCAGCAAAATCCTGGGATATTTGTCGCGGAAAAGGTAAATCTAAAACTTGCTGCGGATCAGAAACGGATCAGCCGTAACTTCTTCTATGCCGGACGTGCGGTTCTTCGCGCGTAATACGTGGGATATCCCGCCTCAAGCTTGCGTCCCTGCTCGCTGAAGCGTGGCAAATGAATCAAGCCGGTCTTCTGCAACCCAAATTGCAAAGTTGTGGCCAGCACGCCAAAACCGTACTGTACGCTGCGGTGGAAGCCGATTGACGAGGCCTCTTCGAAGTATTTCGTGGGACACGAAACTTCTCCGATGCGAAAACCGAAGTGCACGCATTGCGCGAGCATCTGATTGTCAAAGACAAAATCGTCGGAGTTTTCGAGCAGCGGCAGTTCGGTCAGCACCTGACGGCTGAAGGCGCGATATCCCGTGTGATACTCCGAAAGCTTCACTCGCAGAAACAAATTCTCGAAAGCGGTGAGCAGGCGGTTGGAAATATATTTGTAGATCGGCATCCCGCCGAGCAGCGCCGTGCCACCGATAATTCGCGATCCCAGCACCACGTCGTAAACCCCGTAAGCCACCATGCTGGCCATGGCCGTGATCAGATGCGGCGTGTACTGGTAATCGGGATGAAGCATGATGACCACATCCGCGCCCGCCGCCAGGGCCTCGCGGTAGCAGGTCTGCTGGTTGCGGCCGTAACCGTAGTTCCGGTCGTGCTGAAAAACCTGCAGGCCGAGCCGCCGCGCCAA
This sequence comes from Candidatus Sulfotelmatobacter sp., assembly GCA_049589695.1. Taxonomy (GTDB): domain Bacteria; phylum Acidobacteriota; class Terriglobia; order Terriglobales; family Acidobacteriaceae; genus Sulfotelmatobacter. The sequence continues at coordinate 7,241 of JBAWBG010000363.1, read as the reverse complement.
ATCAACGGTGCGATCGGAACTGCGGTCGTCCACCAGAATACGAATGTCTACCAGGTCCGGAAGTTCGCCCACCGTGATGGCGAGCGTTTTCTCCGCGTTGTAAGCGGGCATTACGACCGCAATGCGTTTACCATTAATCATCGTGTAACTTTCATGATACCTGAGTTTGGAGACGGCAAGGTCTACTTTGAATCGATCGCACTGTGCAAGGGTCCGGAGGCTTGCTCCCGAGCGCCCCCTGTGAAAAACTAGATTTTCAGGATTCACCTTCATGTGTGAGCGCGGCGAATCCAATCCACGGCAATGTCGACAAGGAAAACACTTTTCGAAAAAATCTGGGACGCCCATTTAGTGGCGCAACCGAGCGATCGCTCTCCCATCATTTACATCGACCTGCATTTGGTTCATGAAGTGACATCGCCGCAGGCCTTTGACGGTTTGCGAACTGCGGGAAGAAAAGTTCGCCAGCCGTCGCGAACCCTGGCTACCGTCGACCACAATATTCCCACCGAACCGCGCGGCACTCCGATCACCGATCTGATTGCCGCAAAACAGATTTCTGCATTACAGGCAAACTGCAAGGAATTCGGCGTCCGCCTTTTCGACATGGACTCGCCCGAGCAGGGAATTGTCCATGTGATCGGACCGGAACTGGGTCTCACCCAGCCTGGGATGACAATCGTCTGCGGCGATAGCCACACCAGCACCCATGGCGCGTTCGGAGCCCTAGCCTTTGGCATCGGAACGTCGGAAGTCGAACACGTTCTCGCCACGCAGTGCCTCGCGCAACAAAAACCGAAGACGATGAAAATCGATGTGCGTGGCCGTTTGCCCGAGGGTGTAGGCGCGAAAGATCTGGCTCTTGGAATCATCGGCCAAATAGGCACCGACGGTGCGAGTGGTCACGTTATCGAATACGCTGGCGAGGCCGTGCGGGGCCTGTCGATGGAAGGCCGCATGACGCTGTGCAACATGAGCATCGAGGCTGGCGCGCGCGCAGGCATGGTGGCGCCGGACGAAACTACGTTTGCCTATGTCCGGGGGAAGAAGTTCTCTCCGAGAGATGGCCAATGGCAGAAAGCGGTCGAATACTGGCGCAGCCTCGCCAGCGACGAAGACGCAACCTTCGACAAGGTCGTAGAGATTGATGCGGCACAGCTTTCTCCGTTTGTTACCTGGGGGACGAATCCGGGAATGGTTGCTCCCGTGACGGGCCGTGTGCCCGAAACCAGCACCGTAAAAGAATCCGATCGCCGCGCGATCGAGTTAGCTTTGCAGTATATGGGCCTGGAGCCCGGGAAGCGTATTGAAGACATCGGGATCGAGCGCGTGTTTATCGGGTCATGCACGAATTCGCGCCTTGAGGATCTGCGCGCGGCTGCGCGCGTCGCCAAAGGCCATCACGTGAGCGCGAAAGTCCGGGCGATGGTTGTGCCGGGATCGCAAGCTGTCAAGCGCGCCGCGGAGCAGGAAGGCTTGCATCAGATTTTTCTGAATGCGGGCTTCGAGTGGCGCGAGTCAGGTTGCTCGATGTGTTTGGGAATGAATCCAGATATTCTGCAGCCCGGTGAGCGCTGTGCTTCCACCAGCAACCGGAACTTCGAGGGCCGGCAAGGACGCGGCGGCAGAACACACCTTGTCAGCCCCATGATGGCCGCTGCGGCGGCCATTGTCGGGCACTTTACAGATATTCGAAACTGGAAATTTCAATAACCCAGACGTCAATGACGCTGAAAATGAGAATGATTCAAGGAAATTTTCAATGAATCCATTTCGCATCCATCGCGGCCGCGTAGCTCCTCTCGACCGCATTAATGTAGACACCGACCAGATCATTCCCAAGCAGTTCCTGAAGCGGATTGAGCGTACCGGCTTTGGACAGTTTTTGTTTTACGACTGGCGATTCGCGGCGGACGGGAGGAAAACCTCCAATTTCGTGCTGGACGATCCGCGCTACGCCGGAGCCAACATTCTGGTAGCGGGAAAGAATTTCGGCTGCGGTTCCTCGCGGGAGCATGCAGTATGGGCCTTGGCGGATTTCGGCTTTCGCGCCGTGATTTCTTCTTCGTTCGCGGACATCTTCGCCAACAACAGTACGAAGAACGGATTCCTTACTGTACGTTTGACCGATGACGAAGTCGCGCAATTGATGCGGCGAGCCCGTGAGACGCAGGATTACCAGCTAACCATTGACCTGGAACAATGCGAAGTGCGCGACGACCGGGGATTTTCCGCCAAATTTTCCATCGACGACTTTGTTAGGCACTGCCTGCTCAATGGGCTCGATGATATTGGACTGACTCTGCAACATGAAGCGGAGATTACGGCCTATGAGGAACTTCATCCTATACCCTCTGCAATGCAGACGCCGTGAGTGGCCGCTCAGGTCGAAAGCGAGTAAAGATTTGTAAAATCTAAGGCTTGGGCTTGACCAGCTGCGACGCTGGAGTTGATGCTTAACCTGTAAGGTTCTACATCTGCGTTCCGGTTCCTGATTGCGCCCTCCCGCCGGAGGACCCTGGCGCAAGACAATCTGTCGCTTTTCCGCGCAGAGGTACCGCGACCGTTTCCGAATGAGAACGTCTAATAAATGGCACTCTGTTCTTGTGAAGTCTCATCCGAACGTGAAAATTTGAATATGATTGCTTCGAGTTCGTCTCAAGGTACATCTCTACTCTCTCGGCGCCGCTTTTCACTCGTAATCGCCCTGTTGGGAGTGTGCGGGTCTTTTTTCGGCTGCAGCGCCGCCGATTCGAAACAGCAGAAGGCGCAAGCCGCGGGCGCGCGCTCTGAATCGGTTTCGGTAGCAAAGGTGGAGCGGCAGGACGTTCCCGTTTACCTGGTGGGATTGGGTTCCGTGACTGCGTTTTACACGGCAAACATCAAGAGCCGTGTGGACGGGCAGATCATGCGGGTCAATTTCCAGGAGGGGCAGACCGTAAAACAGGGCGACTTGCTGATCGTTATCGATCCCCGGCCCTATCAGGTCCAGCTCGAGCAGATGCAAGCTCAGCTCTTCAAGGATCAGGCGTCTCTGCGCGATGCGCGATTAAACTTGGAGCGCTATACCACGCTCATTCCATCCGGCAGTATCGCGCAGCAGCAAGTGGATACGCAGAAGTCAACGGTTGACCAGCTAGACGGGCAGGTACGCACCGATCAGGCGCAGATCGATAATGCGAAGCTGCAGCTCGTGTATTGCAATATCACGGCGCCTTTCACGGGCCGCGTCGGCCTGCGGCAGGTAGATCCAGGAAATATCGTTCACGCGACCGACACGACTCCCATGCTGATCTTGACTCAATTGCAGCCGATCGGGGTGATCTTCACACTGCCCGAGGATCAGTTGCCGATCGTTGCGCAGCACATGAAGAATTCCACGCTGGCAGTTGAGGCTTACAGCCGTGATGATCAGACGAAACTCGCGACGGGAAAACTGCTGACTATCGATAACCAGATCGACCAGACAACCGGAACCGCTAAGCTGAAAGCTGTCTTCGACAACAAAGATAACCAGCTTTGGCCCAATCAGTTCGTGAACGCAAACCTACTGCTCGAGACTCGCAAACACAGCACCGTATTGCCAAGCGCAGCGGTATTGCACGGTCCTCAGGGAGCGTTCGTGTACGCCGTGAAGCCGGATAACACTGTGGAAGCCCGCAACATTGCGGTTTCGCTCACCCAGGGCAATACCACGGTGGTGGCCAGCGGCATTAATCCCGGGGACACGGTTGTGACGGACGGTCAGGACAAACTTCAAACGGGCAGCAGGATTGAGCCCCGCAATATAAATCCGGCTAACGCCCCCAGCGGCAAAAACGGGTTGGCCAGGCCGGCCTCAGTGACACCAGTTTCATGAGTCCTTCACGCTTATTCATTCTCCGTCCAGTGGCGACCACGCTGTTAATGATTGGCGTGCTGCTGGTGGGATGGGTTGCGTTCCTGCAGCTGCCGGTCTCTGCTTTGCCTGAAGTCGATTACCCAACCATTCAGGTGGTAACGTTTTACCCCGGCGCAGATCCCGATGTAATGGCCTCATCGGTGACTTCTCCGCTGGAGCGCCAGTTCGGCCAGGTTCCGGGACTGAGCCAGATGACCTCGACCAGTTCATTTGGCAGTTCTGTGATCACGCTGCAGTTCGCCCTGGACCAGAACATCGACGTTGAAGAACAGCAGGTGCAGGCCGCGGTTAACGCAGCCGCAACGTATCTGCCGACGGATCTGCCGAATCCTCCGATTTACAACAAGGTAAATCCCGCCGATTCGCCCATCCTCACGTTGGCGCTTACCTCGGCTTCGCTACCTCTTTCCAAGGTTGAGGACCTCGCTGACACTGCCCTGGCGCAGAAAATTTCACAGTTGCCGGGCGTCGGCCTGGTTTCGATCAGTGGGGGACAGAAGCCCGCCGTGCGCGTGCAGGTCAATCCAACCGCACTTGCTTCCTATGGATTAAGTCTGGAAGATGTCCGCACCGCTCTCGCTGAAGCCAATGTCGATCAGGCCAAGGGCGTTATCGACGGCGCGCGGCAGTCGTACACCATCGGCGCCAACGATCAGCTTTTTACTAGCGCACAATATAAGCCAATTGTCGTCGCCTATCGCAATGGCGCGCCCGTCCGCTTGAGCGATGTCGCCAACGTAATTGACGGCACGGAAAATAATCTCCTCGCGGCCTGGATGAATGAAACTCCCGCCGTGATTGTAAACATCCAGCGCCAGCCCGGCGCCAACATTATCAGCGTGGTCGACCGGATCAAGAAACTGTTGCCGCAGTTGCAGGCGTCGCTTCCTTCCGCGGTCAACGTTCAAATTCTCACGGACCGCACCACGACGATTCGCGCCTCCGTAAAGGATGTTGAATTCGAGTTGGCGTTGACCATTGTTCTCGTCGTCATCGTTATTTTCTTTTTCCTTCGAAACCTGCGCGCCACATTCATTCCCAGCGTTGCGGTCCCACTTTCGATCGTGGGGACGTTCGGCGTGATGTATTTGCTCGGGTACAGCCTGAACAATCTCACGCTGATGGCATTGACCATTTCCACCGGCTTCGTAGTGGACGATGCCATCGTCATGATCGAAAATATCGACCGCTACCTCGAAGCCGGCGATTCGCCCCTGGATGCTGCGCTCAAGGGATCGGGTCAGATTGGCTTCACCATCGTTTCACTTACGGTCTCGCTGATCGCGGTGCTGATCCCCCTGTTGTTCATGGGCGATATTGTGGGCCGGCTGTTTCGTGAATTCGCAGTCACGCTGGCGGTAACCATTCTCGTCTCCGCAGGCGTTTCCCTAAGCCTGACGCCGATGATGTGCGCCAAGCTGCTCAAGCATCGCAAGGAAGGCGAGAAGGGCCGCTTCTACGAGGTCACGGAAGATTATTACAACCGGGTCATTGCGTTTTACGGCCGTACCGTGAAATGGGTGCTGAAACATCAGACGGCAACTTTGCTCGTAACCTTCGGCACGCTGGTTTTAACTCTGGTTCTCTACGTGATCGTTCCCAAAGGATTTTTCCCAGTGCAGGATACCGGCGTGATCCTGGGTATTTCAGAAGCGCCGGACGACGTCTCTTTTGATGCGATGTCTCAGCGTCAACAAGACCTGGCCAAAGTAATTCTCAAAGACAAAGATGTCGAGAGCCTGTCCTCGTTCATCGGTGTCGATGGCACGAACACGACCCCCAATAGCGGCCGTATTCAGATCAATCTGAAGCCTCGCGACGAGCGCAAAGACGATGCTTCCGCGATTATTCGCCGCTTGCAGCCCGAACTGGCGCAGGTGCACGGCATCACGCTCTACATGCAACCCGTCCAGGACTTGACCGTAGAAGATCGCGTCAGCCGCACGCAGTTTCAATATTCCATTGAAGATGCCGACGCGCAGGAACTCGCGCAATGGACCCCGAAGCTGGTCGATCGGTTGCGTGCCGCTCCCGAACTACGCGACGTAGCCACCGACCAACTCAATGGCGGCCTCAAGACAAATCTCACAATCGACCGCGATACCGCATCGCGGCTGGGAATCCTGCCCCAAGCCATCGACAACACGCTCTATGATGCCTTCGGTCAGCGACTGGTCTCGACCATTTTCACGCAGTTGAATCAATACCACGTGGTGCTTGAAGTCCTGCCGAGTTTCGCCAAAACTCCCGACGCGATGAGCGACGTCTACGTGCGCCCCAGCAGTACAATTCCGAACTCCGGAGCGCCCACCGCGAACGCAGCTACGGCAACCACCAGCGGAAATCCCGTTCCGCTTTCTACATTTGTCCACATGCAATCGACCAGTACTTCTCTGGCCGTCAACCATCAGGGACAATTCCCCGTCGTCACGCTTTCGTTTAATCTCGCCCCCGGCGCTTCCCTCGGCGAAGCCACGAAAGCCATCGAGCGAGCGGAAAAAGATATCCAGTTGCCGCCCAGCATTCACGCCGCATTTCAAGGGACTGCGGCCGCATTTCAGAATTCGCTTTCCAGTGAGCCTTTTTTGATTCTCGCCGCCATTATCACGGTGTATATCGTTCTGGGAGTTTTGTATGAAAGCTACATTCATCCCATCACGATTCTCTCCACGCTTCCCTCCGCCGGCGTAGGCGCAATTTTGGCTCTGCAGATTACCGGAAACGATCTCACTGTAGTGGCGTTGATCGGAATCATTCTGCTGATCGGCATCGTAAAAAAGAATGCCATCATGATGATCGATTTCGCTCTCGAAGCCGAACGCGAGGAGCACAAGCCGCCGGAAGAAGCGATATTCCAGGCGTGTCTGTTGCGCTTCCGTCCCATCATGATGACCACGATGGCCGCGCTGTTAGGCGGTTTGCCATTGGCCCTGGGCTCCGGGACAGGCGCCGAGTTGCGGCGTCCCTTGGGCATTACCATCGTAGGCGGCTTGATTCTCAGCCAGTTGCTCACGCTCTACACAACCCCGGTGGTGTACCTGTGGTTCGATCGGCTCGCGCACCGGTTTGAGAAATATAAAATTGGCAACCCGATTCCTCAAGAGTTGCCCGGCGATTAGGCTTTGCTGATTAGACCATGAGCATCTCGGCTCCATTTATTCGGCGTCCGATCGGCACTTCGCTGCTGGCTGCGGCGCTTTTGCTTTCCGGGATTCTTGCCTTCAATTATCTCCCGGTGTCTTCGTTGCCCCGCGTAGATTTCCCGGTAATCAGCGTAGGCGCCAGCTTTCCCGGTGCCGATCCGCAAACCATGGCTTCGTCCATAGCCACACCCCTGGAG
>JBAWBG010000362.1:0-16252 GCA_049589695.1 Candidatus Sulfotelmatobacter sp. | reverse complement strand
TCTTTACGTATTGAGCAGTCTGGGGGCTTTGCCGCGAAAGAAGTTCTCGGCGATGGAAACGGCGCTGAAGCAGCGCGATGCTTTGCAGTATCTTGTGGATATTCCTGACTCAGATTTGAAAGACCTGCAGCAGCCGGATGCGAGTTCAAAGGAAAGTTCGAAACAGAGCGATGTGCGTTGGTGGCAGGAGAAAGTGAAAGAACGCATCCGACAGGCTTGCCGGGCGGCGCAAGTTTATGCCCCCTGGTTGCTGCCAGAATATGCGGCAGTGAAAAATGATCCAGCAGTTTTCCCGCATGGCAATAAAACTCCGGCGCTCGAACAGATGCCGCTGTTCATTGACCGTCTGGCACTTCAACTGGGAGCGGCAATTCATTCCCGGGGCGCCGGTGCGTCTAACAAAGTGTACGGCGAATTGCTCGATTTGCTTCCTGAGGTGCGCTCGCGAACGGTGCGACTGATCGAAGATCTGAATAACATTGCCGATCAGGCGGGAACGCTGGCCGACGAAATGGATTTTTCTTTTATGATCAATCCCGGCAGGAAGCTGCTGTCGGTCGCGTTCGAAGTTGAGAAAGAACGGAATCATCCCGCGTGTTATGACCTGCTAGCGAGCGAGGCTCGCATCGCGTACTTCGTTGCTATCGCCAAGGACGATATTGCGCAGGAAAGCTGGTTTCAGCTCGGCCGGCCGCCAATGGTGGATGAAGGAGTTCCGGGCCTTCTTTCATGGACAGGAACCATGTTCGAATACCTCATGCCTGCATTGTGGATGCGCTTGTATCCCAATACGCTGCTGGAACGGTCGGCTGAAGTGGCTGTGCGGGCTCAGCGGGTTTATGCAGCAAGAAACAAGGTTCCCTGGGGCATTTCCGAATCAGCCTCGGCGACGATGGATGCGGAAGGTAACTATTTTTACTTTGCCTTCGGGGTACCGCAGTTGGCGATTTTCAAGCCAGAGCAGGACGGGCCTGTGATCTCCCCTTATTCAACTTTCCTGGCTCTGGATGTTGAGCCTGCCGCCGCGATGCGGAATCTGCGAGGTATACAACGTAAGCAAGGTTTGGGCACCTATGGTTTTTATGAGTCGCTGGATTACAGCAAATCGCGTCGCAGGTCCCGCTCCCGCGGATTTGAGATCGTGCGCTGCTGGATGGCGCACCACCAAGGAATGAGCCTGCTTGCCATGGCGAATTTTCTTCACGACAAAGTCGTACAAGACTGGTTTCACAGCCATCCGCGCGTGCAGGCTACGGAACTTTTGCTGCAGGAGAAGCCCGCCGCCCGAGTGAGCGCGCCAAAAGCCCGTGCCGAAGTAGCATGAACCACGCTGAGGGACCGATGCTAAAGGACCTCCAACCAGCGCTTAGAGCGACGCGACTTTTTCGCGGTCTCATTCTGGTAGTTCTTTTAGCGCTCTCGCCGATCTTCTTCTCGCCGATTATCCCGCCGCTTTACGGTCAATCCGCGTCTGGTGATACGGATGTAATAGTGGTTGATGCAAAAGCGGCGGCACATCCCTTCCCGCACTTTTGGGAAAAGATGTTTGGGTCAGGACGCGCGATATTAAGCCTGCGCGAGGACTATCGCGATGACCTGCGCGCGGTGAAACAAATTACCGATTTCAACTATGTTCGCTTCCATGCCATTTTGGATGATGAAGTCGGCGTCTACAGCGAAGATGGCCAGGGACACGCGATTTATAACTTCTCTTACGTCGATCAGATCTATGACGGATTGCTGGCCTCTGGTGTGCGTCCGTTCGTTGAGATCAGCTTTATGCCCAATCAACTGGCGGCGAGCCACACGCTGCAAGCTTTCTGGTACCACCCCAATGTTGCCCCTCCTAAGGATTGGGGCCGTTGGGATGATCTGGTCGCGGCGTTCGCTCAACACCTGTTGGAGCGTTACGGGATCGATGAAGTGTCGCAATGGTATTTTGAAGTTTGGAATGAGCCGAATCTTGATTTCTGGGCGGGACAACCGCGGCAGCAGACGTACTGGGAGTTGTACGACCACACAGCGACGACGCTTAAGAAAGTGAGCCCGAAGTTGCGGGTTGGCGGACCTGCGACTGCGCAAGCCGCATGGGTGGACGCGTTCATCCGGCACTGCACCGAAAAGCAGATTCCGTTGGATTATGTGTCCACTCACGTCTATGCCAACGACACGGCACAAGACGTATTCGGAACGCAAGAAAACATTCCGCGTGACCGGATGGTTTGCCGCGCAGTCGATAAAGTACATGGACAGATCAAATCTTCGAGTATGCCGAATCTTCCGCTGATCTGGAGCGAGTTTAACGCCAGCTACAAGAATGAGCCTGACGTTACCGACTCGATTTATATGGGCCCGTGGATCGCGGATACGATTAGGCAGTGCGATGGTTTAGTGGACATGATGTCTTACTGGACTTTCTCCGACGTGTTTGAGGAGCAGGGCGTGGTCAAGACGCCATTTTACGGCGGCTACGGCCTGATCGCGGAGGACGACATTCCCAAGCCGGCTTTCAACGCATTCAAGCTTTTGCACCAGCTCGGGGACGAGAGAATTCAACTCGATTCAGACTCCGCAATTCTTACGCGGCGAAAAGGTGGAACGTTAGTGCTGGCGCTGTGGAATTATGCTCCGCCCGAGCAATCCGGTTCTCCAAAAACGATTACCATCCGACTTAAAAATTCGAATCCAATGCGTGCCTACGTGTCGCGGGTTGATGCCGAGCATGGAGATGTTCACGAAGTGTACGAAAAACTGGGAAGTCCGCGTTATCCCACCCAGAAACAGATTGTGGAACTTCGACAGGCCGCAGAACTTCCTGCGTCGGAGGCCGATCGTATTGAGCATGGGGAGTTCACGATTACTCTCCCGAGCCACGGACTGGCAGTGATCGAACTGAAGTAGAGAACACCAGCCGTGTCACGGCTGATATTTCTTGAAACCGGCGCGGTCCATTCCGCGCTGCGCTTCCTGGTTCTTCATGAAGGTCTTCCACACAAAGCCAGTGCGAACATTTTCTGCCATGAGCATGGAAATACCTACATCGATGCCGATAGTATCGCTGTCATACCAGTTCTTTAGTGGATTAAACGCGTTGATAAATCCATAGCGCCCCCAAGCCTGGCCGTAGCGATCTTTTATATTTCTCAGCACGCGCATGACGGGCTGCGGCATAAAGGGCAAAGAACCGGCGGAGGCGCTGGGAACAACGGTGCCATCGATCGGGCCCATCATCGGCGGCCCTCCCCAGATCACGTAACCTTTTTGCGAATCGGAAGCGGAGATACCCCACAGGTCGTCGCTATAATCGGGAAATTGTTTGCCCAGCTCCAGACAGAAGTGGCGATGGGCGTCGGTGGCCATCGTCGAGTTCTCAAAGTAATCGGCGTATTGATCGCGTTTTCCTCGAAAATCAAACCAGGCCTGCGAATACTGATGCACGAATAACGGCGCGAAGGAGCCGATGTAACGAATCCCGTCATATTCGAACCGAGTGCGCTTCCAGGCGTTCCATGCGCTCGCGGGCAGGGGATAAGGAAGCGAGCCGAGGCCGAGCAGGTAGATCATCATCATCTCGCTGTAGTAATCCCAACGATAAGGAAGAAAGCCGAATTCCGGTGTCCAGCCATGCGGCAATAACGAAGTATCTTCAGACAGCCAGCTCCAATCGACGCGATTAAATATTTCGTAAGCCAGCAGGCTGATTTCGGAATGCTCTTCGAAATGGCGGCGGCAAGTGAGAAGGCCGCAGAGAAGAATAGCCGTGTCGACGGAAGAAACTTCGGAATCCCAAACTCGTTCGCCGGTATTGATGTCGGCAAAGTGGTAGAAGAAGCCGCGATGCGTAGGCATCTTTTTCCAGAGGAAACGCAACGTGGCCAAGACCCGGTCGCGCGCTTCAGAAAACGGAACGAAGTTCCGCTGTTGCGCGATGCAAATGCCGGTCAGGCCAAAGCCCGTTGCGGCAATACTGGCCACAATGGAATTATCATTCTTCGCAACATTACAGCGGTCGCGGATCAAGCCGGTCTGCGGGCTGGCCTGTTCCCAAAAGTATTGGAAATTTCTTTTCTCCATCTCCTGCAAAAAATCGTCATCATCCTGCGAAAGAACAGGCGAGACTGCCGAAGGTTCGGTAGCTCGCGGTAACTGCGTTTCCGAAGCCAAGGAAAACAATTTGCGGCCACCGAGGACTCCCAACAGACTCACGCCACCAACTTGAAAAAGCAGTTCCCTTCGAGAAAGACGGTTTGTAATAGATTTTTGTTCTTCCATGCGCATGAGCTAAATTTAGATGCTTCTACGTTCAGGTGCGAACCGCCTGCAGACAGGCCGACTGGCATTTGATGGAGTTGGCAGCCAGAAAACTTGCTATGCGAAAAATGCGTCCTAGAATGTTAGAACATAAAGGACGGGAATGAGTAAACGCAAGACCATCACAATATGGACAGTTTTGGTACTGGCCATCCTGGCGGCAGCATCGGCGATTGCATTGTTACATCGCCGCCAGCCCGTAACGCTGCGGGGCGCTGTCCTGCGACAAGACCACGATCCCAACCGGCAATTGCCGCTGGCGGACGTGCAAATCACCGCCGTGAATACTCTGGGTAGCGCTAGCTCCAAGTCTGATTCTTTGGGATTTTTCACCTTGAAGCTGCCCAAGGGTCTGCGCCGCCGTCAGCAAGTGATTCTCACTTTCCGGCGTGAAGGCTACCAGCCGTTGAATGTGAATGATTTTATTGGGGACAAAATCTATATCGAGCGCATGACTCCTCTGCATGAGGACACAGCCGCCGCAACGCGCACAGGATCGGCGATCTCGAATACCCGGATCCGGTATTCCGTTAAAGCTACGACGGATGCGGACGTGGGCAGCGCGGTAAAGACTTTTCAGATCGTCAACACGGCAAATACACCATGCAACAATCGACCTCCGTGTGCGCCGGGGGGCAAATGGAAAGCGACCGTTGGCTCTCTATCGCTGGATGCGGGGGAAGGAAATGAGTTTCGCAACGCCAGAGTTTCCTGCATCGCCGGGCCGTGTCCCTTTACAAAGATCGAAGTAGAAAATTTCTCGCCAGATCGCCGGCGCTTCAACGTCTCCGTTCTGAATTGGTCTGACACGGTTACGTTCTTGCTGGAGGCTGAAGTGGTTCATCCCATGACCAGTGACATGGTGCGGGAGACCTACCCGGTCATTTTTGGACGGGCGTTGAACTTCAGTTTGCCGGCTTCAGCGGAAGGACCGAGCATCGAAGCCGAGGTCCAGGGGGAGCAGATTGTTTTTCCATTGGGACCCGACCTGTTCTTGCGTTGGGCGGATTGCCACATGGTGACCGACCGGGATCAATCCAAAAACTATCGTTGCGAACTGAAGCCCGGCTACCAGTTCCGCTAACGGTGATTTCCCTAGTACGGGCTCCGATCCCTACAGTATGGTGTGTCGCCCCCTTAGAGCCAAACCGCACTCAACTTTCGGGCGAAACCCGTATTGCGGGTCGCCCCTCGATCACCGAAAATCGCTCCAGATCGGCAGCGGTGGGTCCGAGCAAGTATGGCATTCCTCAATACATACAGAAGCGGTGAGGTTGTACCGGCATCAGGTTCGTACGCCGCCTTGCATTCCACTCCGCACAAACTGGTTCAGCGATCTGTGCACCTTGAAGGAGACAAATTCGAGGAATGCAGCATGTGCCCGCTTGGTGTCCTTTATCGACTGGAGCAGTCCGGGGTTCAGAGGCCGTTATTCGCTAATCCCCAATTTGAAGCGATGGCGCTCTGCTAAGAGCCGGCCTGTCAAAGCTTTTTTGAAAAACTTCTCCTGCAATTCTCTTGTCTTTAGTTCTTAGCCTAGACCACGGCTTCCGACCAAACTAAAACAAACGGCCCGCAGGTTATTAAACCTGCGGGCCATACGGTGGACTGTTTGGGATTGACCAAGAGGTGGTCACTCTACGTGGCCTCTCACGGCAACTCCCGGGTCTGGGACGGAGGACCGGGAGCTAACGCTCCCAATCGAAGTCCCGACGCGACCAACGCGGAACTTCATCCCTACTCACCGGTTAGTGTGCGGGCTGTAGCTCCCGACGCATATTAATCAGATCTGCGTTTCGAAGCCCCGCTTAGAGCAACCAGCCCTAAGTCTCAGCCACCTCACCTGGTCTTAGACTCCCACAACATTTACTACCACTATCAGAACTTGTCATTCGACCACCTCCTTCCCGGTGTAGTTGCAGATTAGTACGGAATCCGGGGGCAAGTCAAACGGCGCGGAAGTGGCTATTGCGAATCTCGATTCTTCCTGTTCCGTCGGTCGTTCCCGAACAGTTGTCGAGATTTCGGTTGCTAGTTGCGATTGGAATTCGTTGCTGATTTTCTTCCATCGAGCAAGTGTCTTTCCGCCCTGTTGACCGACCGAAGCCAGCCTCTTGGGGCCAAAAATGACCACCCCCAAGAGGCCAAGGAACAACATTTCCGACAGACTCATACTTCTTTTTCCGGGGTTTTCTGGGTCGGTGCCAAGGCCGACGAATCCTCCTTTCCATGCATCGCAGACTTGAATCCGCGCAGACCCTCGCCTAATCCTTTGCCAAGCTCGGGCAGTTTTTTGGGACCAAAAATCAATAAAGCAATTCCCGCTACGATCATCAGATGCATGGGTTGAAATAAGCCTTCAAACATCGGTAACCCTCCAGTCAAAACAAGGTAAGCAATCATTTCTAAAATGGGCGCTGCGACCGTTCCTCCAGTCAGCAGCGCCCGCGGGGGCAAGCGCGTAAAGGGCCTTCCCCCGAAGGCTCCCACGCGATTGCGCAAACGCTTAGAAGCCGCGTTGAGCCGAATCTGCTTGATTGGCCAGCGTGGTGAGCTGATTAAAGAATGCGGGAGGTTGGCCGATGAACAGGCCCATGTCAGTCAGGAAATTGACGACTCCCCTGGCAACTCCCTGTGGATTCGTAGGGCGAATCACGGCGCAACGAGGAAGTTTTGCGCTAATGAATTCGCAGGGAACGGGAAAGATCAGGTTGGTTTGTAGCGCGGGGTTGAACGTCTTATCGAAGTTGGGGAACGTGATGCCGGTTTCGGGGTCGGTCAACGGAGCAAGGGGCGGTTGCACACTGTTTCCGGCAAAATCCACCCACTCCAGGAAGTGGGCCACTTCGTCACCACCAATGCTGACCACGATTTTCAAAACCTCCACATTCTGGGCCTTCTGGGCCAATGCTGAATAGAGGGTGCTACCACCTTGTTCAATGGTCCCGAAGTGAAAGGCAGCGGTATTGGCGATGGCTTGAACGTGTTTTGCGGACTCGAAATCTGCATTGGTTCGAGGGATGCCAGTTACGTTGATCAAGTCGACGGCTTGCGGGAAAGTGGCGCCAAAATCCGGGTTTTGCGTGCTGCGATAGCGCGTGTACCAACTGGTGTCCACGGTGAGGTTCATTAAATTAGTGAGGCGCCCAATTTGCTCGGCTCCCTTTGCCTGGCTGCTCGGCAGAGTACGGAACTCGTCGAAGTCCACCGGTTCGACGCCTTTGAAAATCAAATAGGCATTCAGAAATTCCGCGTGGCTCTGCTCATCAAGAGTATTGCTGGTGATGTATTGCGGTCCGTCGGAATCGAGGTTCATGAAGGCCGATTGGTAGGTGTTCATGGATTTGAACGGCGCTGTCTCTACGGGGAGTTGACCGGGTGTGATCCCGCCCAGTTCGGCATATTGCTGCCAGAGATCGGCCTCAATGAGTTCAGCCGCTGCGAGAAATCGAAGGATAGCAACGTCCCCTTTGGAGATGCTTGCACTGCTGGTTTCTTGTGCGAATGCGGGTAACCCGCTGCCCAGGATACCGGCTCCTACGGTCGCCACCGCTCCGGCGACCATGCTGTTCTTGAGAAACGCGCGCCGGTTGGCGGAGCGTTCCAGAACCTTTGTGAGTTGCGTCATAATTTCCTCTCCTGTACCGTATTTCCTGCCTCGGATCACGGTGTAAGGCAGAGTAGTCCGCGGCCGATTGGGCCCTTGTCACACAGTGGTCATAGCTTTGTAAGTTTTTGGTGTATTTGTCTCCTCAAACTGCTGAGATCGGAATCAAACTACGACCCAGCGTGGAATCCCACGTTATAATTAAACACTTACAATCCTATTACTCACATTTTGCGTGCCCACTTGCAACCCGCTCGCGTGCCTCCGCGTTCTTATTCGGTTGGTGATCGAACCGCTGTAAAGGGAATTCAAAACGCTACGCTAATTCCGGGGATGCGGCGGTGCCAGCCCTGTTTGCGAAAGGAAAAAACTTCGAAATGACTCGTCCGGCTGTAGCTACGATTGCCCTGGTCGCCCTGATTAGTTCGATGGCTTTTGCTCAGGACGCTGCCCCCAAAGTGCAGGTGTTTGGCGGGTATTCCATGGTGCACGCGGGGAACGGCTCATTCAGCGGTGCGACATTGGATTTCGACCTGCGCGAGCAGAACAGCCCGTTTGGAATCGCATCTTTTTTCCCGGGCTGGAACGCGGAGGGGCAGTACAACATTAAACGCTGGCTGGGGATCGTTGTGGACGCGGGCGGGCGTTACGGCCAGCCAATTACGGAGATCAGGGGCGATCAACTCTCTGGACTTCCCAAGCTAACGGGCTACACACTCATGGTCGGGCCGGCATTTTCGTTCAAGAACAAAACCAAATTCACGCCCTTCGTACATGCGCTTTTTGGTTATGACAGGGTTAGCTTGAGTTCGAGCACGATCACCGGCGTTTCGTCACCGGTAACCTCCGCCGCCACAACTTATACGGATGCGGCCGTGGCGTTGGGAGGCGGCGTTGATTTCAAAGTGTCTCGGCATTTCGCGATTCGACTGGCGCAGTTTGAGGACCTTCACACCACGCACAACTTTAACCAGTTCTACGGAAGCGCGTTTCCAGGCCGAGTGTTCGAAGGGCTGCCAAGCCATGAAAATAACCTTCGGATGTCCGCTGGAATCATTGTGAAGTTTTGAAATTGCTAAGGCAGCCCGAAGGCATAGATGGCGGTGCCGGCGGCGATTGCGACGTATTCTTTTCCGTCCACGGCGAAGGCTATGGGGGCGGCATAAACTGCACCGCCCATCTGGAAATGCCACAGCGGTTTGCCCGATCCGGCATCGAGGGCGATGAAATTTCCTTCCGCATCGCCGGTGAAGACCAGCCCTCCGGCGGTTGCCAACACGCCCGACCAGGTCGGTGATGTGTGTTCGAACTTCCACTTGATCTCGCCCGTCGTGGGGTCGATCGCTTTCAGAAATCCGCGATAGGGCTCGGCCTCTTCTGACGGGAAATATGCGCTGCCATAGTAGGCGTGGCCGGCCTCATAGGGCTGAGGCGCGGTGCTGAAAATATCGCACTGGTCGCGCGCTGTGACGTAGAACAGCGACGTTTGCTGATCGTACGCCGGCGCCATGAAATTCGTTGTGCCGAGCGCTCCGGGACAGACGGTGTGGCCTTCGAGCGTGGGCGACGCTTCCTTCTTGGCCACTGGTCGGCCCTCGGCATCTTTTGAATCGCTCCAGGTCGTCTTGCCATACGCGTCGGCCAAAACAAGTTTGCCGGTCGAGCGGTCGATGACATAGAAGTAACCGTTGCGATTGGCTTGCGCGATCAGGTGCTTGCCGCCGGAATCGAGAATCACGGGAACCTGCGTAGCGTCCCAATCATGCTCGTCGTGCTTGGTGAACTGGAAATACCAGTTCAATTTTCCCGTGTCAGCATTTAGAGCAAGGAGCGAATTGCTGAAGAGGTTATCCCCGGCCCGGCCTTCGCCACGATTCGATGGCGCCGGATTTCCGGTGGGCCAGAAAATCTGGTTCGTGCCGGCATCGTAGGTTCCGGTATTCCATGCCGGAGCGCCTCCAACTTTCCACGAATCGCCCTCCCAGGTTTCATGTCCGGGCTCCCGCGGGCCGGGGACGGTATAGAAGCGCCACTGGCGCGCACCGGTCAAGGCATCGTAAGCATCGATGAATCCACGCACGCCGTACTCGCCTCCCGAAACCCCAATGACGATCAGATTTTTCACCGCAAGCGGTGCGACGGTGAAGCTGTATCCTTTTTGATAATCCGCCGCGACGATATCCCAGATGACGTTGCCGGTTTTGCTGTCGAGCGCAATCACGTGCGCGTCAAGCGTTCCCAGGAAGACTCTGTCGCCCAGGATCGCGAGGCCGCGATTCACGCGACCACAGCAGGGACGAATGTCGCCGGGTAGTTGATGTTGATACATCCAGATCGGCCGGCCGGTGCGGGCGTCGAGAGCGAACGCGCGGTCGTCCTGGGCGGTAGCGTAGAGAATTCCGTCAACCACGAGAGGTGTGGTCTCAAGCTTTCCGGTCGCCCCAGTTTGGTATACCCACTTGGCCGTCAGGCTATGCGCAGTAGCGACGCTGATCTGATCGAGGGCGCTGAATCGGCGTCCGGAGAAATCGCCGGAGTATGTCAGCCAGTTCTGCGGCTCTTTCCCGGAATTCAGGAGACGTTCAAAGGTAACCTGCGCGCGAACCGTAGTTGTGAAAATCGCAAAAGCAAAGAAAGCAGTCAAGAGAATGGCAATGCCAGTCCGCGTTGTCTGCGGCACTTTTCCGTGGCCCCCGCGACAAAAGCCTTCGTTCGGCCGCCAATTCGCTTGATGGATATCCGCATCTCGTCGTGTCACTTGGCCCCCACGGTGGTCAGGTAAGCAACAATGTCTTCCAGATCTTTGTCGCTCAAAGTGTCTGCACCGTATGGCGGCATCAACGATTGCCGGCTTTTCTGAAACGAATGCAGTTTGTCTTTTTCCAGAAGATGGATTTGCTCGCTGGTGTCCATTATCTGCACGCTGAAGTTGTCTTCATTCAGGGACACGCCCTTGATTTGCTTTCCGTCCTCGGTCACGACGGTGATGGTTTCGTACTCCTGCGGAAACTCCTTAGTCGATTCGGTCAATCCCCAGGCAAGCTGTCTACTGGGATTGCGCACGGAATCGATGATGGCTGCTCTAGTTCTCGATCCGCCTACCGCTGTAAGGTCGGGGCCGACGCGTCCGCCGTTGCCTTCAATCATGTGGCAAAGCGAGCAATTGGCGTCGGCGTAGAAAAGCTCCTTGCCATGAGCGGCATTGCCCATGAGATGGGATGGAGCTTTTACCTCCACGCTGCGGATGTAAGTGATGATCTGCCAGATCTCTTCGTCGGTCATGCCAACGCCTTGGCCGTTAGTTCCGTTGGCCGGCATGACGGTGCCGGGGACGCCGTTGCTGATCACCTGAAACATCTCTGCGTCGGAGTGAGCATGCTTTTTTTGAGCCCGCGTCAGGTCAGGGCCGCGGCCGCCGCCATGGGCGCCCAGGCCGTGGCAGAGAGCGCAATTGATGCGGAACTCGTATTCTCCAGCCTTCGCCGCCTTCACATCGCCCGCATAGGGATTGCGATCGTCCGCCGCCAGCGTTGCAGTGATGCCAAGCAGCATCACTGGTATCAATATCGACCACGAAATTGAGATTAAGTCCGATCTCGCGGACTTGCTGTGGAGAAAGTATTCTGATTTTTTCTCAGACATTGGCGCTGACTCTTCTGCTGAGACTGTTACGATGCGTTGAGGTGGATACAATCAAGTGCGACGCGAAAGACAAAGACAAGCGACCAACGGATAGTACCATTGCACAAAACGGCGCCCCTAAACAAATTCTCAAGGAAGATGCTGAGGCGCTTCGCGCGTTCGTACATGTTCGGGACGGAACCCGATCCCGATCACCCGCGCAGGAATGCGGCGCAGAAATGGCCAATGCTGCATCAGCTTTAGTGGCCACGGGACCGCCAGCGGCTGGCTGCTGGATAGAACGCGCTTGATCACAGCGTTTTGTATCAAAAGCTGAAGCCACTGCGTGGCGCGAGTGGGAAATTCTCTCCGGCGCTGGACCAGGTCGAGATCCTGATCGATTGGGCTGGCGGCAGCCAGTTTGGCCGCCAGAATATTGGCAGCGGCGACGGCATCCTGAATCGCGAGATTGATTCCCACTCCGCCCACAGGCGACATTGCGTGGGCCGCATCGCCAATGCATAGAAGCCCCGGACGCCACCATCGCGTCAACCGATCTACTTTTACCGTGAGTAGGCTTACGTCATTCCAGTCGCGCAGTTCATTTACACGGTCGCGCAACGAAGGCTCCAGGCTGGCGATATCCTGCCGAAATTGTTCAATGCCACGCTTTCGAACCTCATCGGCGGCGCCCTTGGGAATGAGAAAAGCGCACTGCCAGTAATCTTCGCGGTCGATCATGACGAACATTTTTCCGGGCTCGACGTGGCCGAGCGATTGGCCCGGATCACTGGGGCGGCGGCTAAACCTCATCCAGAAGACATCCATGGGAGCACCAAGATCGATTACTTGCAAACCGACACGCTCGCGAACGATCGAATGCCGGCCGTCAGCTCCGATGGTAAGCTCGGCGCGAATCTCCGCCACGCCGTTGACAGTCTTTGCCCTCACGCCCGTGATGCGGCCATTCTCTTCTGTGAGATCGGTCACCTCAGCTTGCATCTTGACTTGAAAGTGCGGATAGCGCCGGCCCTGCTCGACGAGGAAGTTTAGAAAATCCCATTGCGGCATGAGCGCCAGGAACTTGCAGTGAGTTGAAAGGTGAGTAAAATCGGCGATCTTGAATAGATCTCTGCCAACCTGACCGCCAAGCTCACGCACCTCTTGATGAGGCCGCTTCAGGAATTCCCCCAAAAGACCGAGTTCGTACATTAACTCCAGTGTGGAGGGGTGAATGGTATCTCCGCGAAAATCCCGCAGAAAGTCCTGATGTTTTTCCAGAACGACGACCCGCACACCTGCCCGTGCCAGCAGGAAGCCCAACATCATGCCGGCCGGTCCTCCGCCGGCTATACAGCACGTGGTTTCGGTTGTCATGTTCATGGTTTCTACGATGTCCCAGCCGGAAAATGCGGCTTTTTGACCCAGAATTTGCTGCTAACCCAGGAACGCTTGCCTCCGTCGTACATGTCCGCCGGGTATCTGGGGCCGGCGCTTAGGGCACTCTACACTGGAGATTCCCTCAGATTAGGCCGATCTTTCCTTAGACAGCAGACTTTTTAAATGTAGCTCTGCAAGTGTTTGATAATTCAGCCTTTCCAGTGGAACGCCTGGGGCTGAGACAAGCCGAGATAGGCGAGCACGCGATAGGCAAATTCGCGGGCCATGTCATCTAAACTGGCTGGCCGGTAATAGAAAGCTGGAATGAGAGGAAAGATAGTGGCGCCAGCATCGGCGGCGCGGTAGAGGTTGCGGATATGGATTTTGTTCAGCGGCGTTTCGCGGACACAAAGTACGAGCGGACGCTTCTCTTTCAGGCAAACATCGGCGGCGCGCTCGATGAGGTGCGAGGCGATGCCATTTGCGATGCGAGCTAAAGTGCCCACGCTGCAAGGGAGCACGATCATAGCGTCGGCGAGATAAGAACCGCTGGCCACGTTGGCTCCGATATCGGCATTCGATTGTTCTTCGATCTTGGAAGAGATGTGAGGGGGATGAACTGAGATTTTTTCCAAGCTGCTCTTTTTGGAACTCTTTTTTTCAGATTTCTTTGAGAGGCCGGTTTCAGCGCCAAGGATTTGACGAAGAAGATTCGATCGTCCCTGGATGCCAAGTTCCTCGGCCAGTACGCGCAGGCCGGAGTCGGAGGCGATGAAGTTTACATGCTGAACGCGCGCATCACGCTCGACCGCTAATAGGAGTTGGCGGAGAAAGATTGATCCACTGGCCCCGGTAGTGGCGATGGTCAGATTTCCAGGGGGATGGTTCAGTGAAAGTTCTCCGGCGAGGCAAGTGGCCTGCGCTTGGAGCATAGGGAGTTGTCAAACGAGAAGTCAAGCCTGGGAAAGGTATTGGAGCAAGGGCTAGAGGCCTGAATCTGACTTTATGGCATCGACGGATAATCTGCGGCTTCGCCGAAGCGCAACGGAACTGCACGCACTGGCCAGCGTGGAGCGGGAAATCCGTGCGCAGGATTCGAATGGCCGCCGTAAATACCTTCGCGAGTTTTCGCAAGCCTTCGGCAGCTACGATTCGCTCTTGAACAAGCAGCAAATCCACAATGCTCTGGCAGCAGCGGACGTCGTTTTAATCGGCGACTACCATGCCCTTCCCGCCGCGCAACGCTATGCCGCATCTCTGATCGAGCAGCGAGCATTGGCTGGAAACCGCCCGGTGGTTCTGGGCGTTGAGACCATTTTCGCGCGCCATCAGCATATTCTCGGCGAATGGTGGCGGCGTGAAATTGATGAAAGCGAATTACGCCAGCGTATCCGGTTCGACCTGGATTGGGGATATGACTGGGCGCCGTTTTACGAACTGCTGATCGCGGCGCGGGATCATGGAGAGGGGATCTACGGCCTCGATTGTATGCCGCGCGAAAACCTGCGCAAGATTGGGGAACGCGACCGCCACGCTGCAGCTAAGATCGCCGAAATCCGCGAGCGGCATCCTGAGGCGGTGATCTTCGTACTGTTCGGCGAATCGCACTTGGCACCGGGGCATTTGCCCTGTGTCCTGCATAAGTCGCTGCCCGAAGAGAAGATTCTTACGGTACTGCAAAATATCGATGCCCTTTATTGGCGTGCTGCTGGGGAGCCTGTCGAGAAGGTTGACGCCGTTCGCGTGAACGAGGACGTGCTGTGTGTGTTCAACGCGACGCCGCTGGAGAAATATGAAAGCTACCGTTTATTTCTCGACCAGTGGAGCCGCTGCGATACCGGCCCTGACTATGCCCCAACGATTTACAACTTGATCGACAGCCTTGCTAATTTTCTCGAGATCAACCGCTATTCGCCGCATAACGGCACGCAGCCGAAGTTTCTGGTCGACATGCTCCCTGAGGTGCATGGTCACGCTTCCGATGCGATGCTTCGCCGGCTAATATCGCGAAAAGCCATCCCGGAGCAACCTGTGGCGAGTTTGCTTGCGAGCGTGGAAGAACGCGGCAGCGCTTATTTTCCAGAAGTAAATGCATTCTATATCCGCGAATTTCAGTTGCTCCACGCCGCGGAGGATTCCGCGCGTTTTCTGCACCACGCCTGCCGCGGTCTGCCGCGGCGTCTGAACGGCCAGGGTTTAAGCGGAGATGGCACGGGTCGCGATGATTCATCGGGAAATAAGAGGGCGTCTGCCCTCGATGCCTTCTTCACCCACGTGATTGAAAATTGCGTCGCGTACCTTGGTTCGCGGGTGCTCTACCCGGCCCGGCCAACTGCTGAGACGGCGAAGGCTTTTACGCTGTCATATGCCGCATGCGAGAGAGACGCTCTGGCGGCGCTTCGCGCGGACGAAGAGATGATCGAATCGGTTTCACGAGAATGGGGATACTGGCTGGGAAGTATGCTTTACGAGGCCTATCTAGCCGCAAGAGTGACTCCGAGCGGATTGCGGCGATTATTTCTAGCGCATCTGGATGAACCCGGCATTGCACGCAAAGTCTGCAAAGCTCTGATTGCGAAAGTGCGCCGCGGTTCCAGTTTCCGGCGTTCAAAGGCTCAAGCCTCAGCGCAGATGCTACTCTAGAGGGCGTCGGCTCGATCCCGGGATTGCCGGCTCCTAAACGTGAACGCCGAATCCATTCGTAAGTTATTCGACCAAGTTCGTCTGGGGAAACTCGCGCCTGATGATGCCGTGGAGCGATTGCGGCATCTTCCATTTGAAGATCTCGGATTCGCCAAGGTTGACCATCATCGCAGCTTGCGCGCGGGCATGCCAGAGGTGATCTTCGGTGAGCGGAAAACAGCCTCGCAAGTAGCGGAGATTTTCTCGCGACTGGCGAAGCATGGCAGCAACGTGTTGGCCACTCGCGCCGACAGGAAGCAGTTCGCGGCAGTAAAGAAAAAAGTACGCGCAGTGGAATATCGCGAACTGGCACGGGCGATCGTGCTGCGGAAAGACGAACGGATATTTGGCAAAGGCATGATCGCAGTTGTTTCGGCAGGAACCAGCGACATCTCTGTTGCCGAGGAAGCTGTGGTAACTGCAGAAGTGATGGGCAATAGAGTTGAACACTTCTACGATGTCGGAGTTGCCGGAATCCATCGTCTGCTGGCGAATCGCGAAGCTTTGACGAAAGCCCGCGTGGTGATTGTTTGCGCCGGTATGGAAGGTGCTCTACCCAGCGTCGTCGGTGGTCTTGTGGGCGTTCCGGTGATCGCCGTTCCTACCAGCGTAGGTTATGGTGCATCGTTCAAGGGGCTCACTGCGCTGCTT
>JBAWBG010000361.1:0-24714 GCA_049589695.1 Candidatus Sulfotelmatobacter sp. | reverse complement strand
GTGCGGTAAACAACGCGGTGAGGCTGGCAAATGCGGTACGAAATGTCAGATAGCGGAAAATTCTGAATGGCGGAAAATAATGTTGCAGCTTCACAAACAAGAGCCAGTAGAGCAATCAGCCTCCGTCCCGCAATAATCTCAATTGTTTCCGTCGCGGCGTGCCTTCCAGATCTCCAGCGCCTTTTCCAGCTTCACGCCCCGCGAAGCCTTCAACAAGACCGCATCCCCATCTCGCGTCTCGCGCGCCAGCCATTCACCCGCCTGTTCCGATGACGCCAGGAATTCTGACTGCAGTCCAGCTTGCCTCGCCGCGTCGACCATCGACTCTGCCAGTCCGCGCACTCCAACCAGTAGATCGATTTTCTTCTCCGCAATGTGCCGACCCGCGGAGCGATGCATCTGTTCACCCGCGGGGCCCAACTCCAACATCTCTCCCGCGATTACGATCCGTCGCTGGGCTGGCATGGACGCCAGCGCATCGACCATCGCTTCCAGCGCCTTCGGATTCGAATTGTAGCAATCGTTAACCACCGTGATGTTACCCATGTGGAGAACCTGCCCACGTTTTTCCGCTGGGGAGAGAGTGGCCAGCGCCGCAACGGCCTGCGAAAGGTTGAGTCCCGTTTCCAGCCCCACCGCTATCGCGGCTAGAGCATTCAAGACATTGTGTTCTCCAACCAGCGGCACCACGGCGTGTTCGCGAGCGTTTCCAACTAGAACATCGAACTCCGTACCCTCCGCGCCTTTCAATTGGATTTTATCCGCGCGCACGCGTGAGTTGTCGCGCGTGCCATAGAGCAAAACTGTGCCTTTGAAGTTGCGGCCAAACTGCGAGACATACTCGTCATCTGCATTCAGTACCGCTGTCCCGCTCGCAGGCAGAGATTCAATCAACTCATATTTGGCTCGCGCAATCCCTGCCAGGGAATCGAAGAACTCCAGATGCACTGCGGCGACGTTCGTAACCACGCCAATTTGCGGCTGCGCAATCTTTGCCAGCGCGCGGATTTCCCCGGCATGAGACATTCCCATCTCGATCACCGCGAGGTCGTGCTCCGGCTCGAGCTTCAGCAACATGAGTGGCAAGCCAAAATGGTTGTTGAAATTTCCTTCTGACTTCAGCACGCGAAAGTGCGCGCTCAGAACGTGCGCGATCGCCTCCTTGGTGGTTGTCTTTCCCGCCGATCCGGTTACAGCAATCAGGGGTTTGCTCCACAGCTTGCGCACCGCGGTCGCCAGCATTTGCAGCCCACCGAGCGTGTCTTCCACCACTAGTAACTTTGTCTTTGTCTCTCCGGAATAACGCCCTAGCTGATCCTTCCTCACAACAGCGGCGGTGGCCCCCTTTTCCAGGGCTTGCTCCACAAAATCATGGCCGTCCAGACGCTCGCCCTTTACCGCAAAGAAAACCTGCCCTCGCCCGACCATCCGCGAATCGATGGAATATCCGTTTACGGATTCCTCCCGTACGAAATCCCCAGTCGCAGAAACGAACTCGGCAATCTTTCCGAGCGTCAGGTTCATCCCGCGGCTCCGGCGCGAGCCGTCCCGCACTCGTATCCCGCCGCTCGCAAAGCTTCGCGCGCCACTTCCAAATCATCAAACGGGACTGCGTCTTCGCGCGTGACCTGCAGCTTTTCGTGTCCCTTACCGGCCAACAGCACAATATCTCCCGGCCGCGCATCGCCGATCGCCAACGCAATTGCTTTGCGCCGGTCAGGCTCGACGGTGTATTTCACAGCAGTCTTCTGCAGACCCACGACAGCGTCGTTCATGATTGCGCGAGGATCTTCGCTGCGCGGATTGTCCGAGGTCAGCACCACGAAATCACTCCCCCGTCCCGCGGCCTCGCCCATGAGTGGGCGCTTCTTCCGGTCTCTGTCGCCGCCGCATCCAAACACCGTCAACACTCTTCCTTTCGTCGGAGACACCAACTCCCGCGCCAGCGCGGTTAAATTTCGTAGCGCATCGTCGGTGTGCGCATAGTCCACCACGACTGTAAACGGCTGGCCGCAGTCCACGCGCTCAAACCTTCCCGGAACGCACGCAAGGTTATCGATGCCCGACGCAATCGCATCGCTCTTACATCCTCGCGCATAACAGGCTCCCGCCGCCGCCAGAATGTTATAGACATTCACCCGTCCAATCAGAGCGGAGAATACTGAGACGTTCCCTTCTGGTGTCATCAGATCAAATCTGGTTCCGTGCGTTGTAATGTCTACCTTGTCCGCGTGCAAGTCACCGCGGTCCCAGCCGTACTTCAACAGCAGCGAACTACGCTTCCGGCTGAACTCCGCTAACTTCGCGCCATACTCATCATCCACATTTGTCACCACCGCTCGGGGCGCGTCCGTGCCACAGCCCTCAAACAATACCCGCTTGGCGGCAAAATATTCGCCCATAGTCTTGTGATAGTCGAGATGATCGCGCGTCAGATTTGTGAAGACTGCCACATCAAACGGGATGCCATACACTCGCTCCTGCGCTAGCGCGTGGGAAGAAACTTCCATCACCGCATCGGTGGCACCGTGGCCCAGTGCCTCGCTGAGAATTCGATTGAGTTCCAGCGCCTCGGGAGTCGTATGCGGCGCCGGCAAGACTTTCCCGGCCACGTGATATTCAATCGTGCCGATGAGTGCGCTCTTCCGTCCCGCCGCTGCCAGAATCGATTCCACCAAGAAAGCCGTGGTGCTTTTTCCATTCGTGCCGGTGATTCCGGTCACCGCAATCCGCTCCGCTGGCTTGCGGTAAAAATTTGCACTTACCCTGGCCAGCGCCCGCCGGCCGTTTGCAACCAACGCCCAGCCGATATTCGGACGTGGCGTCTCCACCGCCGAATCAGTGACCACCGAAACCGCTCCCGCCTGGATCGCCTGATCGATAAATCGGTTGCCATCGCTGGATTCGCCGCGCATGGCAACGAAGGCGCACCCCGGCTTCACCCGCCGCGAGTCGTATTCCACACTACTGACGCCCGGATCTCCGCTTTGCGAAAGGACTTCCGCACCATCCAGCAATTGTTGGAAGGTCATTGCTCAGAATTATATGGTATGAAAGTTGGAATCTAGCGCTTAACGATGAGGCCGCGCTGCAGATTTTGCAACGGAGAATTACTTCTTACTCGCCTTGCCCTCCATTACGGTGGACCATTTCGTTCCATCTTGCGACATATCGAACGTGAAGCTGTAGGACGTGGTCGAAGTCATTTTCATGGTAAAGCGGCCCTTCATGGTCGTGCCGCCCATTTTCTCATCGCTGGTCCAAGTCCATGTATCACCGTCGAGCCAGCCCCGGGAATCATCGAATTCACCGAAGCTATTGAACTCGCGATAGGTATAGACTTTGTCATCTGCGGAATATCCCATCACGGACAAGCCAACGCCGTTGCCCATGGAACTTTTATAGTCGGAGTGACAGACGAGGTAGAAACCGCCCTCCATCCACTCGCACTTTTCATTTTCCGTCATTGTCCCGCCCGGGCCCATCGTTCCGGGCTTCATGGTCCCGTCGAGGGTCCACGATCCCACGAACACATCAAGCTTCTTAAATTCCGGTGCGGTCTTCGGAGATTGCATCTGCGCCATGGCGGCTACTGCTACCAAGACCCACGCCGCTAAAACTGCTCCGCATAGTTTCACGTGATTCTCCTTGAGGAGGCTGGCGTCCGCAAATTTCCGAGGAACAATTTCACGATACGCATTCTACACGTGCAGTGCAATTTCAGGGCAAGGCTACCAGTCTCCCCAATGCGCCGCCGTGGCCTGATGAAACTTGAGTTTCCACACATCTCCCTGCTTCACCCAAACCGAACTGAAATGCTGATACCGCGGCGGAGGTCCCTGATCTTCCTCGGGCTTTTCACGCACGATAGCATCATAGGTAACAACGACGGCATTGTCCGCCAGTGTGACAACTTTCATGTCATACGGAGTAAGTTCCACGAGGTCCGAGTCGCCTAAGTTTTCCGCAGCCTCTTGTCCTTCGAGCAGACTGCCATCGACTCCGACAAGAGAGAAATTCTGGCTGAGCGACTGCTTGAAAAACGCGGTGTCGTCTTTCTTCTTGGCTTCGATCAGATTTTTCTCATTGGCGATTGCGCTTTGATCGAGCGTGCTCGGAACTTTGACAATAACCGGAGTCTGCGCCGCAACTTGGATTGCGCCAAGCTGTATTGCGGCTGAACAAAAGAGAACGGCACAGGAAAGCCGAGAAATCTTCACACGACCTCTTTCTGATCATCTTTCTGCCGATCTTGTTCGTGAATTGCTTGTTCATGAATTGTTGCTGTATGAAGCCCGGGTTTACGAAGGGATATACCCGGAAGTCCGTCAATACTGAATTGATTCTTCCGCTCGCGGTAAGCTTGCAGACCTTCCGGCCCCTGCTTGTGGGCCCAGGCCGCGAGCTGCTCACGCTCGCCTTCATATTTGAAACGGGGAACGCCGTACCCGCAAGAGTCGGTGACTCGAGTGATTTCAATCACCATGATCGAACGCATAGTCTCGTAAGCCGGGAAGTTCCCCGCAAGGGCTGCAAACTCATCCTGGTGAGGTTCGACCGCCCGGCCAAGGCCATACAAACGAAAAATATTCGGCGGCTCCTGAAACGCGCAGAACATCAGAACAATACGACTATTCTCTTTCAGGTGCGCGATGGTTTCGACCCCGCTTCCGTTGAAGTCAACATAGGCGGCTGTAGTGGGCCCCAGAATGCGAAATGTGTCCAGGCCTTTCGGGGAAAGGTTTACATGACCAGCAGCATCGAGCGGAGCCGACGCGACGAAGAATATGTGTTGTGCCTCGATGAAACGGCGAGCTTCATCGTCGATCATGGAACGAGTCTTGCCCATCGGCTACTCCTGAATCCTCCGCACAAGATCGCCGCGCGGAACCGAAACCTGCTCGCCGGTGGCGAGATTCTTCAGCGCGAAGGAGTCGGCTTTGATTTCATTTTCACCCACGATCAAAATGTATTTTGCCCCAGCTTTGGTTGCGGTTTCGAAAGATTTCTTCAGCCGGAAGGTTTCATCTCCCAAATCTGCAACGACGTTTTGTCTTCGTAGATCGCGGGCCAGCCGGGCTGCTTCTGCATTCATTCCCGCACCCAACGGAGCGATATACACATCCGCCTTCTTCAGCACACTTTCAGCTGAGGCTGATTCCTGCAGCGCCATCACTAACCGGTCTTCGCCTATCGCAAAGCCGATTCCCGGAGCCGCTGGTCCGCCGAGCGCTTCGGAAAGCCCATCGTAGCGACCGCCGCCGAGAATGGCGTTCTGCGCTCCCAGCGCTCCGTGAGTGAATTCGAAGGCGGTGCGCGTGTAGTAGTCCAGCCCGCGCACGAGGCGATCATTCAGCGTAAACGGAACCCCAACTTTGGTCAGGATCTCTTTCACCGCGGCGAAATGCGCCCGGCAAGGTTCATCCAGAAACTGACTGATGCGCGGCAAGGTAGCGATGATTGGCTGATCCGCCGGAACTTTGCAATCGAACACGCGCAGGGGATTGGTCACGGCGCGGCGCTGGCAATCCACGCACATGTTTCCAACTACCGGCTCCAAAGCCTTGCGCAGCGCTTCGTTGAACGCGGCTCGATCATTGGGACATCCCACAGAATTCAGCTCGAGAGTCCACCCCTTTATCCCAAGACGATCCAGCAGCGCAGCCAGCATCTCCAGCACTTCCGCATCGCGCGCCGGAGACTCGCTGCCCGCCGACGCGGGACCAATGATTTCAGCATCGATCTGGTAGAACTGCCGGTAACGGCCCTTCTGCGGCCGCTCGCGGCGGAACATCGGGCCCATGCAATAGAGCTTGTTCAGTCCGCGGTCACCGAGTTTGTGCTCAATGTAAGCCCGGACAATGCCGGCCGTGGCCTCGGGACGGAGGGTGAGCGACTGGGCGCCGGAAAAAAAATTCCCGGCAAAACCCTCAACCTCCACGCCATCAGTCGAAATCCAAGGGGAACTTCTGGCGGCCTCATCCGGAACAACCAGTCTAAGTCGGATTGCATGATTCCCGAAGTCCTGCGCGTACTTGCTTTTAACTAGCTCTCGTGCATTTATTAGTGTCGCTACCACGTCCGAGGAAACATTGGGCCTGAAGGCTACAAATTCTTCGATGCTGCTTACTGCGGTAAGGCCGACTTTGACGCCGCGTAAGACGTGAAGCTTTACACCCAGCTGGCTCAGTTCCGATAACCAAGCTCCATTTCGGTACACCTTGACGCGTCCAGCCTCGACATGGGTCGGATCGTCCGATAGATTTGTCTTTAACCATTCGTCGACCAACTTTTTCTCGTTGAATCGCTCGCCATCCTCCCAGGTGAACATTTCTTTCGAAACAATGTCAGTCTCTTCGCCTACGCCGCGGGCGAACAGTTCCGTCGACTCGAAAATCGGCGTGCGAATTTCCTGGAAGTTGTAGGCGCGGAAGACATCGCGTGCCGTCGACTCAACAAAATTCCACAGCGCCGTGTCCGGCGGAAGCAGATCGCGAGTTCCTCGGACAGCTTTGATCATTAAGATCTTTTCCTATACGTTCGTCCTTCAATTGTCATCCTGAACCGAGAGTGTCTTCCGGCGCACCGGCAGTGATCTATAAGAAGCAGGGATCCTTCGACTCCGCAAACCGACTCGCGAAGCGAATCGGTTTTCTCCGCTCAGGATGACATTTCGTACTCAGTTCCTCGGCACTCGGCGCTATGGTCGTCATGGCTACCGCTCGCGCAAATATTCCTCCGTATATCCCAAATAATTTCTCGCATACTTCATGATCGTCTCGGCATCGTCCGCGTCGAGCTTGCGCCGGAACTTCCCAGGAGAGCCCATCCATAGCGAGCCGGGCTCGACGACCGTGCGCTCTGGAATTAGAGTGCCTGCCGCGATAATCGATCCCGCACCGATCTTCGCGCCATTCAGAATAATCGAGCCCATACCGATCAGGCAGCGGTCTTCGACAACGCAACCATGCAGCGTTACCGAGTGACCCACCGTCACATATTCGCCGAGCGTAACCCCATAAGTATCTTTCATTCCATGCAGCACGCTGCAGTCCTGAATGTTCGAGTGCGCACCGATGCGGATGGCATAGACATCGCCTCGCACCACCGCATTCATCCAGACGGACGCATGCTCGCCGAGCACAACGTCGCCGATAATCTGCGCCGACTCGTCCACATAACAACTCGCCGGAATCGTCGGCTTCATCCCTTTAAAAGACCGAATCATTCGTTCACTCCGTTGCAAGAGGAGACAAAGAGATAAGAATAAATAGTACCAGCAGTTTTCGTTGGCGAGCCTTCCGTGCTTTCCCAGCTTTGCCTTCCGCCCTGCCTTCTGCGAAACTGGCCTATCCTCTACATCGACTGAGAGCCGAGAGCTGAGAACTGTTTCATGGGCCGCATTCACGTACTTTCCGAGCAAGTCGCCAACAAGATCGCTGCCGGCGAGGTGGTGGAGCGGCCTGCCTCGGTAGTGAAAGAGTTGCTGGAGAATGCCCTGGACGCGGGTGCAACGCGAATCAAGATCAACGTCGAAGCGGGTGGCAAGAAATTGATTCAGATCACAGACAATGGATGCGGCATGGTACGCGATGATGCCATGCTGGCGTTCGAGCGCCATGCGACGTCGAAAATTAAGGATGCGGAAGATTTGTTGGGTGTGACCACGCTGGGATTTCGCGGGGAGGCCCTTCCTTCCATCGCGTCGATATCGCGGCTGCGGCTGGAGACTTGCGCAGTGGAGTCCGTTGCAGCCGCGGGAACGATTAGCCAGGGCACGATTATCGAGGGCACAATTATCGAAATCAATGGCGGCAAGATGGCTCGGGTTGAAGAAGCGGGATTGCCGGAAGGAACATCGATTACGGTTCGCGATCTCTTCTTTAATACTCCGGCGCGCAAAAAATTCTTGAAGGCGGAGTCCACTGAACTGTCTCACATCGCATCCCTGGTGACTCACTACGCGCTGGCACATCCGGAAAAGCATTTTGAACTGCATTCGGCTACCAACGCCATGCTGGTGGCGCCGCCGGTGGCGGGATACAGCGAGCGCGTCTATCAAGTCTTTGGCAAGGAAACGCTGGATCAGCTGATTGCGGTGGCGGCGGTACAGACGCTGGAGCATGTTGGCCTGCCACAACCCCCGCCGTGGCGCAGACAAGAACCGGAAGACAATAACGAAGGTGAGGCCGCCGCTGCGCCCGGCCAGATGCGGCTGCATGGTTTTGTTTCGAAGCCGGAGATTCAGAAACTGAATCGCAATTCGATTTATGTTTTCGCGAACGGACGGCTGATTCGCGACCGGTTGGTGCAGCATGGATTGACCGAGGCCTATCGCAACATCATTCCACCGAGCGTATATCCGGTGGTGCTCTTGTTTCTGGAATTGCCTGCGGGCGAAGTGGATGTGAATGTTCATCCTTCAAAAACTGAAGTGCGTTTTCGGCAGTCAACGGTGCTGCACGATTTTGTACGGGATACGGTGCGCGCGGCGCTGATGAAGGCGCGCCCGGCACCGCAATTTACCACTGAGATTCACGCGCACGCGACTGCCAGTTCTGGGTTAACGCCGGGCGCGCGGGAGTGGGAGCCGCCGTCTGACGTACTGGCCGAGCCCGGCGTGCGAATTTTGTATGAACCCGCAGGGGGTGCTGGGTTTGCGCTGCAGGCCCCCGTTGCGCCCCCGGTTTCGGCGCGGTTTCAGTTCGAGGGCGGCATTGCAGTGGAAGCGAACGCCGCGATTCCCGTCGCTCGAGGACTTGAGGGCCGCTTCGTCGAAGCGATTCCGGATAACGGCTGCGCTCCCGAGATCGAAGCGCCCGAAGAAGAGCCAACACTGGCGGCGCTTTCTACTTTGCGTCCGCTGGGACAGATTCGAAATTCGTTCATTCTCGCAGTGAATGAAGATGGACTGTGGATTGTCGATCAGCACGTGGCGCACGAGCGCGTCTTGTTCGAACGCGTGCTGAAGCAGCGGGCGGCGCAGAAAGTCGAGAGCCAGCGCTTGCTGATGCCGATTGTGCTGGAGCTTTCTCCGGCACAGCAGGCCGTCTTTGCAGAAATTGCGGACGAACTGCAGCATAACGGATTCGAGGCTGAACCCTTCGGCGCGCGCAGCGTTGCGGTGAAGGTTGCCCCCGCGGGGGTGGACGCGGCTGCGGTCGAAAAAATGCTGCACGAATTGCTCGATCAGATTTCTCGCGAAGAACAATCGCTGAATCTGGAGAAGATTCGCGGACGCATTGCCGCTTCCATCGCGTGTCATGCCGCGATCAAAGTCAACATGCCGTTGGAACAAAACAAAATGGAGTGGCTGCTCTCTGAGCTCGCGAAAACCGATCATCCTATGTCGTGCCCGCATGGCAGGCCGGTGGTGCTGCGGTATTCTGTTAAGGACATACAGAAGGCGTTTAAGAGGATCTAGCACTGAAGAAAATTGCTGGTTGATGATTTTTGATTGTTGATTGAAAACCAAATGCGCCGCTCGTAATCGACAATCAGAAATCTACAATCAACCATCGTCCTTGGCTGTTCTATGACCGAGCAGGATTTACAGCAACTGCGGCGCGAAAAGTGGCGACTGGATGGCAAACCCGTCCAGACCATTGAACAGGCGCGCGCGTTCGTCGAGCAAGTCGGATTTTGCCTCATGTATCCGGTTCGGCCGGCGATGCCGGTGCCGACATTTATCGGTGCATTCGTGGGCTCGGACAATCGGCTGCCGACCTGGCAGCACGCCTATTCCGATCCGCGCGCGGCGGAGGCGACGCAGCTCATGGTCCGACTGCTGCGCGAGCGGTCGGCTTACGAGGCCAACCTGTTCGAGGAGAACAATGCATTTCTGGTGGCCGCTTCGGCATTTCCTTATTTTTATGCTCTAGTGGGCGAGCGCAACCCCAAGCTTGCGCCGAAGCAGGGACCGCGCTCTCCTTATTCTCCGCTGGCATGCGATGCCTTTGAATTGATCCGGCGCGACGGGCCAATTTCAAAGCAGAAGCTGCAAGAGGCACTGGGCGGCGCCGTTTCTCTCGCCGCGCTCGACAAGGCTCTGGGCGAGTTGCTGGCCAAGTTGCGCATTACGCGTGTGGACTACAAACTTCCTGAAGGTTCTTACTGGGACGTGTTATATCGCTGGTCACCGGATGCGGTACGCGAGGGTGTGGGATTGTCCGTCCAGCAGGCGCTCTCGGCGCTGATCTCAAAATATCTGGATTGCGTAGTGGCCGCCGACCTGGCGGAATTGGAATCCTTCTTCGGAAAATTTGTGGCGCGGTCGCGAGTGAAGGAATCCGTCAATGCGTTGCTGGCCGCGCGCGAGTTGAGCTTCGTGCACGTGAGTGGACGGTCGATGCTGCAGATCACGCCGGAGAAAGAAGTGGCGACTGCCCATCCGCACGTCACTACCAGAGCGAAGGCAAGAACGGGAGATGCGCATTGATCTTGGAAGATGCGATTGAGAGAGATGGCTTTACAATCGTTCCTGCTGTACTTCCGAGCCTGGATGTCGATCAGATCGTCAAAGAGATCTCCACAGCCGCCCCACACCGAAGCCGAGCCGGGATTCGCCACGCTTTAAGTTTGAACGCGGTGGCTGAGCTTGCTCAACAACCGAATGTTATTGAACTCGCCCGTAATGTACTTGGTCCTGCCGCATTTCCTTTTCGTGCAACACTGTTCGACAAGTCATCCAAGTCCAACTGGCTGGTGGTGTGGCATCAGGACACGGCGCTCCCGCTGCGCAAAAAGTCCGAAGTTCCGGGCTGGGGACCCTGGTCTGTGAAGGATCGCATATTTTATGCTCACGCTCCCGCCGCCGCTCTTTCGCAGGTTCTTGCGCTGCGAATACATCTTGATCACTCGACGCCGCAGAATGGGCCACTACGCGTGCTTCCGGGCACCCATACTTTGGGGGTTCTGGATGACGATCACATGCATGAACTCTCCACCTCGATTAATCCGGTTGAATGCCTGGTGCCACGGGGAGGAATTCTGGCGATGAGGCCACTCTTGGTTCATTCGTCCTCGAAATCGCAGATTGACGCCGATCGGCGAGTTCTCCACATCGAATACGCAGCTTCTTTGTCAATTGCTGCACCTCTCGAGTTGGCAGTCACCTAAACGCCCATTTCCTTGCCGCCCTCCGTGTACAATCTAGTCGCGAAATGACCGATAACCAGACCCCAAACCCTTCCTCACGCAAACTGATCATTGCCATTGACGGCCCGGCGGGCGCGGGTAAGAGCACCATTGCTTCCCGGCTGGCGCGCAAACTTGGCTATGTGAACCTCGAGAGTGGCGCGATGTACCGGGCGCTGGCGCTGAAAGCAATCGAAAAGGACGCGTCTTTCGATGATGAAGCTACGCTGGTGAAACTCGCGGAAGAGTCGCGCATTCAACTGGAGCCGTCAAGAGACGGAAATCGAACGCTGTTGAACGGTCATGACGTGTCGGCGCGAATTCGCGAGCGCGACGTGACCGAGGCGGCGTCGCGGGTGTCTGTGCATCCGAAAGTGCGCGCGTGGATGGTGGCGCATCAGCGGGCGATGGGCGCGGGCGGCGGCGTGGTGATGGAAGGCCGCGACATCGGGACGAAGGTTTTTCCTGACGCTGACTTAAAGATATTTCTCGATGCTGACCCCGTGGTTCGCGAGCAGCGCCGCATGGAGCAGCAGAAGATCAAAGGCGAAGTAGCGGCGAACCTGGCTGCGGATTTGCGCGAGCGCGATCGCCGTGACCGCACCCGCGCGGCGTCCCCGCTTATGGCCGCACAAGACGCGGTCGTAATCGATTCCACCAGCATGGGTGAGGATGAGGTGCTGGCGCAGGTGGAAGAGTTGGCCAGGAAGAAATTGAAGGATTGAATCTAAGCAATCGTGATCCTTTGCTTCGCATGTAGTCCTGGCACCGGGCTGCGCCCGGGGACAGCCGAGGGCGGCTGTCCCTACATAAGACTTAATTATCCATTGGCTCAACTTTCGACTTTGGCGCTGGTAGGGCTTTGGCTGGTTTCGCCGGCGTTGCCGGAGGTGCAGGAACTGCGGGCGAAGCCGTGACGGAAGCCTTACGTATTTCGATCCCGTCGTGCTCGTTATTGATCACGATGTGGGATGAGCCGTTGCCCACGCTTCCGCTTGCCGTGGCCTCGTGATCTCCGTTGTCGATTTTTAGCTCGGGAAAATCGGATTGAATTTCGCCGTCGCGGGTGCGAGCATCCACTCGGAAACCGGCTTTATCAGGCACGCTCAACTGCACATCTCCATTGCGGCTGTCGATCTGTACATTTCCTAACGAATGCATGGATATCTCAATGCCGCCGTTGTTATTTTGCAGGCGCACATCGCCAGATACATCTTCGAGGCGAATCTGCTTGGAGCGCGTCGTCAAATGGACGGGACCCGTAATTTTGTCCGCATGCAGATCGTCGGAATCGAGATCCAGCTCGCCGTCGATGCGCGAGAACTCCATGTCGGTGCGGGAGGACTTGAAGGCAACATTCCTGGTGATGCGGGCGAGTTTGACGCTCTCCTCGAATTCGCCGTCGAGTTGTACGGAGCCCTTTACATCCATCACCGAGACTTCATTCAGGCGGCCATCGATGTGAACGTCGCCCGTGACCTGCTCGACTTTGGCGGAACTTTTTTCCAGATTCAGTTTTACGTTTCCGTTGACGTCTTCCACGGAAGTATCGCCGTGCTGGGCGGCGATCTCCACGTCTCCATCGCGGCCCGTGACGGAAACGTCGCCTTTCCGGCCAGTGATGTGCAGCTCCATCTTCCGGGGAATTGAAATATCCAAATCGCTTTGCACAGAATGGTCGCCCGCTTGGGACTTAGCGTCGAGAACCATGACATTGCCGGCAAGGGTGATCTGCGGTTTGGTTTGCTGGTTATATTTGTCGGCGTCACTCTGGCTTTCAGCGCCGACGCGTTTACGGACTACGACCGTGATTCTCTTGTCGTCGGCCACGCTGACGCGCACCGCGCCGTGATCGTCGTTGACGCGGAGACTAGTAACCGTGGGCGGTATGTCTTGTTCAAGATGGTCGTCGAAGTTATAGGTCTGGCCAAAAACATTATCCAGGTCGCTGTCGTCGATGCCCATGTTGTCGCGGATTTCACCCCAGTTGAATCGCGAGGCTTGGGTAGCAATGAGTCCGCAGACGACGATGAGGATAACCAAAAAAACGCCGCCGACTCCAATGCCGCGCGAGGGCAATCCATCGCGCTGGGCTTGCTGGTGCTCGATCAACTTGAGCACTCCCCACAAAATCAGCAACAGCGGCCAGTAGTGGGCGAACCAGGTTCCCAGGCGCGCCCACGAGAGCATGTGCATGTTTCCCAGGAGGAAGACGATCCCGAGAATAATCAGCACCACGGGTCCGGCGAAAGAACGGCGACGGCGAGGCGGAAGCGGAGTTTGAACCGGCGGTGGAACGGGATAAGACACCGGACTAGACATTGCGCACCTCCTCGGAAGAAGATGCTGGTCCTGGGTCGGACGGCATTGGACTCGATGGAGGCGGAGTTGGAGGCGGCGCGACGACCGGCGGCGCCGGCGGCAGCGGGCCAATGTGTCCGGCTGACGAGGCATTGCTCTGCAGCAGCTTGACCACGCCAATCACCAGCAGAATCGCGGGCCAGGTGCGATCGAAGCTGGCAACAGCAAGACTCTGGAGCAGGAGTAATGTTCCAATCGTCATCAGTATCGCCGGCCCCATGATCTTCCGCATCCGGCAACGATCACAGGTGCAGTTCATTCCGACAGCCTTGCGCACGCGGCAGGTCGCGCAAGTGCAGCCCGGGGGGTGAACTCCGACTATTCCCCATTGCCGGGCGAACATCCATGCCCCGAGGAAGATCAGAATCAGCGGCCAGAAACGATCCAAGCCGAACTCCCAGATGTTCATGGTGTGCAGCAGGAAGAGCACGCCTAATCCAATCAGGACAATGGCAACGACAGGAATGTTTTTGGCTTCGCTTTTTTCACCCATGCTGAAGGCCTGCCCCAAACCAAATGGATCTGGCGGGGGCTGGCCTTCCTGAAGAGCGCGGGCAGTGCGCACGGCGTCGATAATCTGGTAGACGTAGAAAAACGCAATGGCGATACCGAACAATGCGTCCCAATTCCCGGCGTGATCGGAAGCAAAGATCAGCAAGCCGAAAATCAGCAAATGCGCGAGTCCCTTGGCATATTGAGAGCAATAGACCGCACCGACACCGAAGGGAAAGAATCCGGCGAGAATACCGGCGACTGTGGGATTGGGGCCAGAGCCAGGCCGCGGCGAAATCGGCGGTGATCCCACTGGTGGGTAGACAGCCTGCTGAGGTGCGAACCCGGCCGCCTGGGCAGTACCTTCCAAACGAGCTGCGAGACAAGGCTCGCAGTAGACGACTCCGCGGACGTCGCGGGTGCAATTGGCACAGAGCGGCTTGCCGCAAGTGCGGCAAAACGCGACTGCGGCAATATCGTTATGAGTGGCGCAGTTCATACGAACCTCCTGTACGTGGTCACCGACACTACAGGCAGATCCGGATTTGACGGATCAAAGACAGATGGACCCAGCCGAGCGCTGGCCAGAACCAAATTATTTTCCGTCTGGCTATAGTTGCGCTCCTGCTTCTGCTCGGGCTGTTGAGTTGTGTCGTTTTTATGGTCTTTCTTATCCGGTGTCGAATTTGGCGAACCGGATCCGGGCGAACCCGATCCGGCTGACCCAGGTGCAGCGGTATTCACGTTGCGCTTGAACTCGCGCACCCGCGATTCCACTTCGTAAACGAACCGGATGTTTTCGTAGTACCGGACGACGCGGGCCTGCGCATTGTAATACGTGTGCCGTATGGCCGCGGGACGCAAACTCACCTGGCGCAGATCGGCGGGTTTTACACCGAGCACGCTCAACGCCACCGACAGTGAGAAGAATGCCATGCCAAACGACATGGCGAACCGCGGCTGCCGGACCGTTGCCCAAATGGGTTGCACCATCTCCGAGGCCCACGCCTGCACGCGCTCAATCCACGTAACCTGTGACTGCGGTGCAGCGATGTTTACCCGCAGGCGTTGGGTGTCAACGCCCGTTGTGGATGCCAGGATATTCGTAACCAGACTGACTGGAGGCTCCGCCTCCGTGAGATCCTTCAGCCAGCTGCGGCCCGCCTCTACTTCGGCGAACAGCGGCCCACAGGCGGAACAAGTCCGCGCGTGAGCCTGGAAGCCGTCGAGCTTGGGGCCCGTCAGGACGCCATCGAGCGCATCCGTGAGCAGGCCGTCAAACTCCTGACACTGCATTCCGTTATTGGTGGGGTCGTTTTTGGTGTGATCTGGCATCACATCACCTGCCTATAGGTACGTTGTAGAAGGCGCGCTAGTTCCGCTCGCCCACGATTTATTCGACTTTTCACAGTTCCCTCCGGCACCTTCAAAACAGTGGCGATTTCCCGATAGTCCATATCCTGTAAGTCTCTTAGAATCACAGCCTCACGAAGCTCCGGGGACAACTTTCCAAGGGCTGCGTGAACTGTTTCTCCCACCTCCCGGCTACGTACATGCTGATCGGGAGGCGCAGATTGGTCCTGAATTTGCTCACTGAGCGGCTGCGCTTCCTCGTGCGAAGAGGATGCGGCATCGAGTGAGTCGGTCATGCGGTCTTGCTTAGTTTTGCGGAAGTGATCCACGAGCAGGTTGCGAGTAATGGTCGTCACCCAAGTGACGAATGCGCCCTTCGAGCTGTCATAGCTCGCCAGGGTGCGGTACATTTTGATGAAAACTTCCTGCGCCAGATCTTCGGCGTCATCCGAGGAGCCGGCAAAACGATAGCAGATGTTATAGATACGCCGGTTGTAGGTTTGTACGATCTCCTCCCAGGCAGCCGCATCGCCCGCCACGCAGCGGCGCACCAGCATCGCGACTACCTGGACATCTTCCAAAACGAAACTCCCCGGAGCTAACGACCTTTGTCTTGAAACAGCGACTTGAACCGCTTGGGAACAATCAGACGACAAGGATCCCAAGCCCTACAAGACAGTACGCGGATGTACTACTGTAAGTTCGCCAGTCTGACGGCACTGGCACAAGTTAATTGAAAACAGGGCATTGTAGCAGTGAAGATATTTTCGATCGCAGATGCGGCTATTACAACTTAAGCTCTATCCCCGTTGCTGTTACCGTAGGTAATATGCAAGTCGCGAGAGTCAGGAACTAAGCTATAATCTGGCTCCGGTTTTTGGTACGTAATCCCATTCATGCATTCTTCGTCAACGAAGCGACGCGCGGTTTCTTTCATCCTGCTATCCCTCTGCGTCGTTCTCTTCTGGCGCT
Organism: Candidatus Sulfotelmatobacter sp.; assembly: GCA_049589695.1. Taxonomy (GTDB): domain Bacteria; phylum Acidobacteriota; class Terriglobia; order Terriglobales; family Acidobacteriaceae; genus Sulfotelmatobacter. The sequence continues at coordinate 8,400 of JBAWBG010000361.1, read as the reverse complement.
GTCGTGCCCATGCGCAAGGAGTGATTCTGTCTCCAAACGCCTCCATGAACGGATTCAACCCGACGCGTTACGACATGGTTATGCAGATCAGCGAGGACAGGTGGCAGAGAAATTTGGAAAATCTCTCTTCTTCCTTCTGCAAACTCGACCGCAAGGCTCCCAACTCGGCACGCCGCGAGTATGACAAAGGAACACGATTTCTAATCCAGAAGAATTACAACGGCGCCGTCGAGCACCTGACCAAGGCGGTGTCAATTTATCCAAGTTTCGTGACCGCGCATAACGCGTTGGGCTCCGCATACCTGAGTCTGAACAAGAATGAGCAGGCTCAGACCGAATTTTCTCAGGCCGTTGGACTAGACAGTCACTTGCCGTATTCCTATCTCAATCTGGGCTGGGCACAGTTGGCGCTCAAGAATTTTGCTTCGGCTCAAGACTCGATGCAGAGGGCCGCGAAACTTGCTCCGCTAGATTTGCAGCTGCTCCTCGCGCAAGCCTATGCCCAACTTCTGAACAAAGACTACGACGCAGTCATTGCCACCGGACAACAGATACACAGCCGCAAACACGAGGGCGCGGCCATTGTGCACTACTTTGCCGCGGCCTCATGGCAGGCGCAAGACAATCTCCAGCAGACGCAAAATGAATTGGGAATCTTCCTTGCCGAAGCCCCGACATCTCCCTTCGCCGACGAGGCCCGGCAGATGATCACGGAAATAAAAGATCAGCGGGATCATCCCCCTGCATCGGCGGTCGAGATTTCTTTCGCTACGGCGCCGATTGATCCCAATGCCGCTACGATTGCGGGACTTCCCAGCGCGGCCAGAGGGGTTTTTCAGCGAATGCAACAGGAGAGGCAGCTAGCAGAAGTCGAGGCAGAGCGAGAACCGGGGTCAGTTTGTGATACCTGCACGGAGGCCACGCGCCCCAGAGCGAGCGCCGCGGGATCAGGCCATCTCTGGCAGGACAGCCCATACATATTGCGCAGCAGCGTGAACGAAGTTGCTGTTTTTTTCGCAGCTACCGACCACGGGAAGTCGGTCAGCGATCTAACGCAGCAAGATGTGGTAATTCAAGACGCTGGCCGCCAGCCGGAGGTGGTTACTCACTTTCGGAATGAATCTCAACTTCCATTGCGCCTTGGTCTGGTCATCGATACCAGCGCTTCGATCACCAAGCAATTTGCCTTCGAACAGAAGGCGGCGGCCTCGTTCCTACGAAAATCCTTAACCGACAAACACGACACAGCTTTTGTTGTGGGCTTTGCGAATGCCGTACTGCTGGTTCAGGATTTCACGGGAGATAGCGCAAGCATTACCTTCGGCATCGATCAGTTGTCTCCCGGGGGTGGGACCGCTCTATGGGACGCAGTCAAGTTTGCGTCAGACAAGCTAGTGAGCATTGCAGAAGAGAAGCCCAGCGCCAAGATTGTTGTGATTATCAGCGACGGCGAGGATAACTCCAGCAGCGCGACTTTGAAAGAGGCCATCGAGAGTGCGGAACATGGCGGAGTGACGCTGTATACCGTAAGTACGCGGGCCTTCGCGGGTGGCGACGATCTGAACGCCTCGACCGCAGACCGTGCCATGAGAGCTTTAGCCGAGCAAACCGGCGGCACTGCACTTTTCCCGGGCTCTCTCGGAGACTTGGATCGTCGCCTTGCCGACCTGCAAGAAGTCATCCGCAGCCGGTACCTGATTTCTTACAAACCAGCCGCCTTCCGTCCCGATGGTTCCTACCGCACCATTGCCGTCGTTGCCCGCAAATCGGGCCATAAGCTGCGGATCTACGCTCGCCGCGGATATTATGCTCCAACCGAAACTAGCGAAGCTCATACCAGCCAACTAACACCTACTCACTAGTGAAGTAGTCAACCGTCACCGGATTCTCGAACAGCGAGTAATCGCGCGTGACTACGGTGATGCCGCTATCGGTGACGAAATAGCGGGAGCGGTCGGCCTCAGTGTCGTAGCCGATCGTAGTGCCTTCGGGCAGGTGAACGTTACGGTCGATAATGCAGCGGCGAACACGGCAGTGGCGTCCCACCGCTACGTGCGAGAACAAGATGGATGAATCCACTTCGGAATAAGAATTCACCCGCACGTCCGGCGACAGCACGGAATTCCTGACCGTGCCGCCAGAGACGATGCAACCATTCGAGACGATGGAATCCAGCGCCGTGCCCGTGCGATCCTTTTCTGCAAAGACGAATTTCGCCGGCGGATACTGCCGCTGATGGGTGCGGATCGGCCAGTCCTGGTCGTACAAGTTAAAGATCGGCGACACAGAAACGATGTCCATATTGGCTTCATAGTAAGCCTCAAGTGTGCCTACGTCGCGCCAGTACAGAGCTTCTTTCTTGTTCTCGTCGATAAAGTCGTAGGCGAAGACGCGGTAGTCGTCGACCATCTTCGGCAAAATATCTTTGCCGAAGTCGTGACTGGACGCGGGGTCTTCCGAATCCTTCAACAACACCGGGATGAGTACGTCCGCATTGAAAAGGTAGACTCCCATCGATCCTGCAACCTTCTGCTCATTCCACGGTGAGCGCAGTTGCGTGTTAGCGGGCTTTTCTTCGAAGCCGTTGATGCGTCCATCTTTGTCGACATCGACCACGCCAAACCGCCGCGTCTCTTCGGGATCAATCTGGATCGTGGCCAGCGTGACATCGGCAGCAGAATCACAATGCTGCTTCATCATCTTGCCGTAATCCATTTTGTAGATGTGATCGCCGGAAAGAATAATTACGAATTTCGGCTGCTCCGAGCCGATGGAATAAATGTTCTGATACACCGCGTCGGCGGTGCCCTGATACCACTGATCGCTCACCCGCTTCATCGGCGGAAGCACTTCCACGAACTCGCCAACCTCACGTCCCAGAATGTTCCAGCCTTCGCGGATATGCCGGTTCAGCGAGAGGGCTTTGTATTGTGTGAGGATATAGACCCGGCGCAGATCAGAATTCAGGCAGTTGGAAAGTGTGATGTCGATAATGCGGTACATGCCGCCGAACGTGACGGCAGGTTTGGCACGATCGCGGGTGAGGGGATAAAGGCGCTCTCCAGCGCCACCGGCGAGAAGGACTCCGAGAGTGTCTTTCATCGGACTATCTCTGACTTCCTATGCAAATTCCGAAGAGCAAGAGTCAGGCTGTTAATCGTCACAGAAAACAGTAGATGGTAGCACAGCCCGTAGAGTTGCCGTATGCGGCGGCAAACGGATCCTTATAATGCTTTCTCAGAAGGAGCGAAAGAATGTCATTGCGATCGGGGATGCGAACGAACGGGGATGGCAAAGCGAATTCCAGCGGAGATAAGACTGATAAGACGCTTGGCATGGGTCAGAACATCACCCGGCGCGATTTTCTCAATGCCAGTCTGCTGGCTTCCGGAAGTTTGTTGTTAAGTCCGCTCTCACCGTCGCAGTTGCTCGCATCCAGCGCCCCGGCTGACGACTGGACCGGCTACGGCGGAGTGGGCGATTACGCGAACTCAAATGGAAATACACGCACAGTGCTTCAGGCCGGGCACCAGATTCGCGACGGAGTTTTCGAGAATACTCCCGCGAATGCTATTGATACCGGTGAAATCTACGACTGTGTGGTGATCGGGGGAGGCATCAGTGGACTCGCGGCTGCGCTGATCTTTCAACGGCAGGGGAGCAACGGCAAGACCTGCCTGGTGCTCGATAACCATCCGATATTTGGCGGAGAAGCCAAACGCAACGAATTCCTGGTAGACGGTCATCGACTGGTGGCGCATCAGGGATCTGCCTTCTTTCCTGTGCCGTATCCGCATAGCTATATCGGGCGCTTTTACGAATCTATTGGGCTCGAAACCCCTCGCCTGGACTATCAAAAATGGGCTGGTGGCGCCCCGGAGATGGCTTTGAGCCGAACTCCTTACCTCTCAAACAGCGCGACGACCGGCCTTTATTTCGGGGCGAAGTTCGGCCAGCAGCCGGGCATATGGTTGATCGATCCCTGGGGAAAGAAGCTGGAAGGCGCACCAATTTCTGCACAGGCCCGGACGGAGTTGCTGAGATATCAGGGATTGTTGCCCAACCAGCAAGCGCCGCCGAAAACGGTACCCAAATATGAGGGTGATGCGATTTCAAGGCGTCTGGATACAATCACGCTGGAAGATCACCTCATCGAGAAGCATGGCATCAGTCGCGAAACCATTCGCACATTTCTATCGCCCGTAGAGGGCGGAGGGTATGGTCTGGGTCCGGACGCGCTTTCTGCATACACGGCATACGCGGCCGACATGCTGCACCCGCTCGACGACAGCGATGAGACTGGCGCGCAGATGTTTCCCGACGGAAACAGTGGTTTTGCGCGGCTCATCACGAAAACGCTAATCCCGGACGCGATTGCCGGCGATCGTTCTCTGGAGGCGGTTTGCCGCAACCCAGTCAACTTCGCAGCACTAGACCACGCGGGATCAGCCATACGAATCCGGCTTGGCTCAACAGCAGTTTGGGCAAAGCATCAGGGCGATCCCGTACAATCGAAATTCGTTAATGTCTTGTATACGAATGGCGGAAAGCTTTACCGCGTAAAAGCGCGTTCGGTGGTGATGGCGGGTGGCAGTTGGACTACACGGCATATTGTGCGCGATCTGCCAGCGGAATATAGCGCTGCATACGCGCAGTTTTTTCGATCGCCTTGCCTGATGGCCAATGTCGCGGTGAGGAACTGGCGGTTCCTTTACAAAATGGGCATGTCCGGTGGCCAGTGGTTCGAAGGTTTCGGAAATTATACGCAAGTGCGAAAGCTGGCCACCTGCGGCGCGGACTCGCCAACTATCGGCCCAGACACGCCCACGGTGTTGACGCTCAAAGTTCTGTATTCGTATCCGGGTATGCCAACCGAACGGCAAGGATCTCGCGGGCGGACAGAGATGATCGCGACGCCATTTCGTGACTACGAGCGGCTGATTCGCCAACAATTCACAGAAATGTTTGCGCAATCTGGCTTCGATGCTCAGCGTGATATTGCAGGCATCATTCTGAATCGATGGGGACACGCATATCTAAGTCCTGCGCCGGGTTTCTTTTTTGGCAAGGAAGGCAAGCCCGGGCCCAGGGACGTCCTGCGGGCTACACCGTTCGGGCGAATCGCATTCGCGAACACAGACTTGTCGGGGATAATGGACCATCGCACTTCGATTCTCGAGGCAGATCGTGCGGTGGGCCAGCTACTGGATCAAGTGTTGAGTGACTGATGCGACGAGGAGATAGTCAGTCGCCTGGTCAATGACCATCTTACCTACTTCTCTTCTTCGATTTTGATCCGCAGCGACTTCAGGAACTTGAGATCCTGATCATTGATCTTGAACTCGGGATTCGTGGAAAGAGTCGTTACCAGAGAAGTTTTGTCAGAGCTTTTGTCGCCCTGTTTGCTGACGCCGATGGTGGCCTCAAGGACCAGAAAAATATCGTAACCGCCTTCTTTAATGCGCGAGACGACTTCGGCGATCTGTTCAGAATCGGAGAGAGATTCGTTGATGGCTTCGCCAAGTTCCTTCATCAAGTCTTTGAGTTGTTGATCCACGTCCCCCCCGATCGCTGTCCGTCCCAGTCTGCCAATCTTAACTCGCTCGTCAATGGTTTAGATGCCAAGAGCCGCCGAACGGTTTTGCTGGCGGCTTAGGTTTGCGTCATTGTAGCGCCAGACACTGCTAAAATCGAGTCGTGACTAAGGTTTCTACTGCACGAAAGTTGGGCGCAGTGGCGCGCGTGGCGACCCAACAGGCCAAGCGCAGCCGCACCTTCCGGGCAGCGGGCCAAGCTGCCGCCGCCACCGGGCGAGCTTTCGGACGCGTGCTGCACCAGTTATGGCTGGAGGTTACAGGGGTGATCTTCCTGATTATGGCCTTAAGCTTCGGAGGCGCCACGGTAAAGGAGTACGGGAAATATCATGCCGGGCAGGCTGGCCTTGGGCGCGTGGCAATTGCTGTTTGCGCCACACTGACGTTCGCGTGGTTCGGAGCAAGTTCTTTCTGGAAGGTGAAACAAAAGGGGAAGAGCGACGCGCGGTAAGGCGCGAATCATGGCAGAGGGTTTTCCGGCTGCGAACAACTGGCGCTGAAACTAAATGTCTCGCGGAAAATACTGAATCATCATGCCCGATCTAACGAAATTCGCGGATGAGAAACGCACTCAAGGTGGCGTGACCCCCTCACATATTCCTGTGAATGCTATTTATACCCCCGCGGATCTCAAGGGTTCGGATTATGAGGCCGAGGTAGGCTATCCCGGCGAATATCCCTTCACGCGCGGCGTGCAGGCGACGATGTACCGCGGCCGTTTGTGGACCATGCGGCAGTATGCCGGCATGGGGGATGCCGAGGAATCGAACAAGCGCTACAAGTATTTGCTGGCAAATGGCACCACGGGACTTTCTGTTGCGTTTGATTTGCCGACGCAGATCGGAATGGACTCGGACCATCCACTAGCGGCCGGCGAGGTCGGGAAGGTGGGAGTGGCCATCGATTCCATCGACGATATGGAGCGACTTTTCTCGGGCATTGACCTCACGAACATCTCTACATCGATGACCATCAACGCTACGGCGTCGATTCTGCTGGCGCTTTACGTAGCGGTGGCGCGGCGGCAGGGCGCCGATATCCGGAAACTTTCAGGCACCGTCCAGAATGATGTATTAAAAGAATACATCGCGCGTGGGACTTATATTTACCCGCCCAAACAGGCGTTGCGTGTGATTACCGACATGTTCGCCTGGGCCAAAGAGCACGTGCCCGAATGGAACTCTATTTCGATCTCCGGCTATCACATGCGCGAGGCGGGATCAACGGCCGTGCAAGAAGTGGCTTTCACTCTGGGCAACGGCATGACCTACGTGGAGGCGGCAGTGAAAGCCGGCCTCGACGTAGACAAGTTTGCCCCGCGTCTCTCCTTCTTCTTTAACGCTCACAACAATTTCTTGGAAGAAGTTGCCAAGTTTCGCGCCGCGCGGAGAATGTGGGCGCGAATCATGCGCGAACATTTCAAGGCGAAGAATCCGAAGTCCTGGATGCTGCGCTTTCATACCCAAACCGCCGGATCGACGCTCACGGCACAGCAGCCGGAAAATAATATTGTGCGCACGGCGATTCAAGCGCTGGCCGCGGTTCTGGGCGGGACTCAGTCGCTGCACACGAACTCCTATGATGAAGCTTTGGCGCTGCCGACCGAACAGGCGGCCCGTATCGCCCTGCGCACCCAACAAGTAATTGCCTACGAGTCAGGCGTGGCCCAAACCATTGATCCGCTGGCGGGCTCGTATTACATCGAGTCGCTGACCAATGAAATCGAAAAGGCAGCCGCGGAATACCTGGGAAAGATTGAAGTCATGGGAGGGATGCTGCGGGCGATTGAGCGCGGATTTGTGCAGCAGGAAATTCAAAATGCCGCATTTGAGGCGCAACAGGCCGTGGATTGCGGAGAAGCCATCGTGGTCGGCGTAAACCGGTTTGAGGTAGAAGAGGAAAAAGCAATTCCGATTCAAAAGATCGATCCGGTGCTTGAGCCGAAGCAAATCGAACGCGTGCGGGCGCTGCGAGCGCGGCGGGATGCACAGCCTTGCACAGCTGCGCTGCGAGCAGTCGAGGAAGCTGCGCGGTCGGGCGAGAATGTCATGCCAAAAATTATTGCCGCAGTAGAAGCTTTTGCAACCGTCGGAGAAATCTCCGATGCGATGCGGCGGGTGTTTGGCGAGTATAAAGAAACTGTGGTGATCTGACCTGTCTCCCGCCGAAGGAGAGCCGCAGTTCTCATGAATTTGGCTTTGCCAATAACGCCCTCACCGATGCAGTAAAAACCGCTCGCGCTTGGTCTGCATCCTCGGGCAAGATCGTCTTCGCGATCATCAGCATGGCCGCTCCATGGCCTAGCATCCACAGCGAGATGGTCAGATGCGCGTGGTCCTCGGGCGCTCCTCCGAATCTTTCTGCCAGCTTTTTCTTCATGGCGTTGCGAGCCGGCCGTCCCATCAGATTCCTTGCCCCAGCGCGAATTGCCCGCCCCGAATAAAACAGTTCGTATTCGTGCTGGTAGAACAATTCATACTCGTGGGGGTGACTGAGGGCGTAATCAAGATAGCATTCGCAGGCATCTTCCGCCGACGCCGCCCCTTCCATCAACGCGCCAAATTCCAAACGTATGCGCTGCAGTAAGGCACGAAGAATGTCTTCACGGTCTCGGAAACGCCGGTAAATCGCAGGTGTATTTGTTCCTGCCGCTTTCGCCACGGCGCGCATGGTGAGACCGTTCTCTCCACCTTTCTTCCACAGCTTTCGCGCAGCTTTCAGAATTCGTTCTTCCAGATCAGGATCAGGCAGCCGGGGCACGTCATCTCCTTTGCACATCGGGCTGGCAAGAGAAGATTATGTATAC
>JBAWBG010000360.1:0-15156 GCA_049589695.1 Candidatus Sulfotelmatobacter sp. | reverse complement strand
CGGCGCGATTTCCAGATTTTGAACGGCCGGTCGACGGGGACTCGACGACCCAACCATTCGAACTCATTATAGCGTGCCGGGATGACGCGCCGGTATCGGCTGATAGGGTGGATAGAACATGCCGGGAGCGCAAGATTCCCGGGCCGTCCCCTAGCCTTGTCGCGCTTTCAGTTTCCATATCGCAAAATATGGATTCTGAAGGACTTCGCTGAGTGTGTCCCATCAATAAAATCTTTCTGAGGCAGGCCTCTTTTCCTTGCGTACTTGTATCCAACCGACATAGAATCATAGAATCGTTGTCTCTCTAGGTGGGCCCTTCTATGTTCGCTTTCAGTTCTGAAAACAGCCGCTCCGGCGCCAAGGCTCGTAACCCGCGCCATTTTCGTGGATTAGGCTGGGTTCTGGCGGGCGTGATCGCGCTGGGGATTTGCCCGGTTTCCCGAGTCCTCGCCGACGACAAGCAGGCTCCCCCAAATAAGGACGACAATAGCCAGACCGACCCCCTGAAGCGCGAAATCCCGGATGCCCAGAAAAAGGCCAACGCCAAGGCGCTCAAGCACGAATTGAGCAAGACCTACAAAAAGTGGCTCTCTGAGGATGTTGCCTGGATTATTACCGACGAAGAGCGCAAGGCCTTCATGCTGCTCTCGAACGACGAGGAACGCGACCAGTTCATCGAAGCCTTCTGGCTGCGCCGTGATCCCACTCCCGATACTGAGGAGAACGAGTTCAAAGAAGAGCATTACCGCCGTATCGCATACGCCAACGAGCACTTCGCGGCCGGCATCCCGGGATGGAAGACCGACCGCGGCCACATGTACATCGTCTTCGGTCCAGCCGACGAGATCGATTCGCACCCCTCCGGCGGTTCCTACGAACGCCCGCAGGAAGAAGGCGGTGGCGAGACTTCCACGTTCCCGTTTGAAACCTGGCGCTATCGTTACATTGAGGGTATTGGCCAGGAAGTGATGATCGAATTCGTCGACACCTGCATGTGTAACGACTATCACATGACGATCGACCGATCGGAAAAAGATGCCCTCAAGTACACGCCGAACGCCGGTCTTACCCTGTATGAACAAATGGGCATGTCGAGTAAGGCCAGTCGCTTCACGAATGGTGGCCTCGAACAATTAGGCGCTGGTCCGTTCAACCAGGACTTGCAGACCAAGCAATTCGACCGCCTCGAGCAATTTGCCAAACTTCAGGCTGCCCCGGCCGTCAAGTTCAAAGATCTGGAAGAAATCGTCACCAGTAAAATTAGTTACAACCTGATGCCCTTCGACGTTCGCGCCGACTTTGTGCGCGTAACCAGCGACACGGTTCTGGTTCCGATCACTATCCAGATCAAAAACCGCGACATCACCTTCCAGAACAAGGATGGCATCGAGCGCGGTACGGTCAACATTTTCGGCCGAGTCACCACGTTGGCCGGCAAGATCGTTCAGACCTTTGAGGATCCGGTTCAGGTCGACGTCCCGATCGAACTCCTGCCCAAAACAGCCGAGAATTCCTCGGTCTACTGGAAAGCGCTGCCTCTGAAGATCAGCCAGAACCGCTATCGCCTAGACATCGCGGTGAAAGATGTAAACGGTGATCGCAAGGGCAGTTGGAGTCATGCCATCGTGATCCCGGACTTTAGCGAAGATCATCTCAGCAACTCATCGCTCATTGTCGCCGACCAGATGGAACCCGTTGCCGCCCGAAACGTCGGCACCGGCAATTTCGTCATCGGAGCGATGAAAGTCCGCCCGCGCGTACAGTCAGCCGACGGCAAGCCCGTCTCCTTCAAGCGCGGTCAAAAAGTGAACTTCTGGATGCAGGTCTACAATCTGACGGTCGACGAGAAGACGCATAAGCCTTCCGCCACCGTCGAATACAACGTGACTGACGCCAACAATAAAGCGGTCATTCATACCATCGAGTCGACCGATACGATGGGCAACGTTGGCGATCAAGTCACGCTGCAAAAGACGTTGTCCGCGGCGAACCTTCAGCCCGGCATGTACAAGATTGAAATCAAGGTGAACGACAAGTTGTCGAAGCAGATGGTAGATCCAACGGCCACGTTCGCAGTGGAGTAGGGAAGTAAAGACAAAGAGTAGACTTTTTCTGACTTACAGACAGACTGACGGGTCAAGGTCCCGTCAAAGGTAGGCGTGATGTTCCAGGCGGCATGCCGAAAGGCGTTCCGAAAAACGATCGGAAAGCTTGGATTCCTTGCGATCCTCGTCGCCGTGGCTCTCCCGGCCTGGGGCGAGTCCGCGAGAATCTCAGCCGGGACCATCTCTGGCTATGTCCGCGACCGTAGTGGGGCTCCTCAGATGGGAGCCGCAGTAGAAATCCTTGGCGCTGCCGCCCGCAAAGTCTTTACCGACGATCGCGGCTTCTACTCTCTCGCAACCCTCGTTCCCGGAACCTACAACATCAAAGTCAGTGCGCCGTCGTTTCTGCCCACGCTCCGTGAAAAAATCGGCGTCCGCTCCGGCGCCAAACTGATGGTCAATGTCACGCTGACCAACCTTTTTGAAGCCATTCAGTTGGTCACTGTTCCCACGCAGGTCGATCAGGACGATTGGAAGTGGACACTTCGATCTATCTCTAACCGCCCCATCCTGCGCATTCTTCCTGATGGCTCGACCGCAATCGTTGAAAATGGCAGAGACTTGAAAGGCAACGTCACGCTGTTAGCTGGGGCTCCCGGCGAAGGTTTTGGCAGTCCGTCGGATATGTCCGCCGCGTTCTCTGTCGAGCGTTCGCTACTCTCGACAGGCACGGTCCGGTTCAACGGCGACGTAGGCTACGGGACCGATGGTTCTGCCAATCCAGCTGCTATTCTCCGCACCACCTACACGAGCCACTACAGCGATGTCTTCGAGCCGTCGCTGTCCATCTCCGCAATCCGTCTGAATTCGCCCGATCTCAACAACATGCCGGGCGCCACCTTGCAGGCGCTTTCGGTTACGAGTGCCGATCGCGTGGTTCTTGGCGACATAGCCGAAATGACGTTCGGCAGCCAGTTGCAAACCATCCAGTTCATGGGCCGGGCGCACGCCTTCAAACCCTTTGGCTCGGTGGATCTGCACCTCTCGCCGAACACGGTTCTCGAATATCAATACTCGAGTTCAGTGCCCGATTCCCGTCTCGAAGATCGTTCCGCCGGCGGCGGCCACTACGACGATGTTTCCTCCGATCCGGGCGCAGCCGGCCCGCGCATGAGCATTGTCGATTTCTCTCCCGCGATGGAGCGCGCCCGTCATCAGGAGGTTTCGCTCTCCCAACGCGCCGGCAAGAACAAAATGCAGCTTGCCCTTTACGCTGACAATATCGTCGATCCCGTTCTCACCGGCGTCGGCGATCTGACTGCCGAATCCGGCGACGTGCTCCCCGACCTCTATTCCGGGACCTTCAGCTATCAGGGCAATGATTTTTCGGCGGCAGGCATTCGCGCGGTTCTCCAACGCAAGTTGCTCGATGACCTCACCGCAACTCTCGATTACGACTTCGGCGGCATGCTCGATCTTTCGCGTCCCGGCGTTCAACTGCAAGACGCCCGCGACTACATCCGCGCGGAGCGCCGTCATGCGGTAGCCGCCAAATTCAGCGGGGATATTCCGAAGTCGAAGACGCACTGGGTCGCCTCGTATCGCTACACTGCGGGCCGCACCCTGACGCCGGTCGACCTTTTCAATACCTCACCGGGCGCAGCCGACCCGTATCTGAACATTTCCGTCCGCCAGCCGATTCCGTCCAGGTTGATCGCTGGACACATGGAACTTCTCTTGGATATCCGCAATCTGCTAGCGCAGGGCTATATCCCCGTAGTAAGCAGCGACGGCCAAACAGTCTATCTAGTGCAATCCTCAGCTCGCTCGATCCGCGGCGGCCTGGCCTTCAACTTCTAAAGATGGAGGCGCGGGCGCCCCGCCCGTGCGTGCACAAAATCGCGAGAGGGCAGGTTATTGATTCTCTATCCTGCCAGGCACGCTGCGCGCCCCGATCCTTCGTCGTCATCCCCAGTCCCGGCCCCACAAAGTCACTTACCTTTTCTGCGCACTCGTCTATAATTCCCCAACTCTAAAAAGACTCTGAACTGGCCGCACGCGGAGCCCGATTTGTTTCCCGCCCCGGCCAAAGGAGAACTTGCAATGAAGCTAGACCGCGTGGTGGTCTGCATTCTCTTACTCTGTTCAATCCCCCCGTCAATCGCGCTTGCTCAAACTTTCCGCGGCACAATTCTCGGCACGGTCACCGACCCCTCAGGAAACGTTGTTGCGGGCGCTACCGTAAAGGTGCGCAACAACGGCACCGGTCTCGAGCGCAACGCGACCACCGCCTCCGATGGCGGCTATGCCATTCCCGAACTGCCCATCGGCATGTATTCCGTCACCGTCTCCCAAAGCGGATTCGAGACCTCCGTCACCAGCGCCGTCGAAGTTAATGTCGCCACTGAGCGCCGCATCGATGTCCAGTTAAAGGTGGGCCAAGTCACGCAGACGGTCGAAGTCTCCGGGGAAGAGCTTCCCCAGGTTCAAACTACCTCCAACGATCTTGGCGGCGTGCTCACCAGCCAGACCGTCGAAGATCTCCCGGTAAACGGCCGCGACTACACCAAATTGATCTTCCTTAATGCCGGAGTCGCTGGCTCGCCCGATCAAATCACCGATTCACCCGGCTCCTACGGAGAGTTCTCCATGAACGGTGCGCGCGGCCGCTCCAACAATTACATGCTCGACGGCACCGACATGAACGACGGTTACCGCAACGATCCCGCCATCAATGAAGGAGGCGTCTTCGCCGTTCCGTCCGCGATTCTGCCGATCGGCGCCATTGCGGAAATGAGCGTCATCTCTAATTTCCAGCCGGAATACGGCCGCAACGCTGGCGCCATTGTCAATATCGTCACCAAAAGCGGCACCAACGGAGTGCATGGCCAGTTGTTTGAGTATTTCCGCAACGACGCTCTCGACGCCCGCAACTTCTTCAACTTTACCGATCAACGCGCCCCTTTTCACAACAATCAGTTCGGCGGCGCCATCGGCGGTCCGATCATCAAGGACAAGACATTTTTCTATTTCGATTATGAAGGTCAGCGCGAAACGGTCGGCACCGTGACCCTGGCATGCGTGCCCGACCCCGCCCAGATCGCGGCTGACGTTGCGGCCAACGGCCCTCCAAATCCGGTTACCCAAGCCATGTTGGCTTTCTGGCCGGCGCCAAACATTCCGGGAACCTTCGGAACCCCAAGCGCTGGAGAGGATGTCGGCTGTCCGAATAAGCTTCACGCCAATGCCTCCCTCATCACTCCATCCTCCAACGGTCTCACCAGTCTCATCGCCAAGATCGATCACAATTTCAATGCCAACAATATTCTGACCGGCCGATATTTTTTCGGTGACAGCACGCAGGCATTTCCGCTGGCCTTGACCGGTAGCGGCGGCCAGCTTCCCGGCTTCAACACGGTTACGCCCACCCGCGTGCAGTTAACGTCGCTCTCCTACGTTCATACGTTCGGATCGGTTGTGAACGAGATGCGCTATGGTTGGAATCGTTTCTCGGAAGGTTTCTTTGCCCAGGACCAGGCCTTCCATCCGAGTTCGATCGGCCTCTGCGCCGCCAGCGATACCGCCGACTGCCAGGGAAGTGGCCTGCATGACTCTGGTCTTCCCATCATCCTCGTCTCGGTAACTCCGAGCGGTGCCACGAGCTTCTTTTCGCAGCTCGGCACCACTTCTGGCGATCCGCGTGCCCGCCACGACACCAACACGCATTTCGTCGAGGACGTGGGTTGGAAGCTTGGCAAGCACGACCTGAAGGCCGGCTTTGAATTCCGGCGTACCTCGATTCAGCAATACTTCGACAAGTACTTCCGCGGCCGTCTCAAATTCCCTAACTTGAGCGATTTTCTCGAAGGCGATCCCTCTTCGGGTCTGCAATATTCCGGGGACTCGCTGCGCCATACCTCGGAGAACAGTTTCGGTCTGTACCTACAAGACAGCTTCCGGCTCAATCCCCGCATCACCGTTAATTACGGCCTGCGCTGGGACTACTACGGAATTGTCAAAGAGAAAAACAATCTGTTCGCCAATTTTCTCGTCTCGGGTTTCGATGCCGCCTCCGATACCGGCACCGGCACCTACGAACAGGTCGGCAGCAACGGCTTGAATCGTTTGTACAATCCTGACTACAAAAACTTCTCGCCGCGCGCGAGCATTGCGTGGGATGTAACTGGCAAGAGCAAAACGGTAATCCGGGCCGGTGCGGGCCTGTTCTATGACGCCTTTTCGCAGGACATGTTTCTAGGCCACTTGCCCTTCTCCGCCTACTACGCCCCCGGTCCCGCTTATGGGAACTTTGGCGGATCGAACGCCATCACCGGCGCGGCTCTCAATGTATCGACCATTACTCCCGGGCAGCCCGTCTACGGCCCGTCCGATTGCACCAGCCAGGAGTGCGACATTTTCGGCGTCGATCCCAACATCAAGACGCCCTACATGGAGAACTACAACATCAACATCCAACAGCAGATCGGCAGCAAGACCGTTCTTCAGGTCGGCTATGTAGGATCGCAAGGCCACCGCCTATTGCACTTCTACGACCTCAATCAACCGACCAATGCAGCCGTGACGGCTGCCGATTGCCCGTTTGGGATCGCCACCTGCGCCACCACTGGAACCATTCAGGATTTCGGAGTGCCGCGTGTCTTCGGCGATGCCGGCGTAGGCGCTTTCTACATCTATCAGGAGAAGTCGAGCGGCAAGTCGAACTATAACTCGCTCCAGGTCAGTTACAAAGTCAACGGGTGGCACGGAATTACTTCCGCGGTCAACTATGTCTATTCGAAGTCGCTCGACAACTCCAGCGATCTCGAAGACTTCGTTCCCAACGCAGCGCAGCCGCAGGACAGCAACAATCCTCAGTCCGAATACGGCCCATCCAACTTCAACGTCCCGAATCGTTTTACGTGGGTGTTCGCCTATGAGTTCCCCCATCAGGGCGGAGACATGCAGCGCCTGAAAAATGGTTGGGGCATTGAGAGCACCGTGACATTGCAGAGTGGCCAGCCCTTCCAATTCAACTACAACTGCGAAGATGACTACAGCGGCGGTGCCGAATGTTTCGATCGCCCGGACGTGGTCGGCCCGATCACCTATCACAAGAGCACGCCGGGCAATTACATCGATCTGACCTCCTTTGCCATGCCTTGCCTGCCGACGGATCTGGTGACTGATCCCTTGGAGCCCGGTTACACCGGCCCGACGGGGCTCGCCGGCGATTGTGTTCCCGGCACACGGCACTACGGCAATCTCGGACGCAATTCGCTGGTAGGCCCTACCTATAAGCAGTGGGACTTCGCCATCTACAAGGACACGGCCATCACCGAGCGCGTGAAGGCACAATTCCGCGCTGAGTTCTTCAACATTCTCAATCATCCCAACTTCTCCAATCCAGTACTGCCGAATTTCATCGCCGACCCGGCAACCAATCTCTCCACCACCGGCTGCGGCTGCGGTTTCGGGCTGAACGGTGCCAACACAAGAGAGGTCGGGAACGGCGGCTACGGGATTACTGCGACCGGCGACGTGGGTATTGGTAACCCATTCCTGGGAGGCGGAGGGCCGCGCGGAATCGAACTGGCTCTAAAGTTCAGTTTCTAGCCGTTCGAGCGCTTTGAAAAGTAGAGTTCGAGATCTGGTTTTAGACAATTTATGGGAGGATACCTAAGCGATGATGCTGCGCAGACCCTGGCTAAAGAGGTAGAAAGTCGCTATAGAAACGAACTCAGAACAAAATTTCCCTACGCAGATTGCTATAAGCTTCAGAGGATCCGTCCGGATCTGACTGCAGGCTTGATACCGGACCTGGATATGTACCTTGGTTTCATCGCTGGATATAATTCCAGTGCAACTACACTGTCCGAAAGATCGCAAGAAGAACTCAGAAAAGCAATCCCAAAGCTGACGAAGTCTTTTTTCGACACATACCCGGAGTATAGGCCGTTGGAACGGATCATCGTCCCCGCGGAATTCGATGCGCTGAGTCGTAGGTTGCATGTAGCGGATGCGTTGAGGCGAGACCTGGTGGTTTTAATGGAGCGACTGGTGTAATGGTCTTGCGGCTGCGGATCGAGGTCAAAAAAGCAAAATGGAACGCCGACGCCAAACCCGAAGTCCGGTCGAAGTACCAGTCAAGCTGCGCACACAACAAGGCGATACGACCGAGCACTCCGGCCTGACCCGCGACCTGACTTCATCTGGCATCTTCCTCTACACAAATTCTCATCTTGAGGCCGGAGCAAAGTTCGAACTGGTGCTGATGCTCCCGCCGAACCTGGGATTAGGCCCCGGAGGTTGGACCCTCTGCGAGGCCACGGTGGTTCGTTTAGAGGCAACGGACGGAAAAGGAGTAGGAGTAGCGGCTACGCTCGACCGGATCGAACGCCTGCCAGAGCTGATCTAGGGTGTCCGCCACTCCAATATTCAGAGACCCCGTTCATCAGCTCCCCTCGATGAGCTCCAATGAGAAGCGCAGATTTCTTAACGATGTGTCCCATGGACCGATCAGCCCGAGAGATTTCCGAACAAGCGAACGACGAACAGCGATCGGCGACCGCCGGGTTTTCTCAAATTGAGCAAATTCGAAAATAAATTGCCTATGTTCATAAAAATGCTTCCCATGCCCCAGAGTTGGTGCAATAATGCCCGCCTTGAACGCAATCGAACATTTTTGATCAACTTACCCTGGGTAGGAACGCAGAATGTGGATTGAAAAACTCGCCCACGGTGTCTTGGAACTCGACACGCCGATTGGGCCCCGATATTTGCAGCCGAATTTTCTTGAGCGCGCCCTGTTAACGTGGACGTTTCGAAATTTTTCCTCGCTCCCGCAGGAAGTGCTTCGCGCACACGAACGCCGCCTGATCGATCGTCTATGGAATGAGAACCGATTCATCTCTCTCTCGATCAGCGGTGCAAACGACCGCACAGTCATAGGAAGAGTAGAACGTCGCGCGCTGGCAAAAGTAGAAGTGATTGCGGAACGCAAGCGAGTCGCCTCCAGCCCGGCCCTGACCGGCGAAGGGCGAGAAGCGATCTCCGCATAAATTTTTCGTGCCGAGTCCGCAACTGTGAGCTTCGTGGACCCGTTTCCAAATTGACCGACTACCGATTTCCAATCTGACTCAATACAAGCTGTGGGACAATCTGAAGTCGCCTGCATCGCGAATGATATAATCAAAAATTCTCGCCGATGTTCGGAGCGGGCGCGTAGCTCAATTGGCAGAGCAACTGACTCTTAATCAGTAGGTTGTAGGTTCGATTCCTACCGCGCTCACCACTTTAAAATCAATAGCATACGGGATAACGACTGGCACCACGCTGCCCGTATTTCGACTTCCAGTCGTGACCGTCTTCTTACTGCGTTATCGGCTTCCGGACAAACTGACACAAAAACAACTTGATGCCAGAGTGTCGATCGCATTTGAATATCTTTTCACGATTGGCATGTTCTCCATATGCGGCACTTTCGTGAAAGTGCGCTACTACTCGATCTCATTCGACAACAGCGTCCGAGCGATTTTCACGATATCCTCGCGCGATCCGCGATAGGCCCAGAGTTGCGAGCGATCTTCGATGTGGTTGAGCCCCGTCGCTCCGCCGATGGCCGGAACATGGTATTCCATCTCACTGAACTCTCCCCAGCGGCTGTTGACGCTGCAGGCTTGGGTCGAGTAGCCGAAATCTTCCGGCTCAGTCCAGGGCACATCGGCATATTCGCCCGAGGGATTGACGAAGAAATTACGTACGATGAGCGCATGTCTGTTGCCAGTTGGATAAATGTAACCGATGCGTCCCGCGGTGACGACCCCGCGAATTCCAACCTTATGTTCGCCCGCGGCCCGCATCTTGAAGCGCACCAGGCGACTGCTGATCGCGAGTTCGTCGGGAGGGGTGTTAACCAAACCAAAGTAAATTCTCGGCTCGGCCTTCGAGTAGGTTGGAACAAACAGTTCCCCTTGATGCGGCATTTGCGTAAGATTCCACAGGCCAACCAGAGGAACGCCGTCCGGATTCTGGTCGAGAATTTTCAGGGATGTAAGTAGAGTGTGGCCCGCATATTCAATCGGACCCAAACGAATCTCGGTGTCGTGGCGCAATGGGTTCGGCGCCGCTGCGACCGATTTCGTGATCTCCAGTTCCAGCCGCTTGCGAGATCGAAAGGCCTCGATGTGCAGACGGTTAGTGAGCTTTACTCCTTGAACCGTTCTCGTGAGTTCATAGTTGCCGGGATCGAGACTGCGTGGTTGCCAATAACCGGCGATGTCGATGTTGGGAAACTTTGGGAAAAAGAACTCCACTTCCGGAGCGAGCCACGTTCTGTCGCCTCCGGAATTTTGCCAGTCGTCGCTGGCGTAGTAGCTTCGGGCTGACTCTGCACTGTTCAGCACGGAGTTCGTCCAGAGGAAGTTCTCATCGCTGCCGGGCGCGAATACCCCGAGAATTCTGCCGCCATAGGGCAAAATCAGAAGCCTGGTCCCGTCGTCGGTTTGATATAGCTCGGCGGATTTGCCGACTGCTTTCAGCGTCGCGATTAGATCTTGGAGCATTGATCCGCCACCTATACGCCCGGAATGTAACCTCTGCCAAAGGTGTTCGTAGACTCTTGCCTGAAGTCGGAGACGAGAGACATCAGCGCGGTGGTTCCTCCGTCGGCGACGATGGTCTGACCGACGATGAACGATGCGTCATCGGAACACAGGAACGCGGCGAGCCTGGCGATGTCGAGCGGTTCGCCGCAGCGCGCCACCGGAATTGCTTTGTAGCCAGCTTCTGCGGCCATTTCTTTCGTGAAGCCGGGAATGCACTTGAAATAGTTCTCCACTGTGATCCACCCGGGGGCGATCGCATTGACACGGATGCCTCTATGGGCCAGTTCAACGGCCAGAGATCGCGTATACGCGATGATCGCCCCTTTGGTGGCGGCGTAAACCGTATGTTCTGGTACGCCCTGCAATCCGTGGACGGAGGACATGTTGCAAATGACGCCCCCTCTGCGCTGCAACATGTCCTGTACTACTCTTTGTGTAAGGAAGTACTGTCCACGGAAGTTGATATGAAACATCTTGTCGAATTGTTCGGGCGTGACTTTCAGGAACGGGCGGTTCATGGTGACCCCGGCGTTGTTAACCAGACAATTCACACCACCGAGGAACTCACTGGCTTGATCACCCAGCCGCGTGACCTGCTCCAGAAAGTCAAAGTCCGCTTGAAATGCGGCTGACTTGCGTCCCATGGAGATCACTTCGTCGACGGCGGCTTTAACTCCGGAATCGCTTTGAACGTAGTGGAATACGACATCGGCGCCCTGCCGGGCAAATTCGAGAGCTATCTCGTGTCCGATGCCGGTGTCGGAACCAGTGATGAGCGCCTTTTTCCCTTGCAATCTCAGTTCGTGAGGCATGAGAACCAACCAGATGGTGGATTTGGTAACTAGTGGCCGGAAAGCGTTTGCGCGACGGCAATCCGCTTCTCCGCTGCATTACCATAGCACCCAAAAACAATTCCTGTCGTCCAGCCACTCTAGGTTGTGAATGCTGATAATGTCAACAACAATGTCAACTAGAATAGCGGATGCGATCGGTGGGCAGCACATCAGGTCAAAGCCTGATCATCCTGCGAATCGCGGCTCATCCACACCGGTGACGCCCGCCTTCAGGCGAAACAAATCACCAGACTGTGGATGCTGTCGTTTATGTTCTTCGCTCAATCCTAAAGCAGCCGACGTGATGTAGAGCTCGTCCAGGTTCTCGCCGCCAAATGCACAACTGGTGGGATTGGCTACCGGCAATCGGTATTCGCGATCGACCTTGCCTTCAGGGTCATAGCGAACCACCCTCCAGCCTCCGCAGTACGCGCTCCAAACGAAGCCTTCGGTGTCGACCGTCAGTCCATCGGGTAATCCACCATCCGGAGGTGTCTGCACAAACGTTCTGCGATTCAGGATTGTTCCGGATTCAGCGGAATAGTCGTAGGCGTAAATGGCATAGCGAAAAGAATCTGTGAAATACATGATCTTTCGATCTGGACTCCACCCGATCCCGTTCGACACGGTAATGTCCTTATCCATCAGCCGAAATGAATGATCGCCCTGAAGACAGAACAACTCGCCGTCTGGCCCTTTGGGATTGTTGTCATTCAATGTGCCCACCCAAAACCGACCCTTACTGTCAGTGGCCGCGTCGTTGAAACGAATGCCTGCCCGCCCGGCAAGTGGATCACAAAACGGATCGAACAAATTGCGCCCAGTGTCCCAGTTTGCAATTCCCTTAGCGGTGGCCGCGATGAATCCACCGGCCTTTCGTATGCCGAGCGCCATCACCGGCATCCCCGCTTCAAATACGTCGAGGCGCCTCGTTTGGGGCGAGAACCGGAGGATTTGGTACTGCTCGATGAAGTTCACCCAGTAAAGAAATCCCTCCTGAGAGTGCCAGACCGGGCCCTCCCCGATCACATTGCGAACTTCGAGAACGTGCTCAACTTCGGCCATAATTATGAAGCCTTCTTCCTTACTCCGGGATCTTCAAAACGAGGCATGTGGACTTCGGCGAGCTAACAAAATATGCTGAATGTCGCTCTCATTCTATCCCGGGCACGCACACTGTACGTTGGCAGTGTAATTATTGTCAACAATAATGTTGACCGCAGAGAACGTGTTCGGAGATAATGCGCTTCACGCTGCGCCCATGAAAATCACAGCCGTCGAAACTATCTATCTTACCCACGGAATCAATGTGCACGTCGGTGCCATTAACTACCTTTGGGTTCGTATTCATACGGACGAGGGACTGATCGGTCTGGGCGAGAGCTATCCCAATGCCGAAGCGGAAGCCGCCATTGTGCATTCGCGGCTGGCGGCAGTGCTTTTGGGAAAAGATCCGAGTGCCATCGACCGGCTGTGGGCGGACATGTTTCTGGCCGTTTCGTATAGCGGCTGGGCGGGGGCGGAAATGCGTGCCATCAGCGCGGTCGACATCGCCCTGTGGGATTTGCTCGGCAAGGCCACTGGCCAGCCGATTTATAAGTTACTGGGCGGCGCGTCCCGGCAATCCATACGGATATATAACACCTGCTATGACCATGTGGATTTCAACCGCGAGCCCGCGCGACTTGCCGGCGAACTTCTGAAGAGCAATATCAAGGCCATGAAAATCTGGCCCTTTGATCCAATCGCGAGAGAGAACGGCGGGAATCACATCTCCGCAGAGCAAATACGACAGGGAAGTGAACCTCTGCGGCTGATTCGCGAAAAATTCGGCGACGCGATTGACGTGGCGATCGAGTTTCACGGTTTCTGGAATCTACCCAGTGCAAAGAAGATCGCCGCCGCGCTGGAACCCTACAAGCCAATGTGGCTGGAGGAGGTGTTGCCGCAGGATAATCTGGCTACCTATGCAGAGCTGGCGAATTCCACGGATATCCCGCTGTGCTTGAGCGAGCGGCTAATGACACGCTGGGGATTCCGGGAGCTTTTGGAGAATCGCGCAGCTTCGATCATCATGCCGGATGTTTCCTGGTGTGGAGGGATTTCCGAGGCCAAGAAGATCGCGACCATGGCGGAGACTTATTATCTTCCAATCGCACCGCACAACTGCGGCGGCCCCATCCTGCACTTTGCGACGGCTCACCTGTCGGCCAATGTGACTAACCTCTACATCATGGAGAGCGTACGGCGTCACTACAGCGAAGAGTATGACGGACTGGTTACGCAAAAGCTGGTAGCCGGGGCGACCGGCGAGCTGCCGCTGCCGCCGGGGCCGGGCCTCGGTGTTGAGCTCAGTCGCGAGGTGCTCACGCGCAAGGATGCGATCGTCAGGCGATCATCTCTGTAGTTATTGGTGACTCGATCATGACTTCTAAGTCTTATGCAGCGGTTTCGGGCTCATCGGTCAGCATCGTCAGAAGAGTTCCCACTGGGACCTTCACGCCGAGTTCCACCTGGATCGGACCGAGATAACCTTTTCCCATTGACTCGACTTCCATTTCGATCTTGTCCGTTTCCACAATAAACAGAGCTTCGCCCTTCTCGACAAACTCTCCTGGCTTCTTCAGCCAACTAGATACGGACCCCTCCTCCATTGTGAGGCCGAGCTGCGGCATGACAATTTTGTACGCCATCTCTAACACTTTCTCCTTGACTGTTTCATCACTTGCTGGACTTCGCTGACAACGCGATCCACCGTCGGGATCATTTGATTTTCAAGGACGGGACTGAATGGGTTTGGAACCGCCAGCGAGCAAATTCGCCTCGGCGTAACTTGGAGTTCATCGAAGCAGTCTTCCGCTGCGATCGCAAGAAGTTCGCCCGCAAAGCTACAGTAGGAAGGCGATTCGTCGACAACCACAAACCTGCCCGTCTTCTTGATGGAGTCAGTGATCTTACGCCGATCGAGCGGAACGATGGTTCGGGGATCAATCAATTCGACCGAAATGCCTTCCTCGGCGAGCTTTGCGGCGGCCTTTGCCGCCGTGTCCAGCATCTTGGACATGGCCACCATAGTTACATCCTTGCCTTCGCGAACTATGCGCGCATCTCCGAAGGGGATCAGATACTCCTCTTCAGGTACGACGCCCTTGGTGTTGTAAAGCGACTTATGCTCGATTACTGCTACGGGCCCAGGATCTCGGAGAGCGGTCTTGAAGAGTCCTTTTAGGTCGTAAGGTGTAGAGGGGAGGGCTACTTTCAGGCCGGGAGTATTTGCAAACCAGTTATAAAAAGTATGTGAATGGTGCGCTCCTGCACTGCGCACCGATCCCATCGCTCCCCGGATCACGACGGGCGCTTTGATCTTGCCATTGGACATGTAGGAAATATTGGCGGCCTGCTGGACAATCTGAGTAATAGCTTCGAGAGCAAAATCAAGAAATACTTCGTCGACCACTGTGCGCGTGCCAGCCATGGCGGCGCCAATCGCTGCGCCCGTGGCTCCGAGTTCGCAGATGCCGGTGTCGCGGAGACGGTCGTCGCCGAATTCTTTCCACAGTCCGCGGGTCTGGCGAAAGTTTCCCCCGCGCGGACCAATGCCTTGCCCGATATAGACAATGCTGTCATCTCTACGCATCTCCTCGCGCAGAGCCTCAACTCCTGCATCTCCGTAGG
>JBAWBG010000359.1:0-2050 GCA_049589695.1 Candidatus Sulfotelmatobacter sp. | reverse complement strand
GTCGGGAATGCCGGAACTCTCCTTGGGGATCGGTATTACTCTGCAGGAATCCGCTCCGCTCTATCTGATGGATGGTGAGCATCAGATCATGATTTCTGAGGCGCTCAATGAGAGCGACCGGCTTTCCTCCTGCAACAAGAAGGCTCGCAAAATAATGGAGCCGCAAGCCGGACCATTCCATGTATATGTATTTCAATCCGAAGATGCGGCGCCGCCCTCCGAAGACGCGAATCCGGAGGACCTGGTCATCAGTTACAACCTGGGCGGAATCCGCATGAATCAGGCTGCATTCCGCAAGTTGGAACAGGAAATTTCGCTGGCGCCGCTCGCGGTAAAATTACCGCCTTCAATGGCGTCAGACAAAGGTGAGTACCGTCTGTCGAGCGGGACGGTCCCCGTGGACCGCGACATTTTCCGCAAAATCGTCGTGCGCGAAAGCCGTGTGCCGCGCGTGAATGTGGAGGATTTCTCGGTGCACGGCTGGACCGAACGCACTTATTACGAAGTCTGTACAGACCCTGCGATTTACGCCGCGCTGGAGAAGAAGAAAGCCGCGAAGGCGTAGAACCGCAACACCGGTTTCGGCGATCCATGTCCCCCGTAATTTCTATTCCTGCAATTCTGCCCTTCGCAAAAAACGGAATACAGTGGCCGCGAGTGATAGCCTAGACGCAATCCAGATCGTTGTGCCGCTTACCTTCGAGGAGGGATTCCATGCGATTAGCAGTCTTCTGCCTTCTGGCGTCAGCACCCTTGCCGTCATTAGTCCAAGCACAAGGTCCAATTTTCACCATCACCCCTGAAGAAAGCGACGTTAAGTTCTTCGTGAAGGCTTCCGTGGCCATCGACGGAAAGTTTAACAAGTGGGAGGCCACGCTCACTTTTCCTTCCACCGACGTGACTTCGGGCGTGCTCGACATCAAAATCTCTGCGGACTCCGTGGATACAGGCAGCGGCATGAAAGATAACAAATTAAAGGGCAAAGACTTCTTCAACGCCAGCGAAGATCCGTACATCACCTTTCACTCTACCAAGGTTGTGCAGACCAGTCCCAACACCTTTGATGTGCAAGGGACCTTTACAATTCGAGGCGTCTCCAAGCCCGAGACGCTGAGCCTTACGCTTGCCGGTAAGGGCACCGGCGAAGGCAGCATTAAAGGGACGATGACCTTCGACCGTAAGGACTTCGGGATGAACAAAGGCATCCCCTTCGTCAAAATCGGCGACCGCGTCGAGGTATCAGTCGCACTTAAAGCCCATAAAGTCAGCGGACCGCCGCTTGTCTACAAAGAATAGGAATGTAAAGCGACAAGAACGGCCTACAGCTGTTGAGTTGCATCCACAATAGTATTCATTCGTTTGTTCTCGGTGAGCCTGAGTTACTTCTCATCGATCGTCAAGTGGATCTCTTTCATTTCCTTAATTTCCGTAATCACAATCGCATGCGTCCCTGTCCGTTCAAATACAGTCCCGCTGGCCCGCACGTATTTGCCGACGAATGGCATCAGTTCCTGCCGCTGATCCGTGTCAGGCATTTTGGCTGAGATGGGGAAATACAAGTGACCATCTTTGGTCAGAATAACCAGCGGCGAACCACCTCTCACGCATTCCCTCACGCATTTGAGGCTTAGGTTAGTCGCAGTTCCATCCAGATTCTGAATGGGACAGGCAACATCCCGAACCAGGCCCTCGATTGTTGCTTTCGAAGCATTAGCCCGGGCGCCCGCCATCGAAGTGCTCTGCGGAGAGTGAGACGCCGCCAGGACCGAGACTATTCCGCAGCCTGCAAGCAAGCAAACACCCAAGAATCGGCTCATCGGTTCTCCTTTTCATTGGCAATGCACACCCTGCAGCCAGCGTCGTCAAGATGTAGGATTTTGCAATCCTCCCTGGTCAATCGGCGAAACATCCCGATAGCGCTCATCGACCAGCGGTCAAAACGTGTAATTGATTCCATGACAATGTCGGCTCCGTAGACCCGGGTAAAGTTGGTGGTGTGCAAACCAACCAAAAAGGCTCGGGAGAAAGGAGCCGAACATGCTGATTATAG
>JBAWBG010000358.1:0-7169 GCA_049589695.1 Candidatus Sulfotelmatobacter sp. | reverse complement strand
AGCCGCAGTAAGTGTCCGTGCCGGGCCGCCCAGGGAAAGGCGGCCCGAATCATAATCCGGCTGTACGGCCACTATGCCATCTTCCGCCATCCCGATAAGTGTGCGTCTTTTGCCAGAAGACGCCTATTAACTTGTAAGGCGGACCTTATGATGCACGATAAAACCAATCCATACATCCACAATCTTGCCAGCGGGCGAAAACGACAGATCATTCTACTTTGTAAGCTCGCCGATAAAAACTCCGTAGGGCTCCAGTGAAACTTCATTTCCCTGGAGCGAAGATTGCCCGATTGCCAGCAGGCTCGTAGCGG
Source organism: Candidatus Sulfotelmatobacter sp. (assembly GCA_049589695.1). GTDB lineage: Bacteria > Acidobacteriota > Terriglobia > Terriglobales > Acidobacteriaceae > Sulfotelmatobacter. The sequence goes on along the minus strand of JBAWBG010000358.1, from coordinate 6,858 downwards.
AAGCAAACCCATTTTGCTTCAGATCGAGGCTCATCTTCTGCGCCGAGCCAGACATATTTAGAGCCACAACCACTCCCTGATCCTTATAGATTCGTAAGTACGAAAGCACGTTCGGATCACTTTCGTTGATCGCCTTATAACTTCCGTTAAGCAAGGCTTGATTGCTGTGGCGCAGCTTGAGCACGCTCTTATAGAATTCGAGCACCGAATTGGGATCTTTCAACTCATCGGCTACGTTATGAGTTTTGTATGTCGGAGGAAGCGGCAGCCATGGCGTGTCCTTCGTGAAGCCCGCATTCTCACTGTCATTCCACTGCATTGGAGTGCGTTCTCCATCCCGTCCTTTTTCTTTTGGCCAACCTTTGATACCGATGGGATCTTTCACATCTTCGCGGCGCGTAGGTGGAGTGGTCTTCATCCCAATCTCTTCGCCGTAATACAGGATCGGCGTACCGCGCAAGGTCAGGTATAGCCCCGCCATCAGTTTCGCAATCTCGTCGTTATGCTTGCCATCGCCATAGCGATCGTAGGAGCGGACGATGTCATGATTGCTGATCACGAATGTGGGCCAGCCGGAGGCTGCATTTATTCCCGCAATTTGCTTCCGGAATTCTGCAGGCGAGAGCTTGTTGACCATGGTGAAAAGAAAATCCATGGGCAGTTGCAATTCATTATTGCCTTTGCCGTAATACTGATTCAGTTCAGCAACGTTCGCCGTCCAGGTCTCGCCGATCAAAACAGCGTCGTGTTGGTCTGCGATCTGGCGCAATCCGCGCAGAATGTCATGCACTTCGGGAAGCTTCGTATTGTATTTGTTTTCTTCGAACGGATCCCCGAAGGCATTCTTTCCGGGCTTTTTAATCGGATTATCTTTCAGATTCGGATCTTCAAAAAGTGTATCGACCGCATCCAGTCGGAATCCGGAGACGCCGCGTTTGTACCAGAAGCGCGTCACATCAAACATGGCATCCTTGACGGCGGGATTACGCCAGTTCAAATCCGGTTGCTGCGGATAGAAGTAGTGGTAGTAGTACTGATTCGTGGTCGGATCAAACTGCCACGCCGAACCGCCAAAATTCGACACCCAATTGTTAGGAGGCTCTCCCGGGCCTTTTCCGTCGCGCCAGATGTACCAATCGCGATGGGCAGAGGTGCGCGAAGATTTCGAATCCAGAAACCACTTGTGCTGATCCGACGTGTGGTTGACCACGAAGTCGAGGATGATATGAATGTTCCGTTTCTTGGCTTCGCGCGCCAGATTATCGAAGTCGGCCAGCGTGCCGTACATGGGATCGATATTTTCGTAATCGGAAACGTCGTAACCGAAGTCAACCTGCGGCGAAGGGAAGCAGGGCGAAATCCAGATTGCATCCACGCCGAGATCTTTCAGATAATCGAGCTTCGCGGCGATTCCGTTCAGATCTCCGACGCCGTCATTGTTGCTATCGGCGAAACTGCGCGGATAAATTTCGTAGAAAACAGCGTGCTGCCACCAGGCGTGCCCCGCTTCTTCCGCCGCGTGGGTGTTCGTCTGTGCATAAGCAGTCAACCCAGAAATGCAAAACATAAATAAAAAGATTGCCATCGATCGAGCACTTTCCTTCATCAGAAGCGCCTCCACATAAAACTCGAGATGTCATACCCTTCCTCAGCAACCGGATCTAACCCGGGACGAAGTTAGATTGTAATCCTCACGCTGAACAAAAAGGTTCGGCGTAAAATGCCAGAAGCAACAACGTGTACGGACGGCGGAGCTTGCAAAGTCTGAGTTCACTGAATATAAGAATTAGGGGCGAATTTTAGCACGGCCTGGATCGGGCGGGTGCCAACCTTTTGTCTTCCTCGCGTCGCGGGTTCTTGAAATCTTTGAGTCGATCAAGCCTCGTGCTTTCGCTGGAAAGCGTTTTGGGCCTGGCAACTCCGCACTGGCTGCGAGCTGGCCCTGCGCGAGACCAGAAGACCGATGCCAAACTAAATCCCTCTGAAGCCCGCGAACTGGGCGTGAGCTTTCTGAATGTAGCTCGCGAAGCCGGGCTTAATGCAAAAACAATTTTTGGTGGCGAGCACAAGAACAAATATCTGCTGGAAACTACGGGCTGTGGGGTCGCGTTTTACGATTTTGATAACGACGGCTGGCTCGATATTTTTCTGGTAAATGGCTGGCGCCTGGAGGGTTTTCCTGGCGGCAGCGAACCCACCTCCCATCTTTTCCGCAACAACCGAGACGGTACATTCACTGACGTTACGGCCAAGGCTGGAGTGGGACACTCTGGCTGGGGTCAGGGCGTTTGCATTGGCGATTACGACAATGATGGATGGGACGATCTGTTCGTAACTTATTACGGCAAGAACGTCCTGTATCACAACAACGGTGATGGAACGTTTTCCGACGTCAGCCAAAAGGCGGGCGTGGCAGGCAAAGGTACGCGTTGGAACACAGGTTGTTCGTTTGTGGATTACGATCGCGATGGCCGCCTCGATCTTTTCGTTGCCAATTACATCGACATGGACTTGGCCACGGCCCCGGTGCCGGAGTCTGGACCCTGTCTTTATAAAGGTGTGCTGGTGGCGTGCGGCCCTCCGGGCCTACATGGCGGGAAAAATATTCTTTACCACAATAATGGCGACGGCACTTTTTCGGATGTTTCCGAGAAGGCTGGAATTTTTCGTGCCAACGGAACTTACGGATTGGGCGTTCTCACGGCCGATTTCGACAATGATGGCTGGCCCGATATTTATGTTGCCAACGACTCCGCCGCTAGCGCGCTCTACCAGAACAAGAAAAATGGAGCTTTTGAAGACGTCGCCATTGAAGCGGGCTGTGCTTTGAGTCCCGATGGTAAGCCGCAAGCAGGAATGGGCGTTTCCGCCGGAGACTATGATTTGGATGGAAACCTTGACCTGCTCAAGACTAACTTCGCTGGCGACACTCCGTCGCTTTACCGTAATCTTGGCGGAGGCAATTTCGAAGACGCCACGTTTGCCGCGGGCTTAGGCGCGCATACACAATTTCTGGGCTGGGGTTGCGGATTTGTTGACTTCGACAACGATGGCTGGCCTGATATTTTGATTTGCGACGGCCACGTATATCCCGAGGTCGAACAGCTAAAGACCGAAGCCGGGTACCCTCAACGCAAATTGCTTTATCACAACTTGCACAATGGCCGTTTCGCCGATGTTTCTATGCAGGCCGGACCGGGAATCTCCGACCCAGCGCCCTGCCGGGGTTGCGCTTTCGGCGACTTCGACAATGACGGCGACATCGATGTAGTGGTAAATACGGTGAACGATTATCCGCAACTGTTGCGCTGCGACTCTACGCTGGAGAATAACTGGATCAAGATTCGCACGATTGGAACAAAATCGAACCGCAGCGGAATTGGAGCGCGGCTGATTTGCACGACGCATTCTCCAGACGAAACGAAACCACATCAACAGATTGATGAAGTACGCAGCGGCGGCAGCTATATTTCGCAGAACGACTTGCGTATCCATTTCGGGCTCGGCAAAGCTGAGAAAGTGGAAGTGCTGGAAATCCGCTGGCCCAGCGGGCATGTCGACACTCTTAAGGATGTGAAGGCGAATCAGTTGATTTTTGTGAAAGAAGGCGAAGGCATCAGCCGTAGAGTCCAATTTCCGAAGAAGGCAGAGCCGAGAAAATAAAATCGGCTTTATTGCTTCTTCGTTGCCGGTGCGGTTGCCGCGCCAGTTCCCTCTTTTACGGTATGAATTGCGTCGACCGACAGGTCGGAAAACTTTTCTGCCAGACCGCTCGGCCAACGAATCTCCAGCCATTCGATTTTCGCCGCTGGTCCCAGCCCGAAGTGAACTCGCATATCGTTATTGGAAATATAGCTAGACCCGCTGCGCACTTCGTCCACGAACGTTCGATTTGCGGTTTTGACTGAAACCCTCGCGCCGATGCCATCACGATTCGACTTGGTTCCGACGAGATGAAAGGCAATCCAATGATTCTTGGAGCGAATCTCATTTACCAGCAAGCTCGGCGCCGCATTCATGTTGCTGATCACGGCGGATATGCGGCCATCATTCCATAAATCACCAACGGCCAGCCCGCGAGATGAAGCCAGTGTCGTAATTCCCGGTCCGGCTAAAGCCGAAATATCGGTAAATGTGCCGTCGCCGTTGTTGTGATAGAGAATGCGTGGCTCTTTGTAGTTGCTGCCCAAGTGCTGGCTGTCGACCTCAGGATAGACGTGGCCGTTCACCAGAATCAAGTCGGGCCAACCGTCGTTATCGAAATCGAAAAACATCGTGCCCCAGCCGAGATATTGTGTGTACAAACCGAGCCCCGCGGCTGAGGTCGCGTCGGTAAACGTTCCATCTCCGTTGTTGCGGTAAAGAGTGGATGTATCGTCGGAGAAATTTGTTTTGAAAATATCCAGGTGGCCATCGCCGTTGTAATCGGCCACCGTCGATCCCATTCCGGCCTGTTCGCGGCCATCTTCATTGAATGCTGCTCCCGCCGTTACCGCGACATCTGTGAACGTGCCATCGTGATTGTTGCGGTAAAGAATGCTGGGAGTGCTGTCACAGGCAATGAAAATATCGGGCCAGCCGTCTTCGTCGAAATCCAGCGTGGAAACGCTGAAGGCGTAATGACCATCGGTGTGATCGATGTGCGCTTTGGTGGTGACGTCTTCAAAACTGCCATCGCCTTTATTGTGATAAAGAATATTTTTAGCGCGCGGCAAGCCCCGCGGACCGCACATCACCGGAACGCCCTTCCAAATACACGTGGGGCGCTCACCCGGCGCGGGAGCGTTTGCGAGGTCGAAATCGACGTAGTTGGCTACCACCAGATCGAGCCGGCCGTCTTGATCGTAGTCAACAAATGCGCAACCCGTGCCCCAGGCTTTTCCTGTGCCGGCAACACCGGCGTTCCCCGCTACTTCAGAAAAAACTCCCCGCTGATTGTGATACAGACGGTTCTTGCCGTAGTAGGTCACATAGAGATCTTCCCAACCGTCGTTGTCATAATCTCCCACGCAGACCCCTTGACCCCAACCCGTGGCGTTCAGTCCAGATCTAGCTGTCACGTCGGTGAAAGTTTCATCGTGATTATTACGGTAGAGGTGATTGCTGGGTGCAGGACCGCCGGGGAGAGTTCCGAGTCTGGTTCCGTTCACCAGAAAAATATCGGGCCAGCCGTCGTTGTCATAATCAAAGATGGCAACTCCTGTACCTGTGGTCTCAATGATGTACTTCTTGGTATCGATACCGCCGAAAATTTCCTGCATCGTAAGGCCAGCTTTTTCGGCTACGTCTGTAAAATTGGCGATCGGCTTGGCTGGGGCGGCAAGTCTAGGCTGCTGGGCGAAGCTGGAAACAAGAAATGCAGTCAGAATTGCGGCGCAGATCAAAGAAGGATAAATCAGGCGCACGCCGAACAAAGTCTTGAATCCCATGTCTCAGTTGTGAATGTTAGGAGCGTGACGGAGATTGGTCAATGCCGCGTTCGCTCTTTCGAGACAAAATAAGAACTGAGTTGCGTTATCCTGTGGGCCAGTAGAAGCAAGTGACTTCTCCCCGCTCGTCACGGTATCGGCGGTTGACCGAGTGCGACGATGGTTTACATTTTTCCTGGATCACGATGCATCCCGCTAGATTCTCCGCGCTAATCATTCTCGTCTTGATCTGGGGATCGGCAATAAGCGCGACTCAGACACCTTCTAACAGCGCCTCGGCCAAAGCTTATCAAGCCGGAGTAAACGCGATGCGGAGGGGAGACTTACCGGCTGCCCGCGTGGCGTTTGAGAAGGCGGTCCGGATCAACCCTCAAAGCCCTGACGCACAAAACATGCTAGGTCAAGTGTTGTTGCAGCAGGGCGATCTCGACGATGCAATCGATCACTTTCGCGCGCTAGTGCGGCTTCGTCCAAAACTAGGCATTGCGCGCGCCTATCTAGCTCAGGCTTTGCAGGCCAAGGGAGTGCTGGACGAAGCGATCCTCGAGCTTCGCTCTGCAGTGGATCTGGCGCCGCAACAATGGCAGGCCCATCAGGCGTTGGGTCGCGCCCTCAGTCTGCAGCAAAAGACAGATGAAGCAATCGCCGAATTTAAGACAGCAGCCAGACTTTCACCACAGCAGGCCGAGTTACACGACGAACTTGGCTCTCTGCTCGCTCAGCAATCACAATTCAAAGAAGCGGAAAAGGAATTTCGAGAAACACTAAGAATCAATCCGGAATATGAGCCCGCCTACTTCCACCTTGGCGTGACGCTATCGAGCGAAGGCGAGCAGGAAAAGTCGAAAGCCGAACTGCGGCATGCACTCAAGCTGGATCCGGGGGATGCAATGGCATGGTATTACCTGGGCACCGCACTAGAGGCGGATGCAAAGCTAGACGAGGCCTTGAGCTGTTTTAAACATGCAGTCGAACGGAAGCCTGATTCCGCGCCCTTGCAAACCAGTTTGGGACTGTTGCTGCAGCGCCGCGGAGATCCGGATACCGCCGTGACGGCTTTTAGAGAAGTAATCGAACTCACGCCAGCCGACCCCGAGGCTCACAATAATCTAGCGTTGGCTCTGCTACAACGCGGAGACGCCGACGCCGCTATCAAGCAATTTCGCGAAGCCATCAGGATGCGTCCCGACGATTCCGGGTTCCAAGGCAATTTAGGAACGGCTTATTTGCAGAAGACTGATTTCGACGCAGCTGAGGCGCAATTTCGCGCGGCCCTGAAAATTGACCCGGGCAAAGCTATTCTGCATCACGATCTGGCGCTGGCACTCAAATTCAAAGATGATCTTCCGGGCGCCATTGCCGAGTGGAGGGAAGCAATTCGTCTCGATCCGAAGTTGGCGGATGCGAATTACAGCCTGGGAGTCACCCT
>JBAWBG010000357.1:0-29973 GCA_049589695.1 Candidatus Sulfotelmatobacter sp. | reverse complement strand
GTTTGACGCCAACCTTTCCACCAGTTCCGGCACATTAGATGTGGGCCCGGCGATTACGATGACCGTGCAAGGGCGAGTGGAGGAGACGCGCAAGCGGATCGAGGGTAAAGTGCGTGGTGGCGGGCCGCTGCTGACGGTGCGCACGGGCTCGGGCGATATTCATATTGAGTAGGGCGGAAAAGTATTTCCTGAGCTGGGGATTCCAGCGGGACCGGAAGTAGTGCCTATTACCTACGTGCCTTGACGCCGCGTGCGGCAACAATTACTTTCGAAGTTTTAAGTAATTCTGTTTCCACCGCGAGGGAATTTTGGCGCAGCGTCCTGTTATTACTCTGACCACCGATTTTGGCAGCAACGACCATTTTGTGGGTGTTATGAAAGGCGTGATTCTGGACATTGTGCCGGAAGCGCAGATTGTCGATATTTGTCATTCCGTACAAGCTTTTGACGTGCTCGATGGCGCGCTCACGATTTCGCAGGCATATTCTTACTTCCCCACGCGAACCGTACACGTGGTAGTGGTCGATCCGGGTGTGGGAACGGCGCGCCGGCCTATTCTTGCCTCGAGCGACAAATACCACTTCGTTGCGCCGGACAATGGCGTGCTGTCGCTGGTCTATGCAAAAGAGAGCCGCATGCATGTGCGCCACATCACCAGCGAGCATTACTATTTGCAGCCGGTAAGCAACACGTTCCATGCCCGCGATATTTTTGCGCCGGTGGCCGCTTATCTGGCCAAAGAAGTTGACTCACAGAAGTTCGGCGACGAAGTTGAGGAATATGTGCGTTTTACTGCGCCGAAGCCGAAAGCAGTGGACGGAAACCGGTTGCGCGGGGTTGTTCTGAAGGTGGACCGGTTCGGAAATCTGATTACGAACATCACTCCGCAGGATGCTCCCATGCTTTTCAAGGCGGGAGCCAGTGGCTTCAAGATTGTCGCGGGCAGCCGCGAGATCACTGAACTCCGCAATGCTTATGCGGAGGGCGCTCCAGGAGAGGTGATTGGAATTCTCGGCAGCATGGGTTTTCTGGAGATTGCCGCCAACCGCGGAGCGGCGGCGCAGTTGACTGGCATTGGCAAAGGGTCGGAAGTCAGCATTATCCTGGGTGAGGCTGCTGCCGCAGGCAAAGGCGCTTAAAAGCGCTATAAGTTTTTCGGCTTGGTGTGAGCGTAACGCTCCATCTCGCCGGTCCACTTCAGAAAGCGCCAGAGACTGGTGCGCTCCCGCCATAGAAACTCCCAGAACTCAAGAAAACCGATCTGCGTCATCTTTACGCCGCAATAGGTCTCAATGCGCCACAACAGATAAGGGCTGCGCCACGGAGCCAGGCGATGGCCTTTGGTGGCGTTCCACAGGAAGCGGAGCGAATGGCGCATGGGAGCATGATACCGAAAACGGCTGTCCCGGCGGATTATATCGAGCATGCGCAGCGATAGCGCCCAAAAGGCATCAACCACTAAGGAGACGAAGTTGCACGAAGGAAGACCGGGACTCGCTCCATGTTAGAATCCTGTCTCCGCCAGGAACTCTCTGCGATGTCTGAAGAGAACTCACGCCAACAAGCAGAAGACAGATACTATGCCGCGCTTGATCTGATGGCGGATGGCAAGTTAGAAGAAGCTGTCGCAGCCTACCGTGAATCGCTGGCCATCGATCCGACTTTTACCGAGGCCATGCATGGACTGGCGCGCGCCCTGCAGGATTTGCAGCGCTACGATGAGGCGATCGAAGTAGCGCAGAAGATTACGGAGTTGGATCCGGATGATGTGCTCGCGCACACCAGCCTGTCGGTGCTGTATCAGAAAAAAGGGATGATTCCGGAAGCAGAGGCCGAGGGAGCGAAGGCGCGGGTGCTGGGATGGAAGCAGCAGTTGAAGAAAAGCTAGCCGCCAGGTTTCGTCCCCAGTTACAACGGTAACGCCGAATTCCGGGCAACGTCCACCTACAATCGGATCAGGCAAAGGACAGCTCATGTTTTTTATCGGACTAGCCGGATACTTGCTACCAATCCCTTCGTTGATTTGGGCTTGGGTAGGAATGGATGAACTCAAAACCGCGCTTCGTGTCTCCCACATGGCGTAGTGTCCTCGCGTTTTCGGCCTTAATTCTTGCTTCAGCCGTTGCCTTATCCTGGGTTCTGGTAGCGCTTCACGCCAATCGTCTTCCAGAGGGCGCTTCAAAATATGCCTTTGCAGTGGCGTCTTCTCGGCTTGGATTTGTCGCATCTGCACTCGCGCTCCTGCTTTCGCTGGTAGGGAAGGGTCGCATTTGCCTTCCGTTGGCTGTAGCCTCATTTGGGCTGGGATCGCTCTGGGTGGTGGGTTTCGTTTACTACTAATCCGTTGTGCTCTTAAGGCAGCGGGAGTTACGTGGCCGGGACATCTTTCTACGACGCTGACGGCTGACAGCTACAGCTCGTACTTCTTCATCAAATGCCGGAATGAGCGGTAGGAGATGCCGAGCAGATCGGCGGCTTTGGTTTGCACCCCGTTGGAGCGATCCAAAGCGCTTTGCAGCAGCGAGCGCTCGATACTTGCCACGTAATTTTCCATGCCAATGCCCTCGGGAAGCACCGCGCCCGGCGCGACTTCGGGCATTCCTGCGCCAACTCCTACTCCCGCCGCGGCAGCTCTCGCTTTGGGCCGTTCCGCGGGCAACTCCACGTGCAGTTCGTCCGTCATCTCCAGGGCAACGGCGCGCTCGACTGTGTTTTCCAACTGGCGGACATTGCCCGGCCATTCGTAGCCGCAGAGCGCATCGAGTGAATCTTTGTTCATGCGGAGAATGCTTCGGTTGGCGGCGGCCGCGTATTTCTTGAGAAAGTGATTTGCCAGCAGAGGAATATCTTCGCGGCGCTCGCGCAAATCCGGCACACGAATGGGAATGACGCTCAGGCGATAATAGAGATCTTCTCGGAACTGATTTTCGGCGACAGATTTATCCAGGTCCCGGTTGGTAGCTGCGATGACCCGCACGTCGATGGGGATCTCGCTGGTACCGCCGACCGGACGGACAGTGCGCTCCTGCAACACACGCAGCAGTTTTACCTGCATGGCTAGGGTCATCTCACTGATTTCGTCGAGAAAGATGGTTCCGCCGCCAGCCACTTCAAACAGTCCGCGCTTATTTTGGGTTGCCCCGGTAAAGGCTCCCTTGAGATATCCGAACAGCTCACTTTCGAGCAAAGTCTCGGGAAAGGCGCCGCAGTTCACCGAGACAAACGGCTCGGTGGCGCGTGGGGAACAGATATGAACGGCGCGAGCTACCAACTCTTTACCAGTACCGCTTTCCCCGTGAATCAAAACCGTACTTGCGGTGGAAGCGACGGTGCGGACCGTTTGCTTTAGCTTCTCCATGGCCCGGCTGGAGCCGATGATATTTTCCAGCGAGTTGTGGGAAGCGGCATCGCGACGCAGAGCGAAGTTCTGTTTGCTGAGGACCAGTTTTTCCAGAACGCGGTTGATGGCGAGCTTGATTTCATCCACTAAGCCGGGACTTTTTCGAATGTAATCCGAGGCGCCTCCGGCCTTCACGGCCTCGACGGCCGCCTCGTAGTCATCCACTGCGGTGATGAGGATGACCGAAGAATCGGGGGAAACCCGATGGGCGTGGCGCAGAACTTCGATGCCGTCGATGTTCGGCATCTTGATATCGGTGATAATCAGATCGTAAAGAGCTCCATCGATTTTATTTTTTGCGGCCTGACCGGACTGCACGGTCTCGATGCGGTGGCCTTCGCGGCGCAGGGCGATATCGAGCATTTCGCAGATGGAGCGCTCATCGTCGCAGACAAGAATGTTAGCCACGAGCCCTCCCTGAACCCGCAACGGCCGCGAACTGCGTGGGCACGGGATTGGCCACAAGCTTCCCGACCGAGGGGATGTTCTCGGTTTGCCGTTCCGCATCAAGTCCCCGGAGCCGCAGAACAAAAGTAGTTCCCTGCCCGGGTTTAGATCGCGCCCAGACTTTGCCTTCGTGGGCCTGCACGATCTGGTAGACGACGGCCAAACCAAGGCCAGTGCCACCTTCGAAGTTTGATTGGAAGGGTTCGAAGATTTTCTCCGTCTGCTGCGGAGTCATTCCTGTTCCAGTATCCGCGAAACTAATTTGCCAGTCGTCTTTGAGGCGTTCGAGGGTAACCCTCAGAGTGCCACCTTTGTGCATGGCCCGGACCGCATTCTCCCCGAAGTTCCAGAAAACCTGTTTGATCTTGTCGCCGTCAACGAGCGCCCACGCTTCGCGCGCATCGAGTTGGCTCTCGATGACGATGCCGATATTTTCCGCCGTCATGCGGTGCCGCATTAAAGTGAGCGTATCTTCGAGCAAGGGGATGAGGTCGGCTTTTTCGAAGCGATATTGCTTGCCGCGGGAGTAGGCCAGAAAATCTGTGATGATGCCGTTGAGCCGCTGCGACTCCCGGGTGACGATATCGAGTAATTGCCGGTGCTCCTGATTCATTTCCGGGATGCCGGAGAGCATGCTGACGGAACCCGCGATCGAGGTAAGGGGATTTCGGATTTCGTGAGCGATGGCCGCCGCCAACCGGCCCACAGCCGCCAAGCGGTCTTGCATACGGACTTCGCGCTCCAAACGGCGAATTTCCGTGAGGTCGTCGATCGCGTACACATAGCCAAGCGTGCCGCGTTCGGGCACGTTCAAGGTAGCAACTCGTACGCGCACGGTTTTGCGGAATGCCCTTGCGGTATGAAAGCGAACCTCGGCATGCGTTTGCTGCGATTCGGCATTGGGCAGCGCGTCCAGGAAAACTGTATTGACCGGCTTTCCCAGCAACTGACCCGGGGTACACTCCAGAAGTTTTTGCGCGGCGCTATTTACCAGAGTAATGTGGCCGTCGAGACCGGTGGTAATCAATCCGCTGCTGATGGACTGAATGATGTTCTCATGAAGTATCTGAAGATTCTCCAGAGCGCCGCTGGCATTTTTCAACTGTACCCGAGCTTGGCGTAACTTTGCGCTCAAAAGCCCCGCCAGGTGGGCGATTGCGACGTAGGCAAACAGGTTTACAAAAATAATCGCCTGCAGCGCTTTCAGTTCGGGATGGGAGGTGCAATAGGATTTCACCACGCCGTAGTAGTTGAGTTCGAGAACTGTTCCGTAAAGAATGAAGGCCAGTGCGGCCACCAGATGGGCCCACACTCTGGGAAGAAGAATACCGGCCACGATAATGACGAGGGGGTAAAGGAAATTCAGCGAACTGTCCCAGCCTCCGGTCTCATGCACGATGAGACTCACTAAGACGAGATCGGTGAGAACCTGCAGAGAGGCCTGGAGACGATGCTCCTGCCAAAAGGAAAGCAGCAGGGCATAGAAGATTGCGAGGACAAACCACAACAGGATGGTGCTGACGAAGAGACGAACGGGAAAGGGCGCGGGGGTAAGGTGCGCCACAGTCAGCTGGATGGCGAGCAGGAAAGTCAGGATCAAGATCCGAACTTTGACCAGCCAGGCCAGCCAATTCCGCTCGTCGAACGTCGATTGCATTGAGGTCCCGATGATCTGACTCAATCCGGTCGAGAGCTGCGCTTCGCCGAACCGAATTCTCACCCGCCAGGCAGCGGCGGAGTTTAAAAAAATAGAAGCGGTTTTACTTCCGGCCGCTTCCGGAACTGGACGTCTTTCCAGCCAGCTACTTTAGCCAGCTAACTTTACCCAGCTAGCTTGGCGATCATGGCGAATAGCGGCATGTAAAGCGAGATCACGATGCCGCCGATGGTTATGCCCAGAAGTCCGATGATCGCCGGCTCCAACATAGCCAGCATGTCCTTGGTGGCCGCGTCCACTTCTTCTTCGTAAAAGTCGGCGATCTTCTGCAGCATGTTGTCCATGGCGCCGGTAGCTTCGCCGACTCCAATCATCTGAGTCACCATGTTGGGAAACACGCCGCATTCTCGAAGCGGATCCACAATGGTGCGGCCTTCTTCGATGGCTTTGCGCACCTTCATCAGCGCCTCTTCCAAAACAGCGTTACCTGATGTTCTGGCGGTGATGGCCAATCCTTCCAGGATCGGCACACCGGAAGTAATCAAAGTGCCGAGAGTGCGTGTAAAGCGACCGACCGCGATCTTGCGCAATAGCGTACCGATAATCGGAGTCTTAAGCAGAAGCTTATCGAAGAGGTAACGGCCGCGAGGGTGCTTGCGGATCTGCCTGATGCCGTAGATGAAACCCGCTGTCCCCGCAATAACCACCCACCAGAAACTTCCCACGAATCCGCTCAGCCCGATCACGATACGGGTGGGAAGAGGCAGGGCGACACCCAACCCGGCAAAAAGGTTAGTGAACACCGGCACTACCCACTTGAGTAGGGCGGCGACAATCAAGCCAGCAAGTCCCACCACGGCGACAGGGTAGATCAGGGCCGATTTCACAGCCGCTTTCAGCCGAACCGCCTTTTCGACGTAAATCGCCAGCCGTTGCAAAATGACGTCAAGAATACCGCCGGTTTCGCCGGCTTCGATCATGTTGGTGGTGAGGTCGTCAAACACGACAGGATATTGCCGCATGGCATTGGCCAGAGTGGAACCGCCTTCCACCGTGGTGCGAACACCCGTCAGAGTCTTCTGAAATGTCTGGTTTTCTTGGTTGGCAGCCAAGATTTCGAGACACTGCACCAGTGGCAAACCAGCATCGATCATGACGGAGAACTGGCGAAAGAAAATCGCAATGTCCTTGACCTTGACCTTGCCCGAACCGAAAGTGGGTAAGGAGAATTCCTTCCCCTTCTCGCGGATTGCGCCGGGCGTAATCCGCTCGCGCCGTAACTGTTGTCCCAGAGCCTGTTTGCTGGCTGCGTTCCGCTCTCCGGAAATTTTCTGTCCGGAAGCGTCCTTGCCGGAAAATGTGAAAACTGGCATGGTATTAATCTCTCCTCAACTCGTGGTCACCGATTACTGAATTGCCCGTGGCCATTGACCGCCGTTGTGTCACTACACTGCATTAGCTTTTTGCCGCGCCTCGTGCCATCGTCGATCCAGTCGCTCCACCGCGGTTTGTCAAAGTAGCCCCGCGGTTAATCATTTCCTGCAGTTCGTCGGGATTGCTAGACCGTTGCAAAGCCGTCTCCAAAGAAACCTGCTTTTGCATATACGCTGTCGCCAGAGCCTGGTTAAACGTTTGCATGCCGAACTTGTCCTGACCCGACTGCATAGCGGAATAAACCTGGTGAATCTTGTCTTCGCGAATCAGATTGCGCACCGCAGGATTGGGAATCAGGATTTCCATAATCATGGCGCGTCCCTTGCCATTCGGCGTGGGCAGCAGGGTTTGGCACATTACGCCTTCCAGCACCAGTGAAAGCTGAGCCCGAATCTGGGGCTGCTGGTGCGCCGGAAAAACGTCGATAATACGGTTGATGGTGGACGTTGCCGAATTGGTGTGCAAGGTGCCAAAGGTCAAGTGGCCGGTTTCCGCAATGCGCAGTGCGGATTCGATGGTTTCCAGGTCACGCATTTCACCGATCAGCACGACGTCCGGGTCTTCACGAAGAGCAGCCCGCAATGCATCGGTAAAACTTTTCGTGTCAGCATGAAGTTCGCGCTGGTTGACGACGCAGTTCTTGTTCATGTGAACGAACTCGATGGGGTCCTCAATAGTGAGGATGTGGTCGTGCCGTTCACTGTTGATTTTGTCGATCATCGCGGCGAGGGTGGTCGATTTTCCCGAGCCGGTTGGTCCGGTCACCAGAACCAGGCCACGTGGTTTGTCGCAAAGCTTGCTGACGACGGCGGGCAGGCCGAGTTGGTTGAAAGATTTAATCTCAAATGGAATCAAACGGAAGACCGCGGCTGTGGCGCCTCGCTGGTTGAATACATTGGCCCGGAAACGGGCCAGGCCTTTCAATCCGAAAGAAAAGTCGAGTTCAAGGCTTTCTTCGAAGCGATGCTTCTGTGAATCCGTCATGACGCTGTAGGCGAGCTGTTTGGTCTCCGCTGGTGTCATCTGCGGCAAGTCGAGCGGCACAAGGTGTCCGTGCACGCGAATCTGTGGAGGCGAATTGGTGGTGATGTGAAGATCGCTGCCACTCATCTCCAGCATTCTTTTGAGCAAATCGCTTAACGACAAACCCATAATGGTTCCCTTCCTCGAAATGCTGAATTAATGAATCGTTTCGCGAGCCACTTCCTCGAGCGTGGTCATTCCCGCCGCCACCTTGATCAATCCGCTGCGGCGCAGCGTGATCATCCCGCGCTCGATCGCTTTCTTTTTCAATTCCACGGCCGATGCGCCCACCAGAACCAGTTCTCTGATTTCGTCATCGACTTCCATTACTTCGTACAAACCGCAGCGGCCTTTGTATCCGGTGTTGTTACACACGCCGCAGCCTTTACCTTTTTGAATCTTGACGGTCTTCGCTTCTTCGGGGCTAAATCCTTCTTCGATCAATGCTTGTATGGGAACCTCGACTGTCTCGATGCAGTCTTTGCAAATGCGGCGGATGAGGCGCTGGGCGCAGATCAGGTGAACTGATGTTGCCACCAGGAACGGCTCAATACCCATATTCATCAATCGCGTGATGGTTTCCGGAGCGCCGTTGGTGTGTAGAGTGGAAAGCACCAAGTGACCGGTGAGGGCGGCTTTGATGGCGATTTCCGCGGTTTCAAAGTCACGGATTTCGCCGACCAGAATGATATTGGGATCTTGACGCAGAAAGGAGCGCAGCGCGGCGGCGAAATTTAATCCGATCTGCTCTTTCATCTGCACCTGATTGACGCCGCCTAACTGAAATTCGACGGGATCTTCAGCCGTCATAATGTTGGTATCGGGTTGGTTCAGGCGCGATATCGAGGAATACAGAGTGTTGGTTTTTCCTGATCCCGTGGGTCCGGTCACCAGCACCATGCCGTAAGGCTTAAGAATGGCTTTTTCAAACTTGACCAGAGACTCGGGTTCGAAGCCAAGCTTGGTCATATCGAGGCGCAGATTTTCTTTGTCGAGCAAGCGCAGCACGATTTTTTCGCCCCACAATGTAGGCAAAGTGCTGACACGGAAGTCGAGCTGTTTCTTGCGGCCGCCAATATTCATCTTCAGCATGATGCGGCCGTCCTGCGGCAAACGCTTTTCGCTGATATCGAGCTTCGCCATGATTTTCAGGCGGGAGGTGATTGCGTCCTTGAGCTTGATGGGCGGCGACATGATCGCCTGCAGAACGCCGTCAATGCGGAAGCGAACGCGGAATTCTTTTTCGTAGGGCTCGATGTGAATGTCGCTGGCTCCTCGCTTTACAGCATCGGTGAGCACGAGATTCACCAGCTTGACTACTGGAGCTTCATCCGCAGCTTTCTCCAGCTGCGACAACTCCATCTGCTGTTCTTCCGCCTGCAGTTCAACGTCGCTATCGTTGAGCTCCGTCATCGACTGCATTACGGTTTCGAGATCTTCTTCCTTCTCCTTCGGTCCTCCGTAGGACTTATCAATGCCGGCAAGAATCGAGCTTTCCGAGGCGACGACGGGCTCAATGTTGAAGCCGGTCATGAACTTGATATCGTCCATCGCGAAGACGTTGGTAGGGTCGACCATCGCGATGGTGAGCGAGGCGCCAACGCGGCTTAGAGGAAGAATCTGATATCGCTTCGCGGTTTCAAACGGAATCAGTTTGACTACGGCTGGATCGATTTCGAAATAAGAAAGGTTGATGGCGGGAACACCATACTGACGGGAGAGAAAGTTGGTGACGTCCTCATCCGTGAGGAAGCCGAGCTTCACCAAGGCAGAGCCCAAGCGGCAGTTCTGCTCCTTCTGGGCCTTAGTCGCTTGTTCCAACTGCTCTGGGGTAATGATCTTCTCTTTGACAAGAAGGTCACCCAGCCGTTGAGACATACGTCGATCTCCTATCCACTAAGTGGAAAGATGCCTGGCAACATGACCGGCATTTGCACGAAGCGCTACGCTTGTTAATGGGAGAGAGCAGCGTCTTTGTGTTGACACAAATTGTCAACGCAAGTGGATTACCTTACCAGTTACCGTAGTGCTTGGACTTGTCATCGCTCGTCGGCTTTGAGTGGCACTGCTGTAAAACCCACGCCAGATGAACTTTTTTCTCATCCAGCCGGGAATTTCAGGCGTCGGTACATGCACTTCGGTAAGAACGAGCAAGGGCGTCGGAGGCCGTTAATACGGGTTAAACTTCGGCGTACACTCGACGTCAGAGATGAATTCAGTTTTGCCGGTTGAAGTTAGAGCAGATCAGATTCGAGCTTACTATCGCGCTTTATTCCAAGCATGGGGACCGCAGAACTGGTGGCCCGCGCGATCGCGCTTCGAAGTGATCTTAGGTGCTTATCTCACGCAAAACACAGCGTGGACGAATGTAGAAAAAGCTTTGGCGAACCTTCGAACTGCCAGAGTGCTCAGCATAAAGGGTATCCGGAAGGTGCCAGTGACCGAACTGGAGCGGTTAATCCGTCCGTCCGGATATTTCCGCCAGAAAGCGCAGCGCTTGAAAACCTTTGTTACTTTTCTAGATCGACGGTATGGAGGTTCGCTGACAAAAATGTTTGGGCGTCCGACCGCCGAACTGAGGGAAGAGTTGCTCCTGTTGAATGGCGTAGGACCCGAAACCGCTGACTCAATCCTGCTCTACGCCGGCAACCACCCTGTGTTCGTAGTGGATGCTTATACACGGCGGATTTTCGCGCGCCACGGGATTCTGCACGACGATACCACCTATGAAGATATCCGGAAGGTGCTGGAGACCGCTCTTGCGCCCTTGGCAGAGCCGCCTGCCGGTGCGGAGGAATTCTCTACCCGACACCTGGCATCGGGATTTCCGGGCGCTGCGCATCCTGCGTCACGGATGAGCGCGGCCAAGCGGACCGCTCTCACCCAGATTTACAACGAGATGCATGGGCTGATCGTGGGCGTGGGAAAGAGCTATTGCAAGAAATCACAGGCTCATTGTGACGGATGTCCTTTACAGATTTTCCTGCCTGCTATTAAGTGAATCGGCCCCATTTTCAGCAAGGCCAATTCATGAAAGCCCTCACGCTAGCTTTGTTATCGCTCTCCGTTTTCGGCGCACCATGGCAGACGGAAGCGCCAACTCTCCGCCAGGCAGCGGACCGCAGCGGGTTGCTGGTGAGTACGGCAGTCCGAGCGGCGCAGCTCGCGGAGCCTGCTTATGCTTCCACCCTGGCGCGCGAATTCAACATGCTGGAGCCAGAAGACGCGATGAAATGGTGGGTGCTGCGGCCGGACGCGCGGTCCTACGACTTTCGGCAAGGCGACGAACTGGTTCAGTTCGCGCTGGAGCACCGGATGAAAGTCCGCGGCCATTGCCTGGTTTGGGGGCGTACGAATCCTGAATGGCTGACCCAGGGTCATTTCACCACGCGACAACTTTCGCGGCTTCTTCACGAACATATCAATCGCGTGATGAGGCACTATGAGGGACAGATATTTGTCTGGGACGTGGTGAACGAGGCGTTGGACGAAAACGGAAACGTGCGAAATTCCATCTGGTACAACAAGCCCGGCATTGGATTTTCCGAACAGGGCACGAAGTATATCGAGCAGGTATTTCGCTGGGCGCATAAGGCCGATCCGAAGGCATTGCTTTTCTACAATGAAGCCGAGGGCGAAGGAATGAACCGTAAGTCGGATGCGATCTACGCCATGATCAAGGATTTCAAAAGGCGAGGCATTCCGATCGATGGAGTGGGATTGCAGATGCACATACCGTTGCTCGATGCGGATATTCCTGCAATCGCCGCGAATATTGCCCGGCTGTCAGCGTTGGGTGTGCAAATTCATATTACCGAGTTCGACGTTTCTCTGCCACTCGAGACCGGCGGCCAGGTTCGAGCCGAAGATCTGGCGCGTCAAGCCGATGTTTATCGGGGCATCGTGAGGGCGTGCCTTGACAGTGCGGGATGCACCGCAATCCAGACTTGGGGATTTACCGACAAGTACTCGTGGATTGGTTCTCATTCCCGCGGTGCTCGAGGGCAGGCGCTACCGTTCGATCGAAATTACCACCCCAAGGCTGCCTACCGTGCACTGCTGGATGAGATTTCAGCGGGACGACCTTCGCATCGTTGACGGGTCGGCACGTGGCATGACGGTTGGAGTCGAGCCGTCTCTTGCTTTGTCCTTCACCATCTATAATGAGTTTGGTCTATTCACTGTACGGATCTCAGCCAAAGATGCGTACGCTGAGCCGCCGCAACGGAAGACGAACGCCGTGCCGATGAATGCGCCAACTCGGATTCCGAAAACCTCGAACCGCAAGCAGGTCATTATCTTGCTCGCGATGTCGGTTTTTGTGTTGCTTGCGGTTCTGGTCTCTCAGACGGCGTTTGATCTCACTTTCTTAAACCCGGGAAACAATCAGCAGATTGTGGTATTCGCGGCGCTCTCGGCGCTGATCTTTCTGCTGTTTGTAGCGCTTACGTTTGTTCTGTTTCGCAATCTGCTGAAGCTGTTCGCGGAACGCCGTTTGGGAGTGTTGGGCTCAAAGTTTCGCACGCGCATGGTGGTGGGAGCGTTGCTGCTCTCGTTCGTTCCGGTGATGGTGATGTACTGGTTCTCGTACGGGCTAATGAACCGTTCCATCGACAAGTGGTTCTCCACGCCGGTAGAAGAAGTTCGCGCGGACACGCACGCGATGGTGTCGCTTTTGGGGGAATACGCGGCACAGAACGCGCGCGCCGAGGCGTCTACCATCGCCGCTTCCGGCGATGTACAGCGAGGATTCGCGGGGCACGGTTTTTCGCCTGTCTTGTCCGAGTTTCAGGAGCACAAGATCACGTTGCAAGGCGGGTTCGCCGTAGCGGTGCAGAACGGAAACGCCGAGGCCAGCTTCAACGTGCCTGCGGCCTGGTCCATTTTGAAACCAAAGCTTCCCTTGGCCGAAGCGGAGGCCGGACAACCGGCACACTTCACCTGGAACCAAACCGAGTACACGCTGGGCAGCGCTCAGGTAGGAAGCGATGGCTTGATTCTGGTTGCGATTCCTCTTCCACAGGAGTTTTCCCGCACTGTGCAGCAGGTAGAGGCCAGCCAGCGACGCTATTTTGAATTGGCCCATGAGCGCAGGCTGGTGCGGCGCACTTACATGGGCTGGCTGCTCTTGCTCACGTTGATGGTGCTGTTCGTAACTACGTGGCTGGCGCTATTCCTGTCGAAGCTGGTGACTCGTCCTCTGGCCGCGCTGGCCGAGGCCACGCAGGAAATCTCTCGCGGACGTCTGGATTACCGCATCGACGTGAGTGCTGCCGACGAAATCGGGGATCTGGTGCGTTCGTTCAATCGCATGGCTGAGGAGCTTGAGACCAGCCGAAGACAGATCGAAGCTTCCAGCCGCGATGCAACCGCTGCCAATGCTGAGCTCGACCAGCGCCGCCGCCAGATGGAGACGATCCTTGAGAGCATACCTACGGGCGTTCTGTCGGTCGATGCGGGGCGGCGCGTGACTCACGCCAACCAGGCGCTGCTGCGCATGTTCCACCCGGAAGGCTACGCGGATGGGCAGCACTTGCTGCCGGGGGCGCGGCTGGCGGACGTATTCCCTCCTGAGGTGCTGCAGGATCTTGAACCTCTGCTGCGCCGAGCCGATCGCATGGGCATGACGACCAGCCAAATGGAAACGTCATTGCAGCGCACCTCGCTTAATGTGGCGGTTACTGTGGCGCTGCTGCGCCATCAGGAAGAAAGCTCGGGCTATGTGATTGTGTTTGAAGATCTTTCCGATCTGTTGAAAGCGCAGAAGCAGACCGCGTGGCGCGAAGTGGCGCGCCGGGTTGCGCATGAAATCAAGAATCCGCTTACTCCTATCGCACTCTCTGCGGAACGCATTCAGCGCCATCTGGAGCGGGCCATGCCCCCCGACAAAGCGTCATTGGAAATTGTGCGCTCTTGTGCAGAAACGATTGCGGGTGCGGTTGAGACGGTGCGCCGCCTGGTGGACGAATTTTCAACGCTGGCCCGGTTTCCCGCGTCCAATCCGCATCCCGCCGATATCAACCAAATCATCGAAAATGCGTTGGCCATGTTCAACGGAAGGACGGACGGTATCGGTCTGCATAAAACTCTTGCCGCAGACCTGCCCAGAGTAATGGCGGATGCGGAAGCAATTAAGAGAGCCCTGGCCAACCTAGTGGACAATGCTGCCGAGGCGATGCAGGATTCGCTGGTGCGCGAGATTGAGATTACGACCTCACTGGTGGCCAGCCGTGACGCGGTTGAAATCACTGTGGCGGACACCGGACATGGGGTGACGCGCGAACTGAAGGAGAAACTTTTCCTTCCTTATTTCTCGACCAGAAAACGCGGCACCGGCCTGGGGTTGGCGATTGTAAGCCGTGTGATCGAAGAGCATCACGGTTCGATTCGAGTTGAAGAAAACCAGCCGGTGGGAGCGCGTTTTATCGTGGAGTTGCCGGTCGTTCCGGAAGCTGCCGTAGTCACACCTGTGCCTCAGCATGCATAAAATTCTTATTGTTGACGACGAAACCGGTATCCGCGAATCACTGCAGGGCGTGTTGGCAGATGAGGGCTATGAAACCGCAGCGGTTGACAGCGGTGAAGAATGCCTGAAACTGCTGCGCCGCGAGCACAGCTACGAAGTGCTGCTGCTGGATATCTGGCTGCCCGGCATAGATGGCCTGGAGACGCTGGAGAAGATTCGCGATCTGGATAATGCCCCCGAAGTAATCATGATTTCCGGACACGGCACCATTGAAACTGCGGTGCGCGCCACTAAACTGGGCGCTTATGACTTCCTCGAAAAGCCGCTCTCCATCGACAAGACCCTGATTCTGGTCAAGAACGCGATCGAGTCGAAAAAACTTCGGCACGAGAACGTCGACCTGAAGAAACAACTGCTCACCAAGAGCGTGATCGTCGGCGACAGCATCCCCATGAAGGCGCTACGGCAGCAGATCGGCGTAATGGCGCCGACGAACGGCCGCGTGCTGATTTACGGAGAGTCTGGCACGGGGAAGGAACTGGTCGCGCACGCGATCCATGCGCAGAGCCTGCGGAAAGACGAAACTTTTGTGGAGGTCAACTGCGCGGCGATTCCCGAGGACCTTATCGAGAGCGAACTTTTCGGCCATTACAAGGGATCGTTTCCGGGCGCGACGGTTGATAAAGAGGGAAAGTTTCAAAAGGCAAATGAAGGGACACTGTTTCTCGATGAAGTGGGAGACATGAGCCTGAAGACGCAATCGAAGGTGCTGCGCACACTGGAAGAGCAGCGGGTGGCGCCGCTGGGTGGGGATGAAACTATTACTGTAGATGCCCGCATCATCGCCTCGACCAATAAAGACCTTGAGGAGGAAATTTCCATTGGGAATTTTCGGGAAGATCTGTTCTACAGGCTTAACGTGATTCCCTTCTTCGTGCCTCCACTGCGAGACCGGAAGGAAGATATTCCGCAGCTGGCGCGGCATTTCCTGAAAGACCTGGCGGCGACTTACGGGCGGCGTCCGCGGGAGATCACGGACGATGCCATCGACGGACTGATGCGCTATTCCTGGCCGGGCAACGTGCGCGAATTACGCAATGTGATTGAGCGGATTGTAATCATGAATCCTATGACAACGCGGCTCGACCGCAAGCATTTGCCTCCGCTGGTTTATCGGGACGGCCATCGCCGTGCCGCGCGCAACGAGTTCTCCACGTTGCACCAGGCGAGAGATGCCTACGAGCGGGATTTTATTCTCAAGAAGCTCGACGAAAACCACGGCAACGTTACCCGCGCAGCAGAGGTGTTGGGACTGGAGCGGAGCCACCTGTACCGAAAGATGAAAACTTTGGGAATCGTGGCGAAAGAGTAGTTGTGCGGACTGAAGCTAGCGCTTCACCATGTGGATTTCCGTGCCATTCTTTCTGAACTCAACTTTATCCATCAGCTGGTTAATCAGAAAAATTCCCCTCCCGTGATTGGAATAGACGTTCTCGCCGACGGTGCAACCTGGGATCGATTCAGGACTGAAACCAGTGCCGGGATCGCGGACTACGATCAGGATGCCGCGCTCCGCGTCGCTGCTGACCACGCATTCCACTGTCTGCGTAGGATCTTCTTTCGCTCCATGAATCACAGCGTTGGCCAGCGCCTCCTGCAGCGATAGCTCGATAGCATCATCTTTTCCGTCGACGTCTTTCATCTGACGAACGACCGCCATTATTTCCTGTACTACAGGATCGACGGCTCTGCGGTCAGCGCTAAGCGTCACCCGCAAGACTAACGTCAACTGATCGGGATCGAAATCTTGCTCGGGAAGGGATTGCTCAGGAGAATCGGACAGTGACATCGATTGGGCTCGTTTGCTTGTAATTCGTTGCTTGCAATTCAATGAGGGCGACGATTGATTCTAGCATTGCCGGTCGAACTTTCGTTTCTCATGATTTCTTGCTAATGACGTTCGTGGGAGTTTTTTGTCATGTTGATTTGTCCGCCAGTCAACTGTTCCAACTGTCTTCTCCAGTCCAGTTCCTCAACAAACCCGCGCGATTCGCGCCAGTTGGGTTGCACCTTTACATAGAGTTCGAGAAAGACTTTGGTACCCAGCATTTTTTCCAGTTGCAGACGGGCCGATGTGCCAATCCGTTTCAACATCTGTCCCTTTTTGCCGATGAGAATGCCCTTCTGGCCTTCGCGTTCGCAATAGATTGTGGCGGATACGCGGGTTAGCCTGGCGCCTTCTTCGAATGTGTCAACGATTACCGTGGTTGCGTAGGGCAATTCCTCCTCAGTTTCGAGGAGCACGCGTTCGCGAACAATTTCTCCGGCCATGAATCGCGCGGGTTGGTCGGTAACCTGATCCTCCGGAAATAAAGGTGGACCGGCAGGTAAAGCCGCGGTGACGCGTTTGAGAAGGATATCGAGTCCATCCCGCTTGAGCGCGGAGATTGGAATAATCTCGTGAAACGAATGCAGGTTCTTGTATTCCTCAATCAGCGGCAGCAGCTTTTCTTTGCCACCTCGCAACAAATCAACTTTGTTAAGGATAAGACAAACTTTTGTCGACGAATGTTTCAACATCTGGATGGCAAACTCATCACGCTGATCGAGTTTGCGGGTCGCATCCATGATCAGCAGAACGACGTCGCAGCCCTCGAGCGCCTCGCGCACCTCGACCATCATTTTGCGGCCCAGCGAACTATCCGGCTTGTGCACGCCGGGAGTGTCGATCAACACCATCTGGGCGCCAACTTGGCCTTTGCTCTTCGGGATGTTGACGATGCCCTGGATTCGATTGCGGGTGGTCTGCGGCTTGGGCGAAATGATGGCCAGTTTCTCGCCCACGAGAGCATTGAGCAGCGTGGATTTGCCGGCGTTAGGGCGGCCGACGATGCAGACGAAACCGGAGCGGAAAGGCATAGGAAAAGCTTCTAGCTACTGGCTACTAACAACTAGCACGGCGGGTTCAGATTCTCTTCCAGTATCCCACGAAACGTCCGTCAGCCGAATTCTCTAAAGGAGGTAGAATGGCGCTGGCTAGAAGGCAGAAGCTAGAGGCTGGCTATATCAGTTTCAACTGCCGAGGTTGTCCTGCAGTAATTCTCACGCGTTCTACCCGGCGATCGGTGGCTTCAAGAACTTCGAATCGCAGACCGCCATCGTCCACGGTTTCGCCGCGGCGTGGGATATGTCCCGCCAATTCGCTGACCAGGCCCGCAACCGTGGCGGATTCTCTTTCTTCCAGCTTCGTTCCAAACAGTTCGGCGAGGCCATCCACGTCCATGCCTCCGGAAACGATATAGGAGTGATCGTTCTCGCGAACGATTTCAGGCCTCTCGTGCTCGTCGCGGATTTCTCCGACGATCTCTTCGACCAAATCTTCGATGGTCACGAGGCCGGCTACTCCTCCATACTCATCGACCACAATCGCCATGCGGATATTGTTCTTCTGCATTTCGCGAAGCAGATCGCTGCCGAGCTTGCTTTCCGGCACAAAGTAAACATCGCGGCGCATCAGAGTTTCGAGAGTGCGTTGCGAGGCCTCGCTGTCCGGAACTTGCAAAACATCCTGAGCGTAGACGATGCCTTTGATGCTGTGAATGCTTTGTGCATAGACTGGAACGCGCGAGTAGTGTTTGGTGCGGAGCATTTCGATGAAGCGTTCCACCGTGGTTTCCACTGGGACGGCGAACATTTCCGGACGGGGCTTCATAGCTTCACGCACCGTCTTGCCGCTGAATTCGACCACGGACTGAATAAGATCGCGGTCACCTTCCTGAATGATGCCTTCTTCCTGACCGGCCTCTATCAAAGCATCCACCGCCTCCGCAGCGCTTTCTGGCTCCTCACGCGTATTTTCGCGGGTGAGCGAGGCAACGGATTGCAGGAAGCCCAAAACAATCGTCACGGGCAAAACCAGATAAATGAGGATGGTCAGGAGCCATGTCCATCTGATTAGCCAGGTACCGTTGGTGCGTGAGAAGAACAGGAATGGCAGAAACTGGTTGAATACGATGATGATGACGATCAGGCTGATGGCCGCCTGCGAGATTTCGTAGATGGTCCAACGCTGGTCGCTGAAAAGCGCGAAGCCTACCAGCAAAGAAATCGTGGCAGTGGTCAGCTGCTTGAGTACGGACATGGAGAGCGCGGCGCGGGCGCGACTGACTTTCAGCTTCGGCTCGACCTTCTGCTCGAAGACGTCGATGTTGTCCTGAAATTCTCGGGAAAGAAATTTACCGATCTCCTGATAAACGCGGTCGACATAGGAGGCCAGGGCCAGCAATGCCAACAAGGGAATCAGCGCGAGTGCGACCGGCCAATTCATCTTTTTTTCCGCCTTGAGACTGGACGGCCGTTGCGGCGTTCGTGGTCGATCGAAACACCTGAGGTCGAAATCCTAGAAGCGTCCCGCCACATTCTCTCGATCAGACCCGTCTCCAACTTCAGTTGCAGCCGCAACCTGCGCTCTTTATCGGCCATCTCGCCATTATCTCGCTCGTGGTCAAAGCCCGCTAGATGGAGGATTCCGTGCAGCGTAAGAATTTTTATCTCTGTCGCCAGTGAGTGTCCGAGGCGCTTGGCGTTGTCTCGGGCAATTTCCGCGGAAACCGCCAGATCGCCAGCCGCGTGTTTCGCGTTGGGCAGGTTCGTTCGCGGCTCGGGAAAGGACAATACGTCGGTAGGCTTGTCTTTTCCTCGAAACCGCAAATTCAGCGAACGGAGTTCGTGGCTGTTGGTAACCAGCACATTCACAGTGCCACGCAAACGCACGGCCCGCCTTGCCCGCAACAAAAAACGTTCGAGCGTCGAAGGGCTGAGCCCAGCGATTCTTTTTCGGAGGATAACCAACTTTTACCTGCGCGGATTCTATTCCCCTGACGCTTCGCGAGGTCTCACATCGGACGGCGGTGAATTTCGAACCTCGGCGTTGCGCAAGCCTGCGCCGGAACTCTCGGCGTGTTTACCACCGGACAGGAGCAGCATCTGCTGCTCGGCGACGTGCGTTTTATGTTCGTCATAGGCACGAATGATGCGCTGCACCAGATGATGCCGGACGACATCCGACTCATCGAAGTCGACAAACGTGAGGCCTTCTACTTTGTGCAAAATGTCGATCGCTTCCAGCAAGCCGCTGCGGCGCGCATTCGGCAAATCAATTTGCGTAATATCGCCGGTGATCACGGCCTTGGAATTGAACCCCAGCCGCGTGACGAACATTTTCATTTGTTCCGAAGTCGTGTTTTGTGCTTCGTCGAGAATTACAAACGAATCGTTCAACGTGCGACCGCGCATGAATGCGATGGGGGCAATCTCGATGACATTCTTTTCCAAATAGCGATCCACCTTCTCCGGATCGAGCATGTCATAAAGTGCGTCGTATAGAGGACGCAGGTAGGGGTCGATTTTGTCTTGCAGCGTTCCCGGTAAAAAACCCAGGCGCTCACCGGCTTCCACGGCTGGACGCGCCAGGATGATGCGATTCACTCGCTTCGCCAGCAGGGCGGAGATTGCCATCGCCACGGCAAGATACGTTTTGCCGGTGCCGGCGGGTCCAATGCCGAAAACCATGTCATGCTTCTCAATGGCTTCGACGTAGCGCCGCTGATTCACGCTTTTCGGTTGCACCATGCGGCGTCCCAGCGAACGTTGGCGGCCGGCATCGGCGAGACCGCGTAACGTCGCGGTCGGATCGGCGGTCAACACGCGCAGCATGCTGTTGAGATCTCCGTTATTGAAGCTGTAGCCGGAGCGTTGCAGGCTTTCGTAATCCGTAAATACCTGCTCAGCGCGAGCGACATCGCGGGCCGCGCCCTCCAGTTCGATGGCGTTCGAACGCAGATCGACGGTGACGTTCAAACCATCTTCCAACACGCGAACGTTCTCGTCCCGCGTGCCGAATAAAGTTTCAATGTTGGGACTAATCCCGATACTTTTCTTCATTCAGTCTCTTTGAAATACGAACGCCTCTGCCGACTAGTAGACAAAACAGGATTATGCTTGGAGATGGGAACAACCGGAATGCGCATGCCCAGAAGGCAAGTCACTACCATTGCATAAAGCGTACCCCGCGGCGGGGAGGGAGTCAATGGTGACGAGTAGTGGATCAGCTTGAACGAAACGCTCCCTCACGATTCTGCGGCGCCAGCGGCACGGCTGAAGCTGTGCCATTTCAGAACACATTCAAACTGCCCACCATCTGCTGATGCAAACGTTTGACCAGCCGTGACTTACTCCCATATAATTGGACATTCGGTGATCGCCGGAATATCACGTCAGACAGACAAAGGTAACGAACCAGACATGGCTAATCATTTTTCGGCGCTCAAGCGCGCCCGTCAGACCACAAAGCGTACTGCCAACAATCGCGCCAACGCGTCCCGGCTACGTACCGCCTTGCGCACCCTGCGCGAGACCATTGAAAAAGGCGATAAACAAGCGGCGGAGCAGACGTACCGCCAGACAGTATCGGCCCTCGATAAGGCAATCCAGAAGGGCACGTTGCACGGGAATACGGCGGCGCGGTATAAGTCGCGGCTCGGCGCTCGCGTCAATGCGATGAAGTAGAGCTTTTAGCTCTTGGCTTAACTCCTAGCTCGGAACGGCAGGCCCCAGAGGGTCTGCCGTTTGCGTTTTAGGCTGTGGGATAGTTCAAGACCAGAGGTAGAATAAAAGTCATGACGCAAGATGTCTCTGAATTGCTCAAAAAGGCCCTCACCCTGCCTGCTGAGGCGCGCGCCGCGCTCGCGGGTTCTCTCCTCGAGAGCCTTGATGACACGGTGGATGCGGCGGCCGAGGAGGAATGGAGCCAAGAGAGTGCGCGGCGTATTCAGGAACTGGATTCGGGTAGAGTAAGACCCGTCCGACGGGCGGAGGCCCGCCGGCAAGTCGCAGCTATTCTGAATGGCCGTTAAGGGCACTCGAACTCCATCTGGCAACACAGCGGTGTAGCCAAAGAGCCGCTCTGCCTTACCTTCGTGATCAGCTTCGCCGCAACCTCACCGCCAACGGTGTCCGCAATTGCATCCACTACGCGGAACTTCTCAATCGCTTTATCGTCATCAATCGCGAGCACGTCAGAGACACCGAGGAAGCGGGCGTCGTCCAGCTCTTTCCCGCGAACACCTGCAATCACCTGCGCGCCTATCTTCTTCGCCGTATGCACTGCCGCGCGCCCAACACTGCCCAGCGCCCCCGTTATCAGAACAACCTGTCCCTTTTTCACGTTTGTCGCAAGGCGCACAAGCTGGTCGCCTGTGAGGGAAATCAGCGGGATCGCGGCCGAGTTCGCCAGGTTCACGCCATCCGGCAGATGGGCCACGTCCGAATCGTTCACGGCAACCAACTCGGCATAGGTCGAGTAGGATAGCGCAATAACGCGGTCGCCGGCCTTGAAGTGCTTCACGTTAGCGCCCACCGCCCGTACGACGCCACTCACATCGGCGGCCCAGAATTGCCGGAAACGACAGCGGAAAATCCTTCTGCCGCATCCCCGAACGGACTTTCCAGTCGATCGGATTAACGCTCGCAGCGGCTGCCGCGATCAATACCGTACTTCCGCTAATCTGCGGTTCCGGAACGTTGTCTTCAAATTTCAGCTTCTCAGGACCACCGTACTCATGCAGTACCACTGCTTTCATTGCGTTTCTCCACCGCGGAGCTTCATCCATATATCTGACAAAATTCATAACCCGCCCCAGCCCTCATTTGAACGAAGTCTGCCCCAACTCCCGTGTAGTCTGCAAACCGGAAGATAGAACCACTTTGAGGGCTCGATCATTAACCGATGCCTGGCGATTCATCTGCGACGTCAGCGACGTTCCTCTCCACCTATTGCGCTGAAGAGGCACAGGCCTGGAAAACAATCTCCTTCAAACCCAAGCTCGGCCGATGAATCGAACCTGTTTCCGCTGGAAACCTGATAGCTTCACTTTCCACACCCCATCTGAGCCAGTCGAGCAACTGTTCTTTTTCGCCGTGGACAATCACAGGATCACATCCGATGCCGAGAGCAGGCATAATCGCACGATGCGTATTTAGTTCCTCCGCAAACCATTCAGCCCAGTCGGGTACTCCTGGAATTCCGTGAATGTGGGCGATAGAAGCCCAGATGAATCCGTTTTCCGAGCTTGCCAGCAGAGTTCGTCCCGAACTCGCCGATACATTGCTCGAAGCGAAGTCTTCCGACAACGCGATAAGGTGACGCAGGGGCTTTTTACGTCCGGCAAGCTGCACCGAGCCTTTGAAGCACTGGGGATTGCGCTCCAGACAGACGCGCATCGGTTGGAGGTCTGGCCCCCTCGACCATGAACTTGTCTCCCAGGGAGATGGCCGCTCTGACCGCCGCAACCTGTGTTCCCCACCGATCACGGAAATGAGATGGGCTTTGGCTTGCCGGGGAGGATTGGGCAACACTTCGCCGATGAAGCGGTCGAGTCGCAGCTTGATACTGCTGGTCGTCTTTTCCGTGCTCTTCACGTAGGCCAGCCAGCCGAAGCGAAGTGAGCATTTTTCATTGGGCCTGCTTCTTTTCGTGAGTGACAACCCGAGTCTTTCCGCTGGCAAAGACAAGTGTCAGCTCATGCGAAAACCGCTCCCGGTCATGCAGGATCTTGGTTCCGTCCTCTTCCTCTTCTTCCCAATGGTCCGTGAATTTCACAGAGCGCCAGTGCGCGATGTGACGATCTTCTCCTTCACCGAATACTCCCTTGAGCATTCCAGTGGTGCAGAGCAATCCGACAGGTCCACCGTGCAGCGGTGTGAGCGGCCGGCCTCTGACATCATTCATCTTGGGCAGAAGCACACGACCCGCTTGACGATACGCGGCGGATTCTAGCAACAAATCTTCAACCTCATCCAAGGGGAATACCCACATGCGTCAAGATGATCAGCTCGGAGGCTGGAACGTCGTACCGACATTCAGGATTGTCACCCAGAGGATCGAGTTCGCTCTTCGTTGCCAGCCCTTCGAGATAGCGCACTCCATCCAGCAAGACCGCGCCGTAACTCTGGAGTGTCGTTTCCGGCGAGTTGCCAGAACTCCGATCTGTTTGTATTGCAAGCAAGCCGGCTCCGTAAGTCGGAACACGCGTAAATCGGTGAAATGCTCGCCCATTCGTCCGCGACACTGGCAACGTTTTGCCCGGATCAATTCTTGAACAAATTTCTCAATGCCGGCAATAAGTCCGTAGCGATTCGTCGCCTCGTCGATACAGCCATGAGCCCCCGCTTCGATTGAACGAGGCAGCATTTGGTTGGGATCGTGCTGGCTAATGATTAGAATTTTAAGTTCAGGGGTTCTTGCCTTAAGAGCTGTGCCGTCTTCAAACCGTTCGTTCCGGGCATACTGATATCGAGCAGAATGAGATCCGGCATTATCTCGTCAACTTTTTGAAGAGTTTCGCTTGAATTTGAGGCTTCGCCGCAGATTTCCAACTCCCTGTCGACTGAGAGGAGCCTCGCTATCCGCGTCGGACGAGTTCATTGTCATCCGCGATCAGCATTCTCATGATCAGACTGTGTTCATAATGTCTGAGACGCTTGCTTGCAAGGGCTCAGCCTTACTCTGGTCCGCGGGCGATGCATTTTTGGGTAACGGGATGGTCGCGAAAATGCGGGTTCCTGAGCTATCGGACTCGATCTTCATGGTCCCTTCGAATTGACGCAGGCGTTCCCGCATCCCACTCATTCCAACGCCTGAGCATCCCGATTGAATCTCGGCCAAACGCGCGGGGGACATGCCCTTGCCCTGGTCCTCGATATCTAAGCTGATTTGATTCGATTCACGGGCAATCCGAATCGAAGCAGTCTTACTCTCGGAATGCCGGTGAATGTTCGTCAAACATTCCTGCACCAGCCGGAAGATCACGAGTTCCATATCACGCGGCAGTCTCCCAAACGCCTTTGAAACATCAAGCTGAACTTCCAGACCGCTGCGCTCCAGAAGCCCTTGTACGTACCAGCTGATCGCGGAGTATAGCCCGTTCTCGTCCAACAGAGGCGGATGCAACAGATAAGAAGTCGTACGTATCTCGCGGTGCAACTGCTGCACTGTTTCTTGAATCTGTTCAGCTTCAGTGGCCAACTCGGGGGCATTGCGACCCGTCTTCTGAAGAAGCTGCGCGAGGCTAATGCCAAGCACGGTCAACGTCTGACCTGCGCTGTCGTGCAACTCGCGAGCGATATGCCGGCGTTCTTCATCCTGACTTGTCAACAAGCGCCAGGAGAGCTCTCGAACTCGCTTGGATTGCTCCTCCAGTTCTCGGGTGCGAGCCCGCACCTCTGCATCAAGTGTTTGGGCAAGCTGGCGGAAGTTTTCCTCCGCCTGTTTGCGAGCAGTTACATCACCGGCGGCACCGAACCACTCCAGGATCTCGCCGTTTAGGTTGAGCAGGGGAACCGCCCGCGAGTTCGTCCAGCCCAGCGTGCCGTCCGTTCGTCGGACGCGATGTTCAAGCTCGAACATGCTTTTCGTTCGCACGGCCTCACGGATCGTGCGCAACACCAGCGGTTGGTCGTCGGGATGAATATATTCGTTCAGCCAATCTTTCCTTGGCTTCCCGGTATCCGCCATGAAACCTTTGCCATCAAGCTCGCGCATCTCGCTGCAGTCGGGATTCATGCGATACACCACATCAGAACTCGCGTTCACGAGTGCGCGGAACCGCTCTTCGCTCCGACGCAGTAATTCCTCCGCCTGCTTCCGTTCGGAAATGTCGGCCGTAACTGCGAGATGCACTATGGTTTCATCCGGATTTCGCAAGGGCGCAGCTTGGGTTTCCATGTGCCGCCGTTTGCCCTCTAGGCCTACGATGTCGAACTGTAGTGAACCCTGCTCACCGCGGCAAACGCTCTCATTGAAAGCTTTGAACCGGTCCCGATCCTCCGGCGCAATCAGGTCATATACATTCTTGCCAACTACTTCGTCTGCGGAACGGGCGCCAACCATCTCCAGGCCGGGCTTATTCATGTGCAGCAACGTACCATCTGCCGAGATCAGTTTGACGCACTCAGGCGTGGTTTCGACGATGGCGCGAAAGCGCTCCTCACTTTCGCGCAATGCCTTGTCGGTTCGCTTTTGCTGCGTGATGTCACTGTTGGTTTCGAGAATGCGCAACGCGTTTCCATCGGCTTTCCGATCGAGCACCCACCGGCTAATGACTATGACCTTCGTCCCATCTTTCCTCGTGTGAACTAATTCGCCGTTCCAGCGCTCGTCGCGGTGCAGTTGTTCCTTGATCATTTCCAGATGGGCGGGAAATTGGGTCTGCAGGAGTTCGTGGGTTACGCGGCCCAGCGCTTCTTCACGGGCAAAGCCGTAGAGCTCGGTTGCAGCCTTGTTCCAATAAGTAACGTGATCGCCGGCGTCGCGAACCAAGATCGCATCGTTGCTCAGGTCCAATAGGCGAGCTTGTTCCGACAGGGCTCGCTCCGCCTGCCGGCGTTCAGTAATATCGCGGGCTACGTTTGATGCTCCGATGACCCTGCCTGCCGCGTCGCGGATGGGAGAAATCGTGAGTGAGACATCCACATAAGTGCCGTCTCCCCTTTTACGCACCGTTTCGAAGTGTTCGACTCGCTCTCCTCTTGCCAAGCGCCTGAGAATGTCTTCTTCTTCCGCACGTCGTTCCCACGGCACGATGAGCGTAATATGCTGACCGACGGCTTCATTTGCCTTATATCCGAACAATTGCTCGGCGCTCTGGTTCCAACTGGTTATGGTTCCATCGAGTTTCTTGCTGAGGATGGCATCGTCTGAAGAATCAACAATGGCAGCCAATAGTGAGGTCGTCCGTTCTGCCTGCTTCCGCTCGCTGATGTCATGGAACGTGAGAACGATCCGAGAATCCCCGGCCCCCGCCAATCGGCGTGCCTCAAGCACAAGCGTCTTTCTACCGGTAGGGAATTCGCGGTCGATCTCGACCGCTTGAAATTCACTAGAGGCAGAAAGAGTTGCTTCTACGGATTTCCAGACTTCAGAGGTTTGCCATTGGTTATCTCCCAGCTTGCGGATCGAAATGCCCTGCGTGTCATCCCGCGAAACCCCAAATACGGTATAGAAGGCCCGGTTTGCCGTCTCAACCTGCAATTTGGCGTCGAGAACAACGACGGGATCAACTACCGTGTTGAGGATCGCCTTCGTGTATTCCCGTTCGTAGATGGCTTGCTCGATACTTGCGCGAAAGGCTGTGACATTCGTGAATGTGAGCACCGCGCCCAGAATCCGGCTGCGATCGCTTCCGGTGTAGGGAGCTATTCGAAGAAGAAAACGTCTATCGCCATCGCGGGTTTCGATCCGATGTGGTGCTCCGTCGGAGATCACCCGCCGGCAGATTCTATTGAGATCCTCTATGCCCGCAAGAGTGTTGCCAAGTGAACAACCGAGATCCGAGACCTTTAAGCCAAACACCGTCATGGCGGCCCGGTTGATGCGGGCAATTTTGTACTCGCTGCTGATTACGATT
The DNA here is from genome assembly GCA_049589695.1 of Candidatus Sulfotelmatobacter sp. Lineage (GTDB taxonomy): Bacteria > Acidobacteriota > Terriglobia > Terriglobales > Acidobacteriaceae > Sulfotelmatobacter. The sequence goes on along the minus strand of JBAWBG010000357.1, from coordinate 3,082 downwards.
ATCGGTACATCGACAGCATCAAGCACACCGATCTCGTTGGCGGTCATCCCGCCCAAAGTCGCAGAGTCGCCTGACACAGTGCCGGCTACACAGAGCTCGTCATCCTTGGCCATGAAATATCTCTATCGTTTAACCATTAGCACGATACAGCATGCGGCTCCGTTGCAGCACATCATCGGCTACAAGTGGAAGAGTCTGACGCAACGCTAAAAGCAGCGCCTGAGAGCGCGGCATGTGAAAAACACCGGGATAGCGCGACAGAAGTCGGTCCTCCAGGACCCGGGACTCGTCCGGCCCAACGGCGTCCCGAAGTGCTTCGGACACGGCTCGCTCAAGCCGAGAGTAATCTTCGACGGGAATAAGATGGGAGTGATTCTCGCTGAGTCTCGGCAGCATACGAGCGTGCACGTCTCCGTTGAAGTTATCCATTAGGAACGAGCAGAAGATCGAAATATCTTGCTCGTGCGCAAGTTTGTCGAATAAATCTTCGAGGTTCATACTCGCGGCAACGTCGCCGCGCTCCCAAAGAAGGTTAACCATCTCACCCCACCAGCGCACTTTCGGGTACCGACCGTCTCCGCGAGCTTCTGAAACAACGTTTGCAGCTAAGCCGAGGAAAACAGGCGAATCCGGCATTCCGTCACGCATAAAGGTGGGCAGCAGATTGTCCGCGTCGACAATCGTTAGTTGTCCGCGCTTTTCCGCGGCTTTCACATCCACGCCCTCGCTTTCCAATCGGGGCCGAAAAGCGTCCCAATGAGCGATCGTCGGAACTAGAATTACCCCTTCGCCGTTGGCAATCGCCGCAGCCGCAAAGCGGCAGACAGCCCGATTGAGAAATTGCTGGTCCTGATAAAGTTGGACGATGTGATCGCGCGGGGCAGCGCCGTCTAAAAGACCGCACCAGGGCTCACCGTTAGACGCTGCGTTTTTTGTCTCCTCCAAGCTGCTATCGTTTTCCATTGCCACCCTCCCCATCTCCGGAAGCAAATCTCGAATTAAATCAGATTTTGTTACGAAGCCGTTTGCGTCAACGATGCGGGCTTGTTCACGAGCAACGCTCGCATCGTTCTGAGTAACAATGACGACATTACAATCAGGACGCTCACGCCGAATGATTCGTGTCGCCTCCAAGCCATCCATGCCAGGCATGTTGATGTCCATGAGTACTAAGTCAGGATGCAGTTGGTGCACCTTTTCAACGGCTTCGATTCCGTCACCAGCTTCGCCACAGACGCGGTACTCCGGCTGAGATTCAATCAAGGATCGAACCATGCGCCGAAACCGTGCTTGATCATCGACGATTAAGACTTCGACGGAGCTCATACCGATCCTCACAGATTTCTGGGGCCCATCGCCCGCTATTTCGATAACTGCCAAGGCGAATGCGATCTAGTCGCAGAGATCAATCCCTCCATAGAGGCACCGACACGTTATCCGCTGCCTAAGAATGCACGAAGCCCCAAAAGCAGCCTATACAGTGTTTGATGTATTGACCGGAATTGACGACGATTTCAACCTGCGCGTTACGCCCGAACGCCGACAATGGAGGTTAGGAATGGGAAGTCGTTTGTAGGAAGTAATGTCGGCAACGGCTATCCAACGTAAACCATCCATTGGCGGTCAGGAGAAATCACGAAACATGAGGCAGCCAGGGCACGGATCTGTGGAAGGAAGGCCTCGGACGTTTGTGGAATCCCACTCTAGCCGCAAAGAACGCGGCTAGAATGGGGCATCCGGGGCAGTCCCCAGTTGACAGGAGGGTAAGAAAAATCGCCGGAAGGCGGGCCACCCGCCTATTGGGGCTATGTTACTGGTCCTGAACCATTCGAAAAATGGCGATCAGCAGCACGGCGGGCGGTGGAGCTTGATAAACAGATTTCCGAGTCTCACATTTCTCTAGCTCTGGTGGACTTCGATTTCCTCTGGAACTTCCCTGAAGCGGAAGAACAGATTCAGACGGCGCAGGAACTCGCCCCCAATTCTGCTTTATCCATCAGGTTTCGTGCTGGCTTGACGATTTAATGGGCAGAACCCAAGAGGCGATCGCTGAGTGCCGCAGAGCGGTGGAACATGATCCGCTCTCGTTGCTATATAATGCCGAGCTCGCAGGTGCATATTGTTTAGCTCGCGATTACAATCGCGCCATTGAGCAGACGAACAAAACTCTAGAGATCGATCCGAAATACTGTCGGGCTGTGGTTATCCTTTTGCGTTATTGAACCACTTCACCGTTCCTTTCATCCCCTCCTCGCTTACGTTCGGTCTCGCCGCGTCCTGTGAGTTGGGCAATGCCAGAGACCATAGCGAATTACAATGCTGCTTTGCGGGATAAGGATGGGTTCTTTGGTTAGTTCGGCTTTGGATTCGCCACATTCTCCTGCCGTTCGATCTGGTTGGCAAGACATTGGTAATGAACGGCACGTCCGCGCTCGTCTGTCGTGCACTCTTCAAGCGTGAAGCGGCCCATTCCAGTCATGACCTCGTCCGCAATTAGCAGAACTCCGTGACGTTTACAGATTTCAGCTATCTTCTGCACGTATCCTTTGGGAGGCACAACAGCTCCAAGCGTCGCTCCACTGACCGGCTCAAAAATGAAAGCTGCTGTTTCCTCATCAGACTGTTCAATTGCTCGCTCGACCTCTGCGGCATACTGAGCGCCACAATTTCTACAACTATAAGAACAGCGATAGCAATAAGGGGCGCTCGCATGGACGAACTCTCGCACCATGGACAAATAGATTTCGCGGCGACGGCGATTCCCGGATACGGCCAGGCTTCATGCAATGATGCTTGCCATCCCGGCGGCAACAAGCAGGTAAAGTCGGCTCTGATGAGCAAATAGCGGTGCGGCGATGGGTAAACCCATCAGGATGGACAGCACGGTAGCCGAGAGAGTCCTCACCCAAATCCCAAGAATTGCCCAGCAGTCATGCAACTCGCCAGTGTCCGGATTGTTTGAATGCTAAGTCTAGCGAGGAGCGCGTGGTGTACAAAAGGCTGAACTCAACGGAACGTTGATTCAGAGAACAACCACGGAGGCTCCTCAACGGACATTATGTATTACATCGGGCTGGATGTT
>JBAWBG010000356.1:0-30016 GCA_049589695.1 Candidatus Sulfotelmatobacter sp. | reverse complement strand
TCCGTCGGGAAAAGAGCGACAGGCCCAATCGCAACTTTCAGCACTTGCAGGAGAAACTGTCAACATTGCCAATGCCGGAGTTTGGCAAGATGACGGCCCGTGAATTTTTTCTGTATCAAAGCCAGGCTTTACCGGCTGGTTCAAAATATACGAAGCTGGCGAGATTTGGTCTGCGCTAGCAAGCCGCAATGTTAGCGATACTTCTCATCGCCGCCGTGAGCTACGTCCTGGGGTCAATTCCCTTTGGATATTTGCTGGTACGCACTTTTTGTGGCGAAGATGTGCGGCGAAGCGGCAGCGGGAATATCGGAGCGACCAATGTCTCCCGGAAATCACCGGTATTGGGAGTGCTGACATTGCTGCTGGATGCGCTGAAGGGGACTGCGGCGGTTCTGCTGGCATACTTAGTCGTGCACCGAGTGCCTGACTTACCTCGCGCCTATCTGGTGATGTCACTGGCTGCCTTCTTCGCGGTTCTCGGCCATATCTTTCCGGTGTGGCTGAAGTTTCGCGGCGGCAAGGGAGTGGCCACAGGCCTGGGATCATTTGTCGTGATCGCTCCCAAGTCAGTGCTGCTGGCGATCGGAATATTCGTCGCCGCCGTACTCATCTTTCGTTACGTGTCACTGGGGTCAATCCTAGCGGTGGCTCTTTTTCCTTTTCTGGTTTACGAAATGCATGCATATGGCAATAACCCGATGGCGCTGGTCTTGATCACGTTTACTTCCCTGCTCATCATCGTTAAGCATCACGGAAATATTCGCCGTCTGCTTGCCGGCACAGAAAGCCGAGTGGGAGTGAAGCACACATGAGCCAGATCGCAATCATCGGAGCCGGGGCATGGGGTACTGCACTGTCCATCGTTCTGGGACGAACCGGCAATCATCAAGTTCGACTCTGGGTACATGAACAAGAAGTTTGCGAAGCCATTGCCCACCAGCGCGAAAACGAAAAGTTTCTCCCAGGCCAGCAGATCCCCGCCAGCGTCACTGCCTTCAACGAACTAAGGAAAACGCTCGATGGTGCGGCTATTGTGGTAAGCGTAATGCCTTCGCAACATTGCCGTCGTCTGTTTGAGCAGATGAAGCCGCTGTTGCGCGCGGATACGATGATTGTTAGCGCGACCAAGGGGCTGGAAGAAAACTCCTTGTTGCGGATGACTGAGGTGATCTCACAAGTGAACAAGCGAGGCGATATCCCGACACGCATCGGGGCACTCAGCGGGCCATCGTTCGCTTTGGAAGCTGCGCGTGGGGATCCTACCGCAATCACGATCGCTTCGCAGGATCGCGATCTCACGCTCACCATACAACAGGAATTCAGCAATGCCAGCTTTCGCGTCTATACCAACGACGATCCGATTGGAGTGGAACTTGGCGGCGCTTTAAAGAACATAATCGCCATCGCTGCCGGGGTCAGCGCCGGGCTTGGCTTCGGCCACAATTCCGTGGCAGCTCTCATCACTCGCGGATTGGCCGAGATGACGCGTCTGGTGGTGGCGTGCGGCGGCAAAGCCGAGACCATGGCTGGCCTCGCCGGACTCGGCGACTTGGTACTAACTTGCACGGGCGGTCTCTCCCGCAATCGCAGCGTGGGCGTCGAACTTGGCCGAGGACGCAAGTTGCCCGAAATCCTTGCCGGCATGCATGGCATGGTGGCGGAAGGAATTTTCACGACAACAGCAGCCGTAGGACTGGCGCGCGCCCACGGTGTCGAGATGCCGATTACCGAACAGATGTACGCTATCCTGCACGAGGGTAAGGCCCCGCGCGATGCGATTTATGTGCTTATGACCCGCAGCGGTAAGAGCGAAGCGCTCGGGGTCCGAAGCTGACTTGTGGTTGTTATCTTGCCAAACCCTTACTGATCGCCTCTTTCAGGCGAAACTTTCGTAATGGTAAGTCTCACGGTTTCCGTCTGCAGGCCGTCCCGACCACATTAAAATTCTATAGATACAAGTGAAACCCGCCGCCACTTCGATCGACGGCGCTTCCGAATCAGGTCAGGGGAGCGACTCGTCTTCCAAAGCGCCAATTCCGGCGCGCATTCCTATTCTGTATGTAATTCTCGGTGTCTTGCTGGTGATCAGTATCGTCCCCATGTATTTCTATTCCGCACAAGTGGAGGCGATAAACCGGGACCGCCTGAAAACCAATGAAATGTTGCTGCAGAATACGGTAACGCGGTCGCTGGCGGATGACCTGTCGCAGCACGAGCGTTCGTTGCGAATGATGCTGGCAAATCTTTCGTCGGCAATTCAAGTGGCGAGCGGCGGCGATATCGGCAGCAAAAACATTGAAGCGCCGGAGCTGCGCGCTCTCCTGGAACATTTTGTTTCTTCCTCCGATGAACTTGCTTACGCCACATTGTTGAACTCGGACGCGAAGGGAATCTCTGCCGGGCGTATCGCGCCCGATGCATTCCTGCAACGAGAGTTGCAACATGCCTATGACGCTGCCCGCGACGGCCGCGCCTATAATGGTCAGGCTCTGCAGGTGGAAGATGGCAAGGCCTCGCGGACGGTAGTCCTGGTAAGCAGCCCGGTAAGTTATGGAGGGCACTTTCTAGGAATGGTAGGCGCGGTCGTGGATTTGCAATTCCTGATTCGCCGCCTCCATGAAGTAAGCGGGGGCGGACTCATTCCCTACGTCGTAGACGCACAGGGGCGCTTGGTAGCTGCCGGGACACCACAATATGTGACCGGGCAGGATATGAAGAGTCTGGAAATCGTTCGCAATTTTGTGGACGAGGGCAACAAGGCGCAGTTGGCTGCGACCAAGGAATTCGCAGTGCAGGAGGGCAAAGACAATGTCGAGATGCTCGGCACCTACAGCCCAGTCACTGCACTCGATTGGGCGGTGGTGGTGCAGAAGCCACAGCGCGAGGCTTACCGGGGAGTCTACGAGATGCAGCGCACCGCACGCCTGCTGGCGCTACTGGCTGTGCTGCTGAGCATTGGCGTGAGCATTTTTGCGGCGCGGAGAATTACGAATCCTCTGCAGATTCTTACCCAGTCCAGCCGTGCGCTGGCGCGAGGTGACTTTTCGCAGCGCGTTCATTTGTGGAGCCGCACGGAAATCGGTGAATTAGCAGAGACGTTTAACACCATGTCCCAGGATCTCGAGCACTTCGTCGAAGACCTGAAGCGAGCGGCAGAGGAGAATCGTGCTCTCTTTCTGGGATCGATCCAAATGCTGGCGGGCGCGGTCGACGAAAAAGATCCCTACACTCGGGGCCACTCCGATCGCGTCACGCGTTACTCACTGATGATCGGCAAGGAGCTGAATCTGGATGCAGCCTTTCTGGAGATTCTGCGAATTTCGGCGCAGCTCCACGACGTGGGAAAAATTGGCATCGAAGATCGCATCCTGAAAAAGCCCGGCGCGCTGACCGCGGAAGAGTTTGAGGTGATGAAGACCCACACCACGAAGGGCGCCAACATCTTACGTCCGGTAACTCAACTGGCGGATATGCTTCCTGGTATTGAACTTCACCACGAAGCTCTGGACGGCCGAGGCTATCCTTATGGACTGACCGGAGAGCAAATTCCGCTACTGGCGCGGGTGATTGCAGTCGCCGATACTTTTGACGCGCTGACCACGAATCGTCCTTACCAACATGCGCACACTCCGGAAGAGGCCCTGAAAATCATTCAGAACCTCGCCGGCAAGCGGCTCGATCCCGAGCCAGTGGCGGCGCTGATGGCAGTTTACGGACGAGGCGAGATTCGCATACAGCGGATCGCAATCAAACGGCCGGCGGCTGCGGATGCAGTCGGAAATGTCGTACCCACCGTGCCTGGTCCGACGATTCCTGCCGCCGAAGCGGCCAACCTGGAAAGAACCCGAGTCTAATTCAGTCCCATCGTATTGTTTGACGGGCGCCAGCGGAGCCGCGCCTGGCCGCTATAATCAAACTTTAGGCTCTCTCATGATTCAAACTTTATTCGGCAGTACGGAAGAAAAGAAAACTGGACTCTTCGAGCGCATGAAGCAGGCGGTCACGCGTACGCGTGAGAACCTCGCGGACCGGATTGAAGAAGTAGTTTCGATCGGCAAAGAAATCGACCGCAACACGCTGGACGATCTTGAGGCTACACTAATCGGCGCCGACCTAGGCAGCACAACCACCCAGGAAATTCTCGGGAAGTTGCGCGATAAAGCGGATCGTAAGCAAATCAAAGACGTTCAGGAACTCAAACGCCTTCTCAAAGAGGAATTGCTGGCCATTCTGAGCGCAGCCAATGTACGGCCCGTCTCGCGCGTAGATGGCACGCCGGAAGTGATTCTCGTGGTCGGAGTAAATGGCACCGGCAAGACGACGACTATCGGGAAGCTCTCGCAGGTATTTCGGTCGCAGGGCAAGAATGTACTAATGTGCGCGGCGGATACATTTCGAGCCGCGGCGATCGATCAACTGGAAATCTGGGGACAGCGGACCGGCACGGAAGTGATCAAGACCAAGCCCGGCGGCGATCCTGCGGCAGTGCTGTTCGACGCGCTGCAGGCCGCGACAGCGCGAAAGATGGACTACGTGATCGTCGACACCGCAGGGCGGCTTCACACCAAGACGAGTCTCATGTCGGAACTGGAAAAAATGCGGCGTACGGCCCAGCGTATTATTCCCGGAGCTCCACACGAGACGCTACTCGTAATGGACGCAACCACCGGTCAAAATGGCTTGCAGCAGGCGCGGTTGTTCACCCAATCGGCGGGAGTTACTGGTATCGTGCTTACCAAACTGGATGGTACGGCGAAGGGTGGGGTAGTTGTCGCTATTTCGCGCGAGTTGGGCCTGCCCGTAAGATTCGTTGGCGTAGGCGAGAAAGTGGGCGATCTGTTGCCGTTCGATCCCAAAGAATTTGTGGATTCGCTCTTCGAATAGGAGCATCTCTATGGCGAATAAGGATAATGAGCGCTCGCGAGTCAGAATCGTTCTGGATTTTCTACGCCGATTGTTGGGAAAGAAACCACCTCCGATTCCGGGCGATCCCTATGCGTACTGCATGGCGCCCGTGCATCGCGGACCGAATAGCCGAAGTAGTGCGGCAGCGGCAGAGCCGGAAACTCTTATGGCGTGTTTCCTCCCCGGCGGTTATAGACGAACGGGCGCACCCTGAAGGTATCTTTTCAAAACGCCGCATTCTCGATTCCGTCGCCGATCCCTATGCCTGATCCTTTGACCGACAATCAATTCCTCGACCGTGCGCTCGATCTGGCGCGCCAGGGAGCAGGCTTGGCCTCGCCGAGTCCTTACGTCGGTGCGATTATCACAAGCGCAGACGGGAACATTGCGGGCACGGGCTCTTATACCTACGATGGTTTGAAACATGCCGAGGTGCTTGCTCTCGAGCAAGCGGGTGATCGCGCGCGCGGTGGAACGCTCTATATCAATCTCGAGCCTCATTGTCACCAGGGCCGTACTCCGCCATGCACCGACGCTCTGATCGCGGCCGGGATTCAACGCGTGGTTGCTTGTATGCCTGACCCCAATCCCAAAGTGAGCGGAAGAGGCTTCGAGCAATTGCGCGCAGCCGGTATTCCCGTAGAAGTCGGCGGGTTTGAGGCGGAAGCGCGACAACTCAATGAGGCTTTTGCCCGCTTCATTCGTCACGGCATTCCGCTGGTCACACTCAAATCCGCGATGACCCTCGACGGCAAGATCGCTCCGCCGGCCGTCGTCGAATCAGATCGTAAAGCGGGAATTCCGCCTGGGGGGTGGATCACGGGAGAGACTGCCCGCGCCCACGTACACGAACAGCGCCACCGGAGCGACGCCATCCTGGTAGGGATTGGAACAATCCTGGCAGACGATCCCCTGCTGACCGACCGCAGCGGAAAAACGCGAAGGCGTCCGCTCTTGCGTGTGATTCTCGATTCGCACTTGCAACTGCCGCTAAATTCGCGGCTTGTGCAGACCGTGCTGAACAATGGGACATCGAACAACGATGTCTTGGTTTTCTATTGCCACGCCGAAGAAAATAAAAAGAAAGAACTGGAAGCGCACGGCATTCAGGTTGAACAACTTTCAGCGGCCTCTTCCTATGTGCACCTCGATATGCGTGCCGTACTACGGCGCCTGGGACAGCGTGAGATCACGAGTCTGATGATCGAAGGTGGGGCAACGGTTAACGGGAGCGCGCTCGCCGCCGGCGTCGTCGACAAGCTTTTTCTGTACTATGCGCCGAAGATTTTAGCACTGGATGGGTCAATTCCATTTGCTTCCGGTACGACATTGCCTGGTGCGGTCCAGATCCCGCAAGTAAGGCATCTCCAGATCCACCGCTTCGCGGAGGACTTCGCAGTAGAAGGATATTTGCGCGATCCCTACGATGATTGAAGCCGTTTTTACAATGGAGTGGGGACAATAATTCGAGCAGCGTTCTCCCAACTCAATTCCTTACAGCGGGTTTATCATGAGTTGCTATCGAGGTCCTCATGTTTACAGGCATTATCGAAGAAGTAGGACGTGTATCCGGGATCGAACAACGGGGCGAGAATCGCCGCATCACGGTATCAGCCAAGAGCGCTCCGAAGGAATTGAAACCTGGCGACAGCGTCGCGGTTAGTGGCGTGTGTCTCACCGCGGTCGATATTAGACCAGAGTCGTTCGGTGCCGATCTTGCTCCGGAGACGTGGGCGCGCACTTCGTTTTCGCGCATGCATGAGGGAGCGCTCGTCAACCTCGAACTTCCCATGAAGGCCGATGGACGCTTCGGCGGACACATTGTGCAAGGGCACGTGGATGGCGTCGGCAATTTGATCGAACTTGAACGCATCGCTGATTCGGAAAACTGGTGGCTGCATATCGAATTGCCGAGCGAGATCGAAAAGTACACCGTCTATAAGGGATCGATTTCGATCGAGGGCATTAGCCTTACGGTGGCGAAACTCGAAGGCCGAAGGTGCACCATCGCGATCATTCCACATACTGTGGAGATGACCAATCTCCACTCGCTTCGACCCGGCGATCCAGTCAATCTCGAAGCCGATCTGATTGCGAAATATGTCGAGAAGATGATGACTGTTGCGTCGGTGGAGAGTTCTCTAACCGTGGAAGAGTTAGTGCGCCAAGGATTTTGAGCGGACGCGCAATGACGCGGAATACAATTCCTAGCAAAGAAGAAGAGATGACACCTGGGGCTGGGCTGTGCAAGGATTGCCAGCATGCCCGGATCATCACATCCGACCGGGCTTCCGCTTTCTTGCAGTGCCAGCTTTCATTCACCGACCCGCGGTTTGCGAAATACCCTCGCCTGCCGGTTCTCACTTGCAGCGGTTATGTGAAACTAATGTCCACAACGTAGGCAGGTATTATTCTGTTGCCCGCCCAAACCGCTTCAGCACTCAATTTTCAATTCGTCCAACTCCAGGAATTCCTGAACGATGGGCTCGGTAGATTTTTTCATATCCGCGTAGGTGCCGAAGAAAATAGCTTTGCCTTCGTGCAAAAAGACCACGCGGTCGGCCAGTTTCTCAGCCAGCCGCATGTCGTGAGTAACCACGATGCTGGTCAGGTTCAATTGAAGTTTAAGGCGCTTGATGAGGTCGCCGAGCAGTTGCGCCATCAGCGGATCCACCATTGTCGTGGGTTCGTCGTAAAGAATGCACTCCGGCCTCGCCGCCAGTGCGCGCGCAATTGCCACCGAGCGCTTCATGCCAGTCGACAGATCGGAGGGCAAAAGGTCTCGCATTTCTTTTACGCCCACCATCTGCAGCAAGCCGTCGACAATCTGGTAAATCTGTTCTTCCGATAGTTCCCTGCTCTCGCGCAGCGGAAAGGCTACGTTCTCGCCCACGGTAAGTGAGTCGAAGAGCGCTCCGTTTTGAAACACCATCGTGACTTTTTTTCGGATGCCTTCCAGTTGCTCCTCAGAAAAGTCGGTGATGTCTTGACCGGCCGCGATCACCCGGCCAGAATCCGCCTTTAGAAAACCCATAAGGATTTGCAGAGACACCGATTTACCCACACCGCTGCGTCCGAGGATGCAAACCGTTTCGCCAGGCATGACGTCAAAACTGACTCGAGCGAGAACTACATTCTCGCCAAAAGCTTTGGAGACTTCGCGGAATTCGATGTATGGGCGAACAGTTTCAGGCATTTTCGATTGGCTCTCAGGCATCGGGCTCAACTAACGCTTACGCTTACGCTCTCCGCTGCTTCTCCAGTTGTTCGGGGGTATTCAGGTTGCGAAAGATCGGACTCGAGAATCCCGCGCGCGCCAACTCGTCCTCCTCGATCACTCGAGTTTCAACAGCATCGAACAGTGAATCGATCCTGTTGCGTCCGGCCAGCAAAGCCTGCTCAGCCATATCAGCGAATTGCGGACGATAAACTGCGCATAGGGGCTGGCGGCGGCCTTCACTGCGCGGGACGACCACCGTCGCCTCGGTAGCAGTTCGGGCTTCGCCGATCAAATATTGTAAGAATGTCTCAGAGACAAAAGGCATATCCACCGCCAACATAAAGTTGAGTTCGGTCTGCGAGCCGCGCAATGCAGCATGGATCCCGCCCAACGGTCCGCGCTCCCGAAATATATCCTCCACCACCGGGGCGAATGGCGCAAACTTTTCCCGAGCCCCTACGATTCGAATATCTGGAGTAACCGAGCGCACCAAGCCAAGGGCACGTTCGAGCAAGATTCGCCCCTCGAATTCGATAAAGGCCTTGTCCGTGCCCATGCGCGTGCTTTTCCCACCAGCCAGAACAAATCCGGTCACATCGACCACGGCGAAGCCGCCCATGCCGCGATAATACACTGCCCTTCGTTTCAGAATCGGCGCCCCGTTGCAAAGTGAAGGGACGACGTGCAACCTAATAGACATGCCAGAACTGCCAGATGTTGCCGCATATATCGGCGCGCTCGAATCACGCATCGTGGGTCAGCCAGTGGAACAGATCAGGCTGGGGAGTCCCTTTCTTCTGCGAACTGTCCAACCGCCTCTTGCGAGTGTGGAAGGACATGCGGTTCGCGAACTGCGCCGGATCGGCAAGCGCATCGTGATTGGAGTCGACAATGACCTCTGGCTAGCGCTTCACCTGATGATTGCCGGCCGATTGCATTGGCGGACTGCTGGTGCGAAACTGGCCGGCCGTCAGACTCTGGCAGCCTTCGATTTTCCTAACGGTTCCCTTGTTCTAACCGAGGCCGGGTCCAAGCGGCGCGCATCGTTGCACGTACTCGCAGGCGCGGACAGCTTGCGTTTTCTTGACGCGGGAGGAATCGACGTCTTCTCCAGCGATCTCGATCTATTTCGCGAGACGCTCACGGCTGAAAACCACACGCTCAAAAGGGCGCTGACTGATCCGCGTCTGCTGAGCGGTATCGGCAATGCTTACTCGGATGAGATCCTCCATGCAGCGCAGCTTTCTCCCCTGACCCTCACGCAAAAAATGAAGCCGGAAGGATGGGAGAGGCTGTTCGCTGCGACGCGGAATACACTCGAGTTCTGGATAGACAGACTGCGCGAGGAGGCGAAGATCGATTTTCCTGAGAAGGTTACCGCCTTCCGCAAAGGCATGGCCGTCCATGGACGCTACGGCGAGCCATGTCCGAGATGCGGGGACAAGGTGCTGCGGATTCGCTACGCTGACAAAGAAACGAACTACTGCGCGCGCTGCCAGACTGGCGGCAAAGTTCTCGCGGATCGGAGTTTGTCTCGGCTACTGGGGTCGGATTGGCCCCGCACTCTGGAAGAACTGGAAGCCTTAAAGCGTCGCTAGCTGACGAGTGTGGGAGATGACCTTCACCACTCGTTCAGAGTCAGATAGCGCGTCCTGCCAGACTCCAGCACGTAAAATTTGTGATAAAAGGCGGCGCGGCAGTGAAGAACGAATATGGAAAGTAATGTCTCGGGTTTCGCGCTGCTGAGTGCGCTAGCGAACATATACGCCTGATGAGTGCATCACGAAAGTAACCTGTTCAAGAACTCGAGTTCGAGCGATGATGAGGTTCCGTTCAACCCGCTCAGTTGAATCGGAAGGCACGTCGAAAGTACTCATCATGCCGCAGAAAATCATGGATGTTCTTATGCTTGGGCGTTGTTCCCACGAGTTTTCCTGGCCACGGCGCGGCACGGACGGAGATTATTATCAAGTTTGTCTGCTATGCGCCGCCGAGTACAAGTACGATTGGACTACGATGCGCCGCACCGAGCGTGTGGAGCATGCTAAGCCAGAGACTGGGATCCGGCGCAGCCATGCGCGAGAGAAGCGGCCATCCTGGACGCCACGCGCCCGCCGCCTGAAGCTGGACACCTCGCTCCGCTATCGAGTAAACAGCACCAGCACCTGGTACGAAGGGACCATCGAGAACCTCAGCCAGACGGGACTTCTGTTTCACGGCCCGCAGCCATTGCCGGTGAATGCTTTGATCGAGATGGTATTTGAGATGCCAGAGGAAATCTCCGGCCAAAAAAACCGCAATGTGGTCTGCCAGGGTCGGGTGATTCGGACCCGAGGTGAGCAGGCCAAAGCCAAACAAGCTGCGGAAACCGAAGATGGCGCCGGACTCTTGGCCGCCTCGATCGTCGATTACAAGTTCATCCATTAGAAATGCGCGTGCCCAGGCTTGCGCCGAGCCAACCAGCGAGCGGATTCAATGCCCGGAAGAAAACGTCCACTCATTCGTTAACCAAACTTTACACGCGGATTTGACTCCGCAATACGGCCACCGAATGACAAGGTGATCAGTTAGGCAGCAGTGTTTTTTCTGCTGCTGGGCCTTTGGGCTCTTTCCGCTTTTCGTCTGCATCTACCGCAAATAACATATAGTGGTCAAAACTGTGCCGACGATAGTAACGGTGATGGCGAAAATCAAAATAGATCTCGGCAGTTTTCGGCAGCCACAGCTCCATGTTTTTCTTTTGGAATGGAACGGGGCCATACTCTACAATTTGATGTTCGCTGAGCAGTTGAATCGGCTTCATGGGACTCACCAGCTCCGATTCAATGCGCACAATCTGAAACTTGTCGGTCGTGATCCACGCCCGTCCTTTTAGCTTTACCGCGTATGTCTGCCCACCCACTTTGTAGTCATGAATACGGGCGGGACGATCGTCGCGCTGCCGAAAATGGACCAGCCAAACCGACTGCCCATGCCAGTCACCCTGGCCTTCGCAGGTCATGTCGAAGTTATCCCGCATATCGGGATGAAAAACCAGTGCCAACGCCGCAAAGCCGCTACTGGCAATGTGATCGGGAAAATCGGAGAGCCCCAGGTGGGCCGAGCGATATTCATCGACTTCAAGAAAACCGGGCTTGTCTTCAGTAACGGACGCGACATAGTTGTAATCGCGAGTTTCCTTGGTGATGGGATTGCCGATCTCATCCACTTGTTCATGCAGCAATCGTTCAATTGCGGCGATGCGCGAAACGTCCGTGACCAATTCTTTCACCCGGTCGCCCGACATTTCAATCACGTTAGCCAGAGGACAGGTCACACCTGCGGCTACAGAGAGCTTGGTTTCGTCAATTCCTGGAGGCTGCCAGGGCTTCATGGTGAACGACATTTCCGGTGACGCGAAGAGAGGGTTTACTCCGGCGAGAGAGGCGGAACCCGCAGTAGCTCCTGCGGGTGCGACCAAGGCATCGGGCTGCTCCAGTTCGGCTATGAGATTGGTTACTTTCGGTGCCGTAAGGCTCTTCGGCGATTCCTTCAAGTATGACTTTAATACTTCAATTCCTTCCCGCTTCTGCCCCAGATCCACCAGCGCCTGCCCCAGAACCAGTTGCGCTGAAACCGCGCCGCCCCTGCCCTTGGCCATCGCCAATTCGGCCTGCTGCCGAGCCTGCTCATATTTTTTCTGTTTGAGGTAAGCGCTGGCCAGCAAATCGTGCGCCATCCAATACTCGGAGTCGGCCGCCACCGCCTTTTCCAGAATCGAACTGGCTCCGACGTAATCTTCTTTTTGAAGCCCCAAGCGTCCGAGCAAAGTGAGCGACTGTACATCGCGCGGATTGAGGCTTGTCGCCGTACCGAGGTAAGTCTGCGCGTGATCGAAATCTTTCTGCTGATAACGCAGGTATCCCATCAGGAAATTAAGATCGGAATTATCTGGCGCCAGTTGGTAGGCGGTATCCAGCCACTTCTGAGCTTGCTTAAGGTTTCCAGATTTAAGAGCGGAAACTCCGTGCTTAGTTTCTTTACGGGCTTTGCCGGGCATGCTCTGGTCGACATCGAGCTTCAAGGCGGTGGGGTCTGGCTGCAGCACGATGTCCAAATTCACGGTGTTGATAGAACTGATTACTTCGATTTCTTTATGCCCCGTGATATATCCCACCGCGCTGACTTCAATGTCGTAATGCCCGAACGGCATATCCCCAAAGGATGCCACAGACTGTTCTGTAGTGGTCTGCCAACTGACCGTGTGTGTGGTCTGGTTTGTAAGTTTGACCACCGATTGCCGGTCTAGGCGCTTCTTGTTGTTTCCCGCGTAGACCGTAAGCAGCAAAACGCTTCCACCGCCCCGGCTATCGTAGCTGGGTGTCAAATTCGTGGTGGCGCCAGTCGCGTTGAAGACATCGCCACGCTGCGCTGAGACAGTTACCGCGAGGAGCAAGGTGGCAGCAAAGACCGCCACGGGAGGCCAGATTCGATGTGCTGAAGGCACTAAAGTGATGGGGTACATAGAGGCGCGAGAAGTCTCTCACGACCACATTAGCCGGTCAATGCAGCATTTAGCCTAGACAAGTTGGTGGTTGCTCGTCGTACGCTTGGCTCATCGTAAACTCTAGAGAGTCACTGAGTCGGACTCATGCCACCCATCACAGCATTACTGCACACTACAAATGCCGGTCTACGCCTGGGTCGTGCGTTGGAAACGCTGCTTTCTTGCACCGAGATTCTGATTGTTGATCATCACTCCGCCGACGCGACACTGCGTATCGCTCGAGAGTATGGAGCGCGGATCGCGCCCTACTGTCCTCAATCGAACGCGAATTATTACCTTGAGCGTGCGCGCTACGATTGGATTCTGTGTCTCGACCCAATGGAATCCATCACCGAAGGCCTTCAGGCGACTTTATTTGAGTGGAGTTCGTGGCCAACAGACGCTGTCGCGAATAAGTCCTCTTTTTCCGTGTTCTTGCGTGAGCAGGTATCCCACAGGTGGCGAACAAGTTCCCGGCCTGAGACTCGGTTAGTCCCGCGAAGCTGGACTCAGTGGAAGGGCTTCCTTCCTGCCGATGACCGTTCCTCGGTCCCGCTGGAGGGCGAGTTGCTGCGGCTCGCTTATCCTTAACCGCATCGTCCTTTCGGACAGTGACTTCAGTACCTTAGTTTCCCTGCCATCGTCGACTTATAATCCACTCAAGAATGAGGAATACCAGCGTTCTAGAGGATGACTTGCGCACTGATGCGCCGGTCTTCTAAGAACGCCGCGAAAACCAGTGGATCCCGTATACGCATCATCGATTTTTGTCCTGGGGCTGGCGTTTGGCAGCTTCCTGAACGTGTGTATCTATCGCTTGCCCTTGGGGTTATCGGTGATCTCGCCGCGTTCGGCCTGTCCCCACTGCAAGCGGCCAATCGCGTTTTATGACAATATGCCGGTCCTCAGTTGGCTGCTCCTGCGCGGCCGATGCCGCCACTGTAAGGCTAAGATTTCGGCGCGCTATCTCTTTATCGAGTTGCTCACCGGAGTTCTGTTCGTGGGCTGCTACGCCTATTTCGGACTGACCTTGGCTACGGTGAAATATTGCGTCTTTGGGTTTCTGCTGCTCGGCCTTATCTTCACTGATGCCGAAACCAAACTTCTGCCCGATAAGCTGACTCTGCCGGGCCTGGTACTGGGGATTGTCTTCAGTCTGATGGTTCCAATCAACGACCTCGCTTCGCAGCTTCTACCTGGAATGCTGAATCTGCCCTTCAGCGCGGAAGTAGTCAGCCGCTTGCTCTCGCTCCTCGATTCCCTGCTAGGTGCGGCTCTCGGGGCTTCTTTCATTTATGGTGCAGGCGCAGTTTACTTGCGCTGGCGTGGCATGGAAGGCATGGGCTTCGGCGACGTGAAGCTGATGGCGATGGTTGGCGCCTTTCTCGGGATGAAGCTGACAATTTTCACCATATTCACCGCCTCGTTGGTGGGTTCTCTATTTGGCTTGGCTACCGTGGGGATGGTCTGGATTAAACGCACTCACCGGTTCCAGCGCCGATTGGCCAACCTGCAAGCCGCACGTCGGCGAGGATGGCAATCCGCACAGATGGTTTATCGCCACTATCAGATGCCATTCGGAGTCTTTCTGGGCAGCATGGCCCTGCTCGCGCTATTTGTCGGCAACCAGTTCCTACGCTGGTATGGGAGGCTCTGGTGGTAAGGCTGTTTACCAATCCGCTGGTGATGCGGTCGATGCTCGTACTCTTCGCGGCTGGCTCCGCGTTCATCGTCGCTATTTTTCTGATGCGCCGTTTGCGTCGCAATATTGCCGCCGAAGCCGATCTTGATTCCGCCGCCACTCCTACTCTGGATACTTTACCGGTCCACCTCTACAACACCGTCATCCAGCAACTGAAACAACAAAAGCACGAGCTTCAAGTCCAGACGCTTACCGAACAACGCCGCGCTCGCACCACGGAAAACTTCAGCCAGACCGTGCTATCCAATCTTCCTTCGGGAGTGCTGGTGTTCGGTCTGAACGGATTGCTGAAACAAGCCAATCCCGCCGCCAAAGAAATTCTTGGTTTCGGTTCCCTCTCCGGAATGAGTGCAGCGGATATTTTCCGCGATGCGGAAGTTTGCTCGCCGAAATCTGGACTGCTCTATTCTGAGGGATTGGCCGACCAGCCTGTAAGCGTCGCCGAGGAAATCCATGCGGTGTTGCACGAAGGCAGTAAACGCCGGCAACTTGAAACTGACTACATCACTCCGGCCGGGGAGAAGCTTCATCTTGCAGTCACGATTTCCGCCGTGCCTGCAGTCGATGGCAGCCTGCTCGGAGTGGCATGTCTGATCAGCGACCGCAGCGAGTTTGAACACATCCGCCGGCAACAGGAGCTGCAGGGTGAAGTTTCAGCCGAGATGGCTCTGGAGTTACGCACCTCCTTGACCACCATTGCCGGTTATGCGCAGCAATTGGCGCGAAACCGCGATCCTGATCTCGCTCCACAACTGGCTGCGGATATCGCTGGCGAGGCTGCCAGTCTGGACCGTCGCATCGGAGGTTTTCTGGCCGAGAAACGATCTGCGGCAGATTCCGGATCTCGCGCCAAGGCTGTAGGTCGAAACACTTGAATTCTGGAAGAAAAAGTAGACGGGCAGGACCGAATCACGGATTCGCCCTCGGACGCACACAAAGGATGAAAGCTATGAAGCGCATCGCATGTTTTGCATTCACAATCGCAACGTTCGCCGTCGCCTTGTTCATCATGGCCGGTTCTTCAGCCCAGGCGCAGACCACCACAGCGACAACCGCGCCCGATCAATCGTCGCTGGGAGATTATGCCCGCAAAGTGCACAAAGATCCGGCTGCTAAATCAAAGCCCAAGGTCGTCTTTGACAACGACAATCTACCCAAGGAAGACAAGCTTTCCGTAGTCGGAGAGGCGGTTCCAACGGACGCAACCGCGAAACCATCCGAAGATAAAGACACCACAGGAAAGGCTGACGACGATCAAGCCAAGAAGCAGACGGAATGGAAGGGTTGGCAGGACAAACTTTCGGCGCAAAAGAATGCAATTGATCTGTCGTCGCGCGAACTCGATGTGCTGCAGAAGGAGTACCAGCTTCGCGCCGCCGCGATGTATGGCGACGCCGGCAACCGTATGCGCAACGCAGCTGAGTGGGATAAGGAAGACGCCGACTTCAAGCAGAAGATTGCCGACAAGCAGAAGGCCGTCGACGATGCCAAACAGAAACTGGATGACATGCAGGAAGAAGCCCGCAAGGCGGGCGTGCCGGCCGCCATGCGTGAACCGTAAGAGATTGCATGCGACTTAACTGTACGCGGAATCGTATTCGCCTGGGATAAAGAAACGCTGGCCGAATGGTCTGCGTTTTAGTTTCGTTCACTTTCCGCCGTCGAGCGGCGGATCTCCGCTCCCCTGGCCTGTTCGCGCAGCTTCAGAATCTGCTTTACATGATGATGTCCGTGAATCCAATGGAATTTTCTCCACTGTGCCGCCGTCAAGGGCCCCAAAATCGGATGGTCAACGACTTTGCCGCGCCCAAAGCGAGCCTCGCAGTGCGCAATGATCTCATCCATCGCCTGTAGTTTCTGCACCACCTCGGTTCGTACTGTTTCGAAATCCAAACCGCGCGGCACAGTTTGTTTCGGCGCCTTCCTTCCATTCGGCAGATAGCTGAACTGCAGCACGACCAAAGTTCGCAAACGCTGCTTCAGCGATGCTCGTCCCACCATCGGCTTGCCAGCGTTCAGAACTCGTTCGAATCCTTTGATCGTCCCAGTATATGTAAGATAGAGATGCTCCAGCACTTCTGCGGCAGACCATTTCTCAGCGGGATGCCAACTCATCTGGCGATTCGACATTCCCTCGACTACTGACTCGAGTGCTCGCTTCAACTCTTCGAGCAGGGAATCCATGCCGTCATCTCGCGTTTCCGCGCGTTCAGGTAAAATGTTGCGCGACGATGAAATCATCCCTAGTTATAACAGGAAGGTTGCTATGAAGATGCGGGACCTCGTTTGTCCAAAGCGCGCCGCTGTAAGGGAGACTCGCACCGACGTTTGCTTTCACGGGCTCGGAGGAAAGTGGCCTTTGGCTGCCATCGCCTTCCTTATTCTGTCTCTTCTAGTGGGATGCAATTCGAACACCAGCACAGCCCCCGAGGCCAAGCCCGCACCGAAAGGTCCGGAGTTGCTCACGGCACGGGCAGCATTTCAAAAACTTTTCATCGCCGCCCGCAACTATGCGGCAGACGTAAAGCCATTTCGCATTCAGTCCACTCCTACCACGGACGGCAACGGCCACGATGGCAAGTCGGCGATCTGGAGCGCGAGCTTCGCATCTGCAATACAACACGGTGTAAAACCCTTCACCTGGTCCGGCAGCGACGCTCCCGATGCACCCTCTCGTGGCGTTTCACCCGGCAATGAAGACGTTTACAATCCGAGTAATGCGTCCACCCACGTGTTCGATGTTGCCTATCTGAAAGTCGATTCCGACCAGGCCTTTGCCGTAGCGCAAAAACACGGCGGAGAAAAGATTCTGGAGAAAGACCCCGCTACCCCTGTGATCTACGTCTGCGACTGGAACCACAATACGAACGAACTGACATGGCATGTCATCTACGGACCTGACCGCGACAATGCGAAGCTGACGGTTGCCGTCAATGCCTCAACCGGTGAGTTCATCCGAGTGGAGAAATAAAACCCGGCAGTTTTCCCGTAGACCGGTGCGGGACAAGCGGGAAGATTACTGCCCGGCTTGCTCCTGAGGATCGGATTGCTTGAGGGCTTGTTCAACGGAAGAAAAAAAGCGGCACAGCGCGTCGGCAGAAGCGATGGCGGACTTCAGTGCTCGGCGTTCGCCGAATGAAACAAGGTCTGCCACCGAGTATTGAAGACGAAGGCGGTCGGTGGCGCACTGAGCGCTCAGCAGTTCGATCTTTGCGGCGCGAAGGTCGGAGGTTAAGCGGGCAATTCCTGCCTGTTTTTGGGGATCATCGTTCGACATCAATACTCCTGATTTCTGAAACCTGGTCCGAACCGTTGGTGGCGCATCCTGCCGGAGCCATCCGCCTTGGGGGAAGGCTTGACGATGTCTTTGGCGGCAACGACAGGACGCAGCCTGCGGGAGAACTCACTCGCTGTTATGCTTATATTGTACATTGTTAGTTGAACATTGTTCAAATTATTTGTACTCAAATTATTTCTATTCAAAATTATCTTTGGGCCCTAGCAGTGATCCTCAAGATCCGGAGTCGAGCCGTTGCCCAGACCAGCAAATCCACAACTTGAACAACGCATCCTGGAAGCCGCCAGCCGACTGCGCGCCAGAGGCGGCGAGAAAGCCCTCACTATGCGCGCCGTCGCCAAGGCTGCCGGGACGACCACGCCAACGGTTTACGAGCGTTACCGCGACCGCGACGACATTCTTCGCGCTTTGCGCATCCAGACCCGCGCAGAACTTTTCTCCACTCTCCGCGCTTCCCGTACTCTGGCCCAGGCTTGCCAGTTGTATCTCGAATTTGCTCTCGAGCACCGCCATGCCTATGAAGTGCTCTACGACCGGTTCGCCGAACCGCCGTCTCTGCACGAACCTTGGCCATCTTTCAATTTATTGCGTGAGCGGCTGACCAAGCGCCTGGGAGGAACTCCGCGCCAACACACCCGCCTCATGCTTTCGCTCTGGTGTCTGATGCACGGCACCGCGATGCTTTTAATCCGCGGCGGCGCAGTGGGCGCGTTGCGCACACAGATGTTCCATGCATGTCTTGACGCTGTGGAGGTCATGGTCGCAGAAGCCTTGCGATCGAAGGGCAAAATTTGCTCTGGACCGAAGTGGCCCGCAAATCTGATTCTAGGAGAGGAAGCCGAAAGCAAGGTGAGCTACGGCGAGGACAACGGCAACACAAAATCTCCGGCTCGCGTTGCCCGCAATAAACAAAGACCCAAACGGAGTCGCAATTTCCGCGCAGCCCGGTAACTGAGATCGAGCTAAGGCGTCTTCGCGGTTCCCGGCTGCAGCTTCAATCGGTCAATCGCTTTTTGTGCTTGTGCGGATTCCGGTCCGTGCGGCAGGATCTTCAGATAGCTTTCGTATTCGGCACGAGCATCATCCAGAACGC
Organism: Candidatus Sulfotelmatobacter sp.; assembly: GCA_049589695.1. GTDB lineage: Bacteria > Acidobacteriota > Terriglobia > Terriglobales > Acidobacteriaceae > Sulfotelmatobacter. The sequence continues at coordinate 11,273 of JBAWBG010000356.1, read as the reverse complement.
CCAGCTTTTCCAGACACACCGCCAGCCGAATTGTCGCCACCGCGTCGTTATCTTTATACTGGAGCGCTTCCCGATAGCGACCCTCGGCAGCCCGGTAGTTCTTGCGTCGGAAATAAAAATCGCCGACTTCGATGCTTTTTGCCGCTTTGTGCGGATCCCAGGTATGGAATTCAGTAACTCCGCTGGCAGCGTTCGGCACACCGATCTCGGCCTCGGCTACCGCTGCTGAACTTTTTGGGTGCGTCTTGGAATCATCCGCCGGAGGACTCAAATCGATCTGCGTGTCTTTGCTCGAACTCTCACCCATCTCTGATCCCAAATCATCCACCTGCACTCGATCCGACCGCGGCGGCGCCAGGTTGGAACGAGAAGCCGTCGATTGGGGGGAATTCGGCTGAGCCGCTGCCGGCGGGTTGTGGTCTGGAGAACTCCCCTGCTGCGCGCATGCCGCTACCGACAAACCTAGAATTGCAAAAGCGAAAAATCTCGAAGCCATGCTCAATATTTTACCTCCAGCGTTCCAGCCCGAGGCCAAAAAAACAGGCCGCTCAGGGGGAGGATTGAGCGGCCTGTTGGCAAAGTCCTCCGGGGAGGAGGAGAAAATCAATTTTAATGTTTTACATCGACGATGGATTATTTTGTCCGCTCGTCGCTGGTGGCGCCGGCTGGTTCGTGTCGCCTACGGTGTTGGTCATCAGCCGCACATCGACACGGCGGTTATCGGCTCGGCCTTGTTTGGTCTTGTTAGTCTCGACCGGCTTATCCTTGCCTAATCCGATCACATAGATTTTATGGGCGGGCACATTGTACTTCGAAGCCAGATATTGAATCACTGAGTTTGCGCGCCGCTGGCTGAGATCATAGTTGTACTCCGCCGATCCCACCGAGTCAGTGCTGCCTTCGAGCGTGATAATGTAGCCCTTCGTGGTCGAAATGTTTCCCGCCATTTGATCGAGCGCGTCCTTCGCCTGCTGCGTAAGGTTGTCGCGATTGAAACCAAACTTCACGGAGGTCTCGGCCACCGGACGATAGTTGTCTAGGTTCGCCACGGTATTGGTCAGAACGCCAACGCGGCCATTCGCGGCATCTGCCATCTGCTGCGCCTGGGTTGCATTCTGCCCGGCGCTCTGAGCTTTCTGATCGGCCTCGGTCGTCTTGGCGTTTACTTCCTGGATGCCGGCTTGAGCCCTCGCATCTACATCTTTGATGTCTTTGCTGTTTTTCGCCGTCATGTCATCAAGCTCGTTCGTCTTGTTGATCAGAGGCGTGGTTTGCTGCTTTACGTAATTCTTGCTGGTACAGCCGACGGACGCTACCATGCTGGCTGCCAGTAAAATCATCAACGAAGTGCGGTTCATATTGGAGAAGCTCCTTGAGGTTGTCTCGGCGCGACCGGGAATTTCGCGCGTATCTGTGATGCGGGCCTTGGGACAGTTGTTGGTCCCTACAAGTCCCGTCGTTACTTTTGCACGGGAGGTGCCAGTTCCCCGTAGTGGAACTCCCATTTATAAGTATATACGTTTTCAATGGTTTGGGTGGAGTTATGGCTAACTACTATTAACTGGATCGACGCCGAGGGGACGCAAAGCGCACATCCCATAGGGAAATTTTATACGGTCCCAGCGAGCTAAAAATGACTTGGCGACCCCACGCTCGACCGTGGAATCGCTAAATTGCAAGAACTCATTACTTCCAGATATCGGTAATCGGCGACGCAGCGCGGTCTCCCTCGGCCAAAGGCTCCAGGCCGAAGTTGTCTTCAATCGTGCGCAACACATCGTAATGCGTGTAATAACGATCGAGCACCTTAGGATCCTGCTGGCTGGCCTCCTTCACCATGTCGCCAAGAAACAGCGTATATATCCTATTGTCAGAATTGTGCTCGGATTCATCGAACGTAACGATCACAAGCGTGCCTTTCCGCAGTTTCTCGGGAAAAGTTTTATCAAGAAACTTATGCAGCCATTCCGCCGCGAAGCGCACATTCGTGTTGTGCCCATCGTTGTTCATATTTGGCGAGTAAAAAGAATAGGCCACCAAGCCCGCCTTCGCATCCTTCACGAAGAAGTTATCGTCCCCGAGCAAACTATTTCCCTTGCCGGAATCGACACGGATCACCCGGTCACACCACTTGTCCTGTACTTCCGCAAAGCTGAGAAAGGGCACATGCTTCCGGGCATAATCCCCTTTCTTGCTTTTTGAAACATGTTGGCTGTCGATTCGAAAGGGACAATTTCCCTCCGGCAGCTCTTCGGCATAATTTTTGAAGTCCAAGCCCTTGGCAATTAGACGATCGGCAATCGTCTTGTGAGCAGCATCATTCGGAAAGTTGACTTGCCTGTCGGCCAGAAATCGCCCACGGTGGTGAACGCCAAAGTCTGTTCCTGCCACCATCGCCAGATAATTCGGATAAGAGGGGTGAAACAATGCGTGAAAATTTGAGAAGCTGGCGCCGTGCGTGGCCAGATCGGCCAAGTTCGGATCCTTCACGGCGGCTTCGTAGTCACCATTTTCCAGGACAATAATTACGACGCGGTCAAAATGACGGACGCCGGTTTTCGTGATGGCCCGGGCGGTATTGTCTTTCGTTTGCTCCGCAGGCTTGGTGGCTGTAGTTTTGTTGGTTTGTGACACCGGAATTGCACGAGCGCTTTCGGCAGGAATGCAGAGGCCGAGACAGAGAATGATGGGGCACACTGCACAAATTAGTTTTCTAAACAATTCCGCCCGGTCCGCGTATCTAGATTCCATCTTGCACTCGTGGAACACAATAGGTTATCTCCTCATCAAATAGAATAAATAAGAACTCCGTGATGGACCTGCTTCAGAAAATCCGCACTATTCCTACTGAGCCCGGCGTGTACCTCTATAAGAACGCCGAAGGTGAAGTAATCTATGTCGGCAAAGCGAAGAATCTGCGGAGCCGAGTAGCCAGCTATTTTCACGAAGGCCGCTGGGAGGACTCGAAGACTGGCACCCTGGTGCGCGAGGCTGTCGATGTTGACTACATCGTGGTTGCCAACAACAAAGAGGCGCTTGCGCTGGAAAACAATCTTATCAAGCAGCGCAAGCCGCGATTCAACATCCTGTTGCGCGACGACAAGACTTATCCTTACGTGAAACTCACTCTCGGCGAGCGCTGGCCGCGGGTGTACGTAACGCGCCGCCTGCGCAAGGATGGCGGCGCCTATTATGGTCCTTATTTTCCCGCTAATCTCGCGTATCGCATCGTCGATCTGATTCACCGTAATTTTCTGATCCCTTCCTGCAAAGTGGATCTCACGCGTTTTCACCCGCGCCCCTGTCTCCAGTTCTACATCAAGCGCTGCCTGGGTCCGTGCGTGGAGAACCTGACCACGCCCGAAACTTACCAGGAAGCGGTTCGCGACGTGAAGCTATTCCTGGAGGGCCGTCCCACGGATTTAGCACGCTCACTGCAGCAACGCATGGAACAGGCCGCTGCCGCGCAAGAATACGAACGCGCGGCGCGCTATCGCGACCTGATTTCAACCGTCGAGCAATTGCAAGAACGTCAGCGCATCGCCGCCGCCGAAGGCGACGACGCGGACGTTTTTGGCTATCACTATGAAAATGGCATGCTGGCAGTAAATTTATTTCACATGCGCGGCGGCCGTGTAGTCGACCGCCGTGAATTCTTCTGGGAAGATCTGCCGGAGTTCGCATCGCCCTCAGAGCCAGAGGCGGTTACGGAACCTGTGGGGATAGCCATCCCCGGCTGTCCAGGCGAGCAAAGCTCTCCGGCTCCCACCACAGCCACAGACCCATTCAACCCCGGCGAGTTCTTCTCGGCCCTTCTGAAGCAGCTCTACATCACCCAGCCCTACGTTCCGCGCAATCTCTACGTGCCAGTCGACTTCGAGGATCGCGCAACCCTTGAAGAGTTGCTCTCCGAACAAGTGGCAGGTTCGGATCCGCGCGCCGCGCGGGTTCACATTCTGGTTCCACAGCGCGGCGACAAGCGCGCGCTGATCGACCTTGCCGGCACCAACGCGAAACAATCCTACGATCAGCGCTTTCGTGTGCTAAAACCCAACGCCGAAGCTATTCAGGAGGAGCTGCAGGAAGTTCTCGGTCTTCCCGAATTGCCGAAGCGCATCGAGTGCTTCGACATTTCGCACATCCAGGGCGCAGAGACGGTCGCCTCCATGGTGGTCTGGGAACACGGCAAGATGAAAAAGTCGGACTACCGAAAATTCATCATTCGCACCGTCGAGGGCGTCGACGATTTCGCTTCCATGCGCGAGGTGGTAACGCGCCGCTACAAACGTCTTCAGCAGGAAGAGAAGCCCATGCCTAGCCTAGTTCTGATCGATGGTGGTCTTGGCCAATTGCACGCTGCAGCAGCGGCACTGGAGGCGCTTGAGATCATCAACCAACCGCTCGCCGCCATCGCCAAGCGCGAGGAGATTCTTTACGTCTACGGACAAGAAAGAGATCCGGTTGCGCTCGATCATCACTCTCCGGTACTGCATTTGATTCAACTCATTCGCGACGAAGCTCACCGTTTTGCCGTCACCTTCCATCGCAAACGCCGTCAGATGCGCGACCGCTCCACCGAACTGATGGAGATTCCTGGCGTGGGCGAGAGTACGACTCGTCGTCTTCTCGAGCATTTCGGCAGCCTGCAAGCAGTCCGCCAGGCGGATGCGTCAGCACTCTCCGCAGTTGTTACTCGCGTACAAGCCGAGGCTATCAGCAATCACTTTCGGAAATAGCAATTCCCGATCGCAGAGAACGCCGAGAACTTCCGCACGGAGCAAGCGACGAAATGCAAGGACCTTCCGCACGAATTTCTCAGCATTCTCTGCGGAGTTCTCTTCTCTCTCTCGCTCTGCGTTTTAAGGTCTTGAGCTCGCCGAAGAGTTCCCCTATCGAGGTTGTAGAGATCTCCGCTTTGGTAAACTAACGCATCTTCTATCGCATCTATGACGGATAACAACCAACCGGGTACGCTCATTGTGACTGGCGCCAGTCGTGGAATCGGCGCCACAATTGCTCAACTTGCGGGCGCACGCGGATTTCCCGTAGCGGTCAATTTTGCCACTGGCGAAGCCGAAGCGCGAACGGTAGCGGAACAAATTGTTTCTGCCGGCGGCCGCGCGTCTGCGATTCATGCCGACGTCGCGCGCGAGGAAGATGTCGTCGTCCTCTTTCAAACTGCCGAGCGCGAGCTAGGCCCAGTCAAAGCTCTAGTGAACAATGCCGCGATCACCGGCGGATTTTCACGAGTGGACTCTGTCAGCGCAAAAACTCTCGAGCAAGTCATGGCGGTCAACGTAACTGGAGCATTTTTGTGCGCGCGGGAAGCGGTGCGTCGCATGTCAACGCTGTATGGCGGAGCCGGGGGAGCCATCGTGAATATCTCCTCCCGCGCGGCTCACACCGGATCTGCTGGCGAATGGGTGCACTATGCAGCGTCTAAAGGCGCGATTGACAGCTTCACGATTGGATTAGCGCGCGAAGTTGCGACGGAAGGAATTCGCGTGAATGCGGTCGCTCCTGGCCTCATCGAAACCGGGCTGCATGCTGCTAACGGCGCGCCAGACCGCCTGGCGCGTTTGACATCTACCATTCCTATGCAAAGGGCAGGCACGCCGCTCGAGGTAGCGGAAGGCGTACTCTGGCCTCTCTCTTCGGCCGCGTCGTACACAACCGGAGCCATCCTGGAGATCGGAGGCGGACGCTAATTCACTGCAATGAACTTGAACTACTTCAGCTTTAATTCGGCACGGGAACGAAGTTTCCGCGCGATCTGCAGGGCGCCGGTAACTGGCTCGATAACATCAGGATTCACCTGCAGCCGCGGATCAAGCTGTCGAAGCGTATCGCAGAAAGTCTCACGCACCATAAGAGCATAGCGAAAAACACCGCCCACCAGAGCGAGCGGGATCGCGGCACCATCGCACGATATGCCTTCCGGAAAAAGGGAACGCGCTACTATATTGGCCAGTGCTGCCAGTTCCTTGCCGGCTTGAATGAGGACTTGTCGTGCCACTTCATCCCCCGCATCGGCAGCGGTGACGACCGCAGGAAGCAGCATCGCGAAGTCTGGATTCGTATTCGCGGTGCGCGCTAACTGATCTAACGATTCCACTTTCCAAATGGCTTTCACCTCGTGGAAAAACTGCGAGGACTGATTCACTCGATCATCTCCAGATTCATCAGCCGCGCGCAGCAAAGCCGCGACCGTGGTACGGCCAATCCAGTGGGCCGATCCTTCATCGGAAATGGCGAAGCCCCATCCACCGGCGCGGGCCGTTTTTCCTTTCGCATCGCGCCCGTAAGCAATCGATCCAGTGCCGCTAATGACAACGACGCCCGGCTTCGCTCCCAGAGCGGCCTGCAGCGCAATCTGCATGTCACCTACGACTTCGATTTCTGCCGGAATCACTTCTGCAATGACCTTGCGAACGGCGTTGGCCACTTCTTCACTTGAAACCCCGGCCACGCCCACGCAAGCACGATGCACTTGCCGCGGATCGATTTTCGCAGCTGCGCATGCCTGGCGTATGGCCTCATGCAGCGACTCGCGCGCACGCACTTCTCCCACCCGAATGATGTTGCTAGGTCCGGTCACGGCCGAACCAAGTAATGACCCCTCATCGCCCACAGCGCAGGTCGTCTTGCTGCCGCCGCCATCGATGCCAAGGTAGTAAGCCACGGTTATTTTTATCACAGGAGGTTGGATGCGGAGGCGTAGCTGCGATCGCCTCTCAGCCTACGTCTACAAAGACACACTCGCGTGTACTGGGAATTGCCTCCATAATTGAAGCAAGAAAAATATCAGCGCAACGTAGCGGCAGAACGCATGGGCCTCGACAAACTCGATCTTGCGATCATCGCAATCTATTTAGTCGGCATCACCCTCTTTGGATTGCGCTTCCGCAAACGTCAGCGTTCGATTCGCGACTATTTTCTGGCGGGACGCGATATCCCGTGGTGGGCCATCGCGCTTTCCATCGTTGCCGCCGAAACCAGCACCCTCACCATCATCAGCATCCCAGGCCTAGCCTACGATACGAATTTAGCTTTTCTGCAAGTCGTATTAGGATACCTGGTCGGACGGGTAGTGATTAGCTTTGTGTTGCTGCCGCATTATTTTCGCGGCGATCTCTACACTGCGTACGAACTGATCGAACGCCGCTTCGGCCGCAGACTACGCTCGTTAACCGCCGGTATTTTTCTGCTGACGCGAACCGCTGCGGAAGGGGTGCGCGTCTATGCCGTGTCGATCGTGGTCGCAATCGCGCTCGGAGCCGGCGAAGTATGGTCGATTGCAATTATCACTATATTGACGCTCATCTATACGTTTGAGGGCGGATTGGCAGCCGTAATCTGGACCGACGTGGTGCAGACCGTAGTCTACGTCAGCGGAACACTGGTCGGATTGTGGACGATTCTGCACCTCGTGCCCGGCGGCTGGAGTGCCATTCATTCCGCCGCCGCGAGCGCAGGCAAACTCCAAGTGTTCGACTTCACTTCGAGCCTGTCGATTCCTTATACTTTTTGGGCGGGCGTAATCGGCGGGACCTTCTTCATCACGGCAAGCCACGGCACCGATCAACTCATTGTCCAGCGCTTACTGGCCGCGCGCGGGCAGAAGCAGTCTACGCTAGCGCTCATGTCGAGCGGCGTGGTGATTTTCTTTCAGTTTGCGCTGTTTCTTATTGTCGGCGTAATGCTGTGGGCTTATTACCGCGTGCCATCGGAAAATTTCGGAAAGCCTGACCGCATTTATCCGACATTCATCGTTCGACAGATGCCGCATGGTATTTCCGGACTTCTGATTGCGGCGATTCTAGCGGCAGCTATGTCGAATCTGAGCGCAGCGCTAAACTCCCTCTCCTCCAGCGCGATCCTGGATTTCTATTTACGCCTGCGCCCGAATTCCGACGAGAAGAAACGAATGAGCCTTTCGCGGCTAGCCACTTTCGTTTTTGCCATGCTGCTGTTTGGGTTAGCAGTTTTGTCGCTCCACAAAGTGGGGCGCGTGGTTGAAGTGGGACTGCAAATCGCATCCGTCGCGTATGGCGCGCTGCTGGGAGTCTTCCTACTCGGCGTGCTGACGAAGCGAGCCAACCAGACCGGTGCCATGATAGGTATGTTGTTCGGATTCGGAATCGAGTTATGCCTGTGGCATTGGCAAGTCCCATGGACGTGGTGGGTTGTTACCGGGACGGTCGTGACGTTTCTAGTAGGTTATGCGGCAAGTATCCCAAAGCACGAGTAGCCTTGCCCGGCGTCCTCGGCGGCTTTTCTTGGCGCCCTCCGCGGAGAGGTTATTATTCCTCGCAAGCGGGCGTTACCACCTAACGTATACTTGCACCCTCCAACCATGCCGGAGCTAGTCGAACGCACCACCACCCGTCCCGAGCTTGCGCGCGACCTCGGCGTCAGTCACGCCTCGGCCGTGGTCGTGGGAACCATCATCGGCAGCGGAATCTTTCTGGTCCCTGCGGAAATGATGCAGGCGGTAGGTTCAGCCAAGCTGGTTTACCTCGCGTGGCTGGTTGGTGGCCTACTCTCATTTTTCGGCGCGCTTACTTACGCGGAATTGGGCGCCATGAAGCCGCAAGCGGGCGGAGAATACGTTTACGTCCGCGATGCATATGGTCCGCTGGGCGGTTTCCTTTACGGCTGGGCATGGTTTGTGATCGCGAAGCCGGCATCTATTGCCACCGTTGCAACCGGATTGGTACGCATTCTAGGCACGTTCTCCATTTTTTCTTTTTTTTCTGACACTGTTTTTCTGGCAAATATTTACTCCCATCCCTTTGCCGTTACCTGGGGACAGCTTGTCGCTATCGCTGCAGCGATACTTATTTCCGCGTTGAATTATCTGGGAGTGAAGAAGGCGGGAGAATTTCAACTCGTATTCACGATTCTGAAAGTAGTAATCATTCTTGGCATCGTCGTGGTGTGCTTCGGTGGCGCGGGCAGCGCTGCCGGAGGCGGCTGGAGCAACTTTGCCAGCACGTTCGCCGGAGCCAAGGGCGGCATCGCCGGCTTCATGGCCGCGCTGGTCGCCGCTCTGTGGGCTTATGACGGATGGAACGACTTGAATATGGTCGGCGGCGAGATCAAGAATCCTGGCCGCAATATTCCGATTGCGCTGATTGCGGGCGTGGCCACGGTCGGCGTTCTTTACATGTTGATGAATGCGGGCGTGCAGTACGTGCTGCCCGCAAGTGCGATTGCCGCTTCGCCGCGTCCTGCCTCTGATGCCGTGGCGCTGGTGATGGGGCACATGGGGGCGGCCATCGTTTCGGCGGGCATGGCGATCTCCATGCTGGTAACTCTGAATGGCACCATTATGAGCGGAGCCCGCGTGCCCTTTGCCATGGCGCGCGACGGATATTTTTTCCGCACTCTGGCGGACGTGCATCCCCGCTTTCACACGCCCTCGGCAGCAATCGTGGTGCAGGCAATACTGTCAATTATCCTGCTGCTGCTCGGAGGAAACTTCCGCCAGCTTTTTTCTCTCGCCATCTTCGCCGAGTGGCTTTTTTACATGATCGCCGGCAGCTCCATTTTTATCTTCCGCTGGCGCGATCCGCAGGCGGCTCGACCCTATCGCGTGTTCGGATATCCACTGGTTCCCGCGCTGTTCATTGCTGTCGCGGCGGTGCTTCTCTATTACACCTTTCGAGAAAACTGGCCCAACTCTTTCTACGGTTTGCTGGTGATTCTGGCCGGAGCGCCCGTTTTCTGGTGGTTTCGCCAGCGGCGAACGCCCCAGGCCTGATCAATCTGGATTGAAAAATTTTCCAGATTTAATCCCGCAAATTATTGAAACATATAGATTTAAGTACCGCCAGTATCCGCGCAGATCTGGCTAAAATATTATTTCTAAAGGACTTATCCGTAAAATTAAGCTTTTAAAGGGCTTATCCGCCGAATTCGTGCAGGTGGCTTCTGGCAGGAGCGACGCTGGTTGTCGCGACGTCTATGAGCAAATGTCAAAGAGCGGGTCTCCAGCTTGGGCCGAAGTAGGTTCCTGGAGCGTAGCTGAAGGCAGCGCAGTTTGCTGTGACAGATGAACTATGAGTGCCTGTGAATAGACGGGAGAAGTGCCCATGCTAGACTCGCTTACTCTGGCAACCTCGAACACAAAGAGTTAACGAAAGCGGCCTAGGGCAGCAATGTCCATCCAGCGCCGGACGGAAGTGCTCTAAGCCAAAATTTCCGACTAAAGAGTGCCGTGTCGCTCTCGACTAACACCATTTCAACTTCCCATTCCTCGTCGCTCAGTGGAATATGCGCGGGATGGTGAATGTTTGTGACCCCTGATCGAATACGCCCTTTTCTGGGATCAAAGGAGCAGAAGTTCCTCATAGTGCAGAACGCGTCCTTATCGTCCGTTAATGCAATGACCAGCTTCCGGACATCGTTGGGCTTGAACTCCGCAAAGTATGTGTATTCTCCAACCCAAGCCCCATGATCCACGCTTACTGTTTTTGTTTTGCTCTTGAATGTTAGGTGGGCACTCACTCGATAAGCGATAGGAGTTGGAATTCCGACGCCTCTGATCTTGTTCCGAAATACCGCAACCAGCGTTGGCAGACCTTCGTTGTGCTCAACCCAAACCCACCCAGAATTGGCGATAAAGACATTTTGGGATTCCTCGAAAGAAATAATGGGCGGATCGTCTTCCTTTTGTGTTGACGGGGTGCCGTTGCAGGGCCGGTGCCGATGTAGATGTCTCCCACTCTAGCGGTCGCTGTCGCATTGCCGCTGTCGCTTACCCGCGCATCGTTTGTAACTGAGCCGGCCCCGCCTCTTTGGGCGTTCGTCTCGTGCTTTTCTTTGCGTCCCTCAAAGACGAGCGCAATCGCAGTAATGGCGATGACTAGAGGCACGACGGGCGATGTGAGTAGATCAGCCAGCCACGCCCTGCTGAGCCTTGAGCCTTCAGCCCTGTCAGCACCGAATCTATGACTGTCCAGTGCTCTATGCTTTGAAATAGAAGAATTGCCACCACGAAGACTGCCCCTATACCCCCAGCCAGCATTTTCTTTGACATAAGGCGGCATGTTACTTCGCATTGCTCGCCCTGTGTCAAATGCCTAACACGTTTTTTATCTGCCGGTGACGTCCGGCCTGGCACAAACTTTACTCTAATTCGTTACGAGCGGGCGCTTGGCGCAAAATCTGAAAATCTGGGAACAGATGGCGTTCCCCAATTTTTGTCCTCGGGAAATGGGGAACGTCCCGTTCGGCCAGTTTGCCCGGCGGCGTTGCTGGTGCCGGCG
>JBAWBG010000355.1:0-1862 GCA_049589695.1 Candidatus Sulfotelmatobacter sp. | reverse complement strand
AGTATTCTACCTGCTTTCTATTGGATGCCCGGTTGAATCATCCGCGCCAAAAGGAATGGCGCCCTGAAAGGGCGCCTGCTCTAGCCACTCGCGTCGCCGATTGAGTGATCTATCCGCGCTTTTCCATCGCGACGTAGTGATTGGGATACTCGGGCCCCAGATATTCCGCCCTCGGACGAATCAGGCGGTTATCGTCCAGTTGCTCGATCACGTGCGCCGTCCAGCCGCTGATGCGCGAAACTGCAAACACAGGAGTAAACAAATCCTCATCGATGCCCAGCGTGTGGTAAGTAGACGCGGAATAAAAATCAACATTCGCATTAAGTTTCTTTTCCGCCTTGACGAACCGCTCGATTTTTTCCGACATGTCGTACCACTGCGGCTGCCCGCTGGAGCGCCCTAGATCGCGCGACATGGCGCGCAGATGCGTGGCGCGCGGATCTTCGGTGTGATACACGCGATGACCAAAGCCCGGAATTTTTTTCCTTTGCGCCAGCATGCTGCGCACGTAGTCAACCGGATCAACCTTTTCTCGATCGATCGTATTCAGAATACGAAAAACCGCTTCATTCGCTCCTCCGTGCAGCGGTCCCTTCAATGTTCCGATGGCGGAAGTAATCGCTGAATGCATATCAGATAAAGTAGCCGCGGTCACGCGCGCTGCGAAGGTAGAAGCGTTCAGTTCGTGGTCGGCATGCAGGATGAGCGCGATATCGAGCGCGCGCTCCGCGGTTGCGGAAGGCTTGGTTCCATTCAATTGCAGCAGAAAGTTAGCGGCATGTGAGATCGAGCGATCGGGTTCCACCACCGGCTTGCCTTTGCGAATACGATCATAGGCAGCGACAATCATCGCTATCTGCGACGTCAACCGGATCGCCTTACGCATGTTCGCGTCGTGATCGTTCTTCTTGTCGTCCGCATCGTAAAATGCCAGCGCCGAAACCGCCGTGCGCAAAACGTCCATGGGCAGTGCGCTTCGCGGAACGTCACGCAGAAACTGGACGATCGCCGGATCTAGCTGACGCTCTTGCGCCAGACGCTCTCGAAGTTCGCTTAGTTCGCCGCGCTTGGGCAATCGTCCGAACCACAGCAGGTAGCAGGCCTCTTCAAAGTTGGAATGGTCGGCTAGTTCATGAATGTCGATACCACGATAAGCAAGAACACCCCGATCGCCATCGATGTAACAGATGCTGGAATTGGTGGCAACAATGCCTTCCATTCCTTTCGTGCTTGTAGCGCTGGGTGCTTGAGTGCTGGTCAGGCTGGACATAGGTTCTCGCTCAGTGAGATCAATCTGTTGCCGAGCCACGCCAGGCGGGGACGAGGAGTGCAACTTTCTTTTATACGCCAAGAGGCGTATGCCTTCCAAGTGGAGGGAGCAATTCCGCGAAGTCGGCGAATGGTCTGACCATATGACGTTTTGGGCGATGCGTTCATGCCGGCCAGATATTAAGCGCCGTCCCGCTCAAAATCTGATGCCGCAATTCAGCGCTAAGTGGAAGGGCGTGAAATTCATCCAGATTCTTTTTGATATCGGGCACGCCCGGCCCCGGCCAATCGGTGCCGAACAAAGTCTTGCGTGCAATCTCTTCGAGGCGAGGGAAATACTTCAGCAAAGTCTTCGGCGGGATGCCGCTAATATCGAGATAGACATTCGGATGCCGGCGAACGAGAAAAAATGCCGTCTGCATCCACAAAGGCCGCCCACCATGCGCCAGCAGAATTTTCAGTTTCGGAAAATCGACCGCCACATCGTCCACATAGATGGGGTCGCCATATTTATTGCGTGCACCGGGAAAAATAGATGTCCCGGTGTGAAACATCACGGGCACACCATTGGCCTCGGCTGCACGATAAATAAT
>JBAWBG010000354.1:0-16686 GCA_049589695.1 Candidatus Sulfotelmatobacter sp. | reverse complement strand
AAGCGCCCGTACACAGCGTCTCAACTCCCAGTTCTTCGCTCGCGGGCGCTTCAGATACAGCACTAAGACTTCTCATTACCGATACTCGGAGAGCACGTCCCAGCGAATCGTTTATCCTCAATGGGCGTACGCACCCCACCATCACGGAGATTTTAGATGCTCAGACTCTTAATCGCTGCGTTCTGCGCCCTGGCTCTGGTTCCTAAGGCGAGCGCTCAGCAGTTTGATTTCCCAGGAACTGCCGCCCAGAATCCAGCGATTCTATCCACGGCGGTAACAAACCTGGCGATTGAGGTTCTGCCCGTCTACAAAGAGGCTGATCGCGAGACTTACCTAACGAACCTAGCTGCTCTGCAGGCCGCTGCGGGCCGGCACAACCAAGCTGCTCAAAGTTATGAAGCGCTGCGCGACTTCCGCCGCTCCGCGCACATCAGCAACTCCGAATGGCGCGATCTCCAGTATGAGATCTACGATCACGCGAAAGCCATGGCGAGGGAGCAAAAGCTGCCTTTCGATGATTCTTACCGGCAGACCTTTCGTGCCACCTTCGCAAAATTGAACGACGTAATCTCCGCAAGAGCGATGCCTCTGTTCAATGTCGTGGACGAAAGTTGGATGACGCCTACACTTCAGGCTGAACTCAATGCTCAGAAGGACAAAACCAACATCACGCTTGATGTCGCCGTGTCCCTGATACGCGATTACGAGGCAGTGCAGGCTTACCGCGAGACCACCGCATTACGGCCCGCGCTGATTGCAGAAGACGATAGCCGGCGCTATGTCATCGCGAAAGACATTCAGGTAAAGACAGCAGACGGTGCCACGGTCTGTGCGTTTGTAGCCCGCCAGCGAGCTTCCATTGGGCGCCTTCCTGCACTTTTCTTCTTCTCGATCTATTACGACCCTGCCGATACTCTGAACGATGTGCGCCTTCCGGCAGCGCATGGATATGCAAGCGTTGCGGGGTTTACGAGGGGTAAGGCATGTAGTCCGGACAAGCCGGTTCCTTACGAACACGACGGCGCGGATGCAGCCTCCGTCATCGATTGGATTACAGCGCAGCCATGGAGCGATCGCCGCGTCGGTATGTATTCAGGTAGCTACAACGGATTCACGCAGTGGGCAACGGCGAAGTATATGCCAAAGGGACTGAAAGCAATGATGAATGGTGCTCCGGCCGCGCCGGGAATCGATGTTCCGATGGAGGGGAATGTCTTCTGGAACTTCATATATCCTTGGCCGCTCTATACCACGAACGCGAAGAGCAATGACGATAAGACCTACGGTGATTACACGCGCTGGCAGAAGCTCAATCACGACTGGTATGTAAGCGGACGGGCCTATCGCGATCTGGACAAGATCGATGGCACGCCGAACCCGATCTTTGACCGCTGGCTCGAACATCCCAGCTACGACTCCTACTGGCAGAGCCTGGTGCCCAACAGGCAGCAGTTCGCGCACATCGACATTCCCGTGCTCACCACAATTGGCTACTATGCTGGAGGGCCCGGAGCCGGCCTCTTCTACTTCAGTCAACTGGAAAAGTACAACCCAGGTGCTGACCACTATCTGCTGGTCGGCCCTTACGGCCACATCGAAGCGCAGTATGGTCCGTTTGGACTGCTGGGCAATAGCCTCGCATCAATATCGGGTTTGAAGCTTGACCCCGCAGCCGCGGTCGACCTGGTCGACCTTCGTTATCAGTGGTTCGACTACGTCTTCAAGCAGGCTCCGCGCCCTGGCTTGCTCAAGGACAAGGTGAACTATGAAGTCACTGGTGCCAATGTCTGGAAGCACGCGGATTCGTTGGCGAGCATGACCGGCGGAACGCGGAGGTTTTATCTGAGTGCAGCGAAGGCTGATCCAGGGTATTGCCTCAGTGACCGGAAGGATATGCTCGAGGGCACAACGGACCTCCGAGTCGATCTCGCTGACCGTAGCGATGTAGACCGTAAGGCAGTTGGCGGCGGCATTTCCGACAAAGAACTGGACACATGGAACGGCATCGAGTTCATCAGTAATCCGTTGACGAAAGCCACCGAGATGAGTGGACTGTTTTCCGGCCATCTCGACTTCACGACGAACAAGAAAGATTTCGACTTTGAAATCGACCTCTATGAGCTGACACCGCAGGGCGAGTACATTCAGCTTGCGCCGTACTGGTCGCGCGCCAGCTACGTTGCAGACCACAGCAATCGACACCTTTTAGCTACGGGTAAACGGCAGCATCTTGATTTCCAAAGTATTCGCCTAATGAGCCGGCTACTCCAGCAAGGAAGTCGTGTAGTCGCTGTCGTGACTGTTATCAAGTCTCCGGACCGCCAGATCAATTACGGTACTGGAAAAGACGTAAGCGCTGAGACGATACAAGACGCCGGTGCGCCATTGGAGATTCACTGGAGCAATACGAGCTATCTCGACCTGCCGCTTGGAAGATAGCCTAGGTTTCCCCTCTCGACGAAAGCCGTGCGGAAAATAAAGCCAGGAATCAGTAACGAGAAACGGGCTTGTATCCGGCCAAAGATCACTGCTTACCGGTTGGCCAGAAACGGGCCTCTAGGAAGGGAAGCGTCTGCTGCCGCGCAACGCCTGCCAGGCAAGCGGGGTAATAAAGAATCGGCGGTCCGGCCGGTACCGCCATGAGTCGCTAAAACGACTGCGAGAACCTCGTCTCCAGGAACTCACCCAGCTTCGCTGTCGCCCTGAACTGCGGAATCGGCTCCAGTTCCTTGAACGCGGACGTGAACGCATTCGAAAGACTCCAGATCGTGCGTGGGCGGAAGTCCTCATACCTCGGCTCGAAGTACAGATCATGCACGGTTCGGGCAAGATGCTTTGGAGCTTCCAGCCTGCCTTCAACGAATGCTTCGTAGATGACCACCTTCGCTGTGACATCGGTTAGCTCGCTCCGTTGCCACGCCTCGACCTGCTTTCGCATCGGATCGAAGTTGCGCTGCATTCGATCCACACCAACCGAAATGCAGTCGATGAGGGAGAACGACTTCGAGTGCTTCGCGAGCACCGGGGTAAAGTCTCCTGCGAACGCCATGTTCGAGCAGACGAATACGCGATACCCACAGGTCATCGCCAAACGCATGCTCTTATCGTGGGAATTGCGAAGACCGATGGAAAAGCGGCATCCTTCCATCTCGGTTGCGAGGTCGAGAACCCCGAAGGCTTTCATGCCGTCCGGCGAGACTGCGTACTCGTCATGGACGACTCCGATGTGGCGAAAGCCGAGCGTCTCGATCAGGGCTTGCACAATTTCGTGGTGCGGGACCGGGCGGTGAGTTTCCGTTGCCGCTGGTGTCGGCACCAGTGCTAGTTCTTCGCGGCCAATGGTTCGGCCGCTGTAGCCAATTAACGTACTTGTTTCTGACATACTTCTTTCCTCCTGGTTGATTTTGAAACGTCGATTTGAAACAAAGTTCTGGATGGTGAGCAAAGCGCGGCAGCTGCGAAAACGAGCCGCATTGCTAGCGAGGAGGGAGCGAGCTTAGGAGAGAGGACTTCGCTCACCAGTGACGAAGGTCGCGAGGGCAATTGCGTTCGGTTGTTCAGCTCAACTGAAACCGAAGAGTGACGCTTGTTCCGGGACCGCCAGCCGATCGCGCCGCTTCTTTCTAGATAACGATTGCGGTCGCTGTCCGAAGACGACGATAGACCCCGCGCACATAGCGCTTTCAACAGGACCCGCGGGCTCAGGCTGAGTGCCCAGCAGAATACCCGGCATCTCGGTGAAGGAGGCATCGTCGTCGCTTTGAGATCTCCCTGGAAACAGCTTTTGGTGTTCTGCGGTGAGGGCTCGCCAAACCGAGTCGGCGGTTTCGCCAATCCCATTCCTTTCGACCAGTTCCCGCGCCATCGCCGAGAGCATGTCATCGTCTTCATCGATGCTTTGCAATCCCTCGCCGGCAAACTTGCCCTCCATGGTGAGCGCCACCAGGAGCTTCTTCCCCATGAGGCGCAAACACGATGTCTGCACCGTCCCTTCCGAGCAAAGAAATTTCACGCGCACGGGTCGGCGCTGTCCTATCCTCCAGGACCGGCGACTGGCTTGCCGCAAAGTGTGCAGCGAGTAGCCGGATTCGTAGAAAATGATGGTCGGAAAGTCCAGCAGGTCGAGCCCGGTCTCTACCAGCTTCGGATGACAGATCACAACCTGTACACCATCTTTGACCTGTCTGGCGTACCAGGCCTCGCGCTTGGAGGTATCAACGCTCGCTCGCAAAACAGCGGTGTGGATTCCCTCGTTGCTCAGAATTCGATGAAGCCTGGCTGTGACGTCGTGCTTCTGCGTGTAGACGGCGAAGACCTGGCACCGCCGTCCCTCTAACAGTTCCTTCTTGATCTCCTCGATTAGTTTTCGTTCTTTGGAATAGATCTGCTCCTCGGGAAGGTCACGAGGCTCCGCAATGACAAATTTAACCCTGTGTTTGAGTTCAGGATCGAACTCGGTGCCATACAGCGTCCCAATCCCGTATGGATGATCGGGATACAACAGCAGAGTGTTGAGCATCGTGCTCAAGACTGACCGGTTGCCCCTGTGGGCTTTCAACGCCTTTCGCATGTCGTCTTCGAGCTCGCGATACGCTTCCCGCATGGGAGCGTCCATCGGGACGCTCAGATAGGTTTCCTCGTATGGCGGAAGTTCCCCTGAAATGTCCTCGAGGAACACAAAGGCGCACAGCTGCATCAAGAATTCGCCAAACAGCAGCGGCGATGCTCCGGGCTTACGCCGGACCGTGCTCGTCGATTTCGCCTTGGAGCAGGCATTGTTGGCGGGTTCTACCTTGGTAATGGTTTCGAGCACCCCGTAATCCTGAATGAAGGAACTGCGTCCCGTCGTGCCCCACTCGTAGCCATGCTCTTTCATGCGTCTTGCTTCGAGGCGGAAGAGCGTATTGAAAAGATCGTCCGCATAGCCACCGAGTAGTGTGCCAGTCAGCCCGACAATCCGGTCGGTGCATGAGGCCAGCGTTCCGAGGGCATTGCCTTGCGCGGTATCGCCGGCGAGTTGGTGAATCTCGTCGCAGATGGCGTAGTCAAACCATTCCGGCATGTAGCGCCCAATAAACTCAATCGGGGCCATGCGGCGAATCTTGTCCGCGTCCGCCTGCCACAGTGGACTGTGCAATGGGCGGCAAGACTTGTCGCCCCTGGTTTCGATGGTCTCGGCGATTTTGCCCTTCTCAAACTCACCTGCCGTTAATCGGCTGTCGTCCACGATCACTGGCTTGCCCGTATCCGAATTCACCACGCAGCCAACGTACGGGCCAGAGCGAGGCACTCGATAAGCATGGCGCCAGAAGTAACCGAGCTTGGCTCGCTCGCGTCCGACAATAAATAAGGATGGTCTCCCGCAGAGCGACAACCAGCGTTTCCTGGAACTCGGCGAATCCTTCCGTAGGCGCAATTCGCTCAACGTTGTTTCGAAGCCTTCGCGTACGACGCGTCCCTGCCTCAAGCGCACCTCGTTCACTCCGTGCGCTTTGTTCTCGTCCCCGCCATTCCGCAAATCATCGATCAGGAACACGCGTATTCCTGGCAATGTCAGAAAGGCTTCCCGCGCCCACTTTTCGACGAGATGTGGTGGAACCATCGCTAAGGCCGTGAACGGACTTCTTTGGTGGTGGACATGAATGGCTCCCAGCGAGATCAGGGTTTTGCCGGTACCGCATTCCGCCACCACCATCGCGGTTCGCGCCTTCCGCCAGCGTTTCGCGACTCCCATAATGGCGATGGTCTGCGCAGGGAAAGGCGTTCGCAGCAATCCTTCAATCCGAGGGGAAACTGCATCGTCGAATTGGTGAAGCGCGGGAAATTGATCGAGAATGCGCTGACCCAGCGGGTTAGCATAGACGCGCATATAGTCGTAGATCGTCGTAAGGTCTGCCATATAAGGAGTCCCAGGGAAGAGGCTATTCACAGCGAGGGGCGCAGAGTTGACGTTTGCAAACGCAGCGTTTTCGGCATGGAATGCCATGTTAACCTTGGCTCCGTATGTCGATCGAGACCGCCCCACCGATTCTGTGCGCTCATCTGTTACGAAGAGTCGATGGAAAACTCATTGAACTTATGAATTCGCTTACGGTTCGCGAATGGGACCTGCAGACGGTTGCTCCCCGATGGAAAGTCCGTGATGTAGCGGCCCACTTGCTCGACACTGCCTTGCGCAAGCTATCCATTGTCCGAGATTCGTGGCACACCGATGCAGGGGAGATCGACTCTCAGCAAGACGTAGTCGCGCTGGTGAATCGACTGAATGCGGAAGGGGTCGCTGTCTACCGTCGTCTCAGTCCAAGGGTCTTGTGCGATCTGATGGAACAAACGTGCGAACAGAGTGCACGGTTTCACGAATCTTTGGACCCTTTTGCCCCAGCGGTCTTCAATGTCAGTTGGGCAGGAGAAGCAACTTCGTTGAATTGGTTTGATACCGCTCGCGAATTGACCGAGCGGTGGCACCATCAGCAACAGATTCGACTCGCGACAAACCGGCCTGGTTTAATGGAGCCCGAGCTATATTACCCAGTTCTCGACTGTTTCCTCCGGGGCCTGCCTCACCTATATCGCAGCGTCGGCGGACGAGTCGGGACATCCGTCTTGGTACAGATTTCTGGCGAATGTGGAGGTCGGTGGTTTCTGTCGAAGCTGCCGGCAGGCTGGGATTTGCTGACCGAACCCCGCGGAGAGTTTGCGTCAACGGTAACGATTCCGCAGGAATGGGCCTGGCGGCTCTTCACCAAGGGACTTGATCAGCAATCTGCTCGTGCCGCAGTTCGCATCAAAGGGGACCGAAGTCTCGGGGAGCGCGTGCTTCAACTCACTTCAATCGTCGGGTAGAAAACCGTGAACTTCCAACCTCAGACCGGAATACATGTTCTAGTGTCGTTTGCGGCCAACGGATCGGACAGTTCTCAGCGGGAAATTCGAAAGCCCCGCATTCAACGCCCCAGCTAAGCCAGTCGAGAAACTGTTCTTTTTGACCTTTCACAATTACTGGCTCGCATCCGATGCCGAGCGCGGGCATGATCGCCCGATGCGTTTCGAGTTCACCGGCGAACCAGTCAGCCCACTCCGGCATTCCGGGAATCCCGTGAATATGGGCGATGGAAGCCCAGATGAATCCGTTTTCCGAGCTTGCCAGCAGAGTTCGCCCCGAACTCGCCGACACGCTACCCGAAGCGAACTCTTCCGACAATGCGATGAGGTGACGCAGGGGCTTTTTATGCCCGGAGAGCTGCACCGAGCCTTTGAAGCACTGCGCGTTTCGTTCGAGACAGACTCGAATCGGCGGAACCCCTGGCCCTTCCACCATGAACCTGTCTACCAATGAGATGGCCGCACTGACGGCCGCAACCTGTGTGTCTGCGCCAATCACAGAAATGAGATGGGCTTTAGCCTGCCGCGGAGGATCAGGCAATACTTCGCCGATGAAGCGATCGAGCCGCAGCTTGATGCTGGTGGTCGTCTTCTCCGTGCTCTTCACGTAGGTCAGCCAGCCGAATCGAAGATGGGCATTTTTCATTCAGTCTCCTTCTTTTCGTGCGTGAGAATCTGGGTCTTACCGTTGGCAAAGACGAGCGTGAGTTCGTGGGAGAACCTTTCCCGGTCGTGCAGGATCTTGGTTCCGTCCTCTTCCTCCTCTTCCCAATGGTCCGTGAATTTCATAGAGCGCCAGTGGGCGATGTGACGAGCTTCTCCTCCGCCGAATACCCCGTTGAGCATTCCGGCGGTGCAGAGAAGGCCGACATGTCCGCCATGGAGCGGTGTAAGCGGACGTCCTTTGACGTCATTCAGCTTGGGTAGAAGCACGCGTCCCGCCTGTCGGTACGCGGCTGACTCCAGCAACAAGTCTTCAACCTCATCCAAGGGGACACCAACATCGGTGAGGACAACAGGCTCGGAGGCTGGAACCTCATACTGAATTTCAGGATTGTCGCCCAGAGGGTCAAGCTCGGCCTTCGTTGCCAAAGCTTCGAGGTAGCGCATTCCATCCAACAATGCTGCATCCGTGACCTTGGAATGCCGTTTCCGGCGTCTTGCCAGCACTACGATCTGCCTGTATTGCAGGCAAGCCGATTCGGTGAGCCTAAACACTCGCAAATCCGTAAAATGTTCGCTCAGCAATCTGACACATTTCTCCAATCGCAGTTGGGGAATCACAAATAGCAGTACGCCACGAGCTTTGAGCCAGCGATAGCAGTGTTCGAGAAAGATGAATTCAAGTCTCTGGTTGTTGCTCTCTCCGCATTCCCAGTCGTACGGAGGATTCAGATAAAGCAGAGACACCGCTTCCGGCGGGCAACGGACATCCATGGCATTAGCTTGCAACGTCTCGATTCCCAATGCTCTCGCTTGCTCGGCTCGATTGGCGTCGATCTCAATTCCGTAGCGATGAGAGGACACATTCTGGATTAAATGAGTGAACGCCACTCCATCTCCGACACAGGGATCGAGCGCCGAGAATAGCTCTGGCAAGACTAGCCAATTCTTTAGCCGCTTGGCCTCAGCGACAGGAAGAGGAAAGAAGCCTAGCTTGGTTTGACCATGGGGACGCACAGGGGAACCTCCTCCTTGACGTGTTCACGGTACAGATCTGCCTGCACGTCTCCGCGTCCACAACGCACTCTCAGAATGTGAGGGAAAGCCAGACAGGTTCTACGGAAGGGTGCTCACCAACTCGGACATCCCAACAGAAACGCGAAGTGGACATTTCGTCGTTCTATTTGCCGTGCACTGCAGAATCGTGAGGTAGCTCTTGAGCGGATAATCCCACCACCTCGCCGTCGCGCCAAATGTAGAGCGGCAATCCCAAACGAGCGTGTTCGTCGATACCCCCCTCGACCGCCTCCTTAAACGCGATCTCAGCACGCTTCTCCAGTAGTCGAAGGACACTCTTTGGAACTTGACTCATTCGTCACCGTAGCGCTCGATGAGCGCCTCATACTGCTGACGATCCACTATACGAGGCTTACCCGCCCTCCCAAACACCACCACTTCCGGCGTTTCTGCTGAATTATCGAACAGATACCAGGAATCAATGGGCGATATTCGTGGAAGAAGTTACGGATCGAACGGCCGCTTGATTCCGCCGCAGTTCACCCACGCAAAACCGCTAGCTGGAACCTTGTTGTTTGGCAGTTCGTAGCTTCTTAACATCCAGAATGTCTTGTTCCCGTCCACTGGCAAGCTTATTTCGGATGAGATCGTCTCTGGATATGACGGCAGCTTGGATTTGGCCATCGATAATGCCCTCGATGCGGTTCTCCCAGGCCTCGTCAAATGTGATTCCGTCGATGTGCTGCAAGATGTCGATTCGTGCCGGGGGTTGGCCGATTTGGAAAGTCGTGCCGTCCATGAAGTCAGACGGAGTTAGGCCGCCGAGAGGCGCGCCGTATTGCGCGAGTGCGCGAAATACGGCTTTGCTGTTTTCCTCGTCGGATCGGACAAAAATGTCCAGATCCTTGGTGGCTCGCGGCTCCGCGTGAACACCGAAAGCATAGCCACCTACGACAAGAAACTTAACTGCCTGATCGTTGAATGCGCGTAATAGCTCTTTGAGGTCTTCCGGCATCATTGAAGCGCGCTCCGTTGTAAGCAGCGGCAAACGCATAAGCGGCTGCGCTGACATCCCAGACGGCAGACAGTCGTGCGCCGATCGGCAAGCTTTGCCAGTAACGATACGTTTCCGCTTCTTGCTGTTCCGGGTTTCGAACCCTGCGAATTGTTTTGTCTGTATTCAAAGCTCGCCCTCACTGTGCCGGAACAAAGAAATCCGCCACATCGACCTCGTATCTTCATTATATCTGGGGTTCTCTATTTTCTCTCCGCAATCGAGGACAATGCATCTGTAAAATCAATGATTTGAAACTCGTATGTGACCGGAATAACGGAGAGCGCACCGAGGCTTCCTCTATTCGGCCAAGAGTTGTTGCCCCTTGAGCGCCTCTGTCACGAGGTCGCCAATTCCATCCGAATCAGGTATCTCGCTCATGGCGATGAACGAGCAGAAACCGTTCACTGGGATCGGCCGCTCATCTTCAATTCGGTAGCCGCGCTCTATGTGCTGTTGTTTGCGTTTCTCAAACAAGTCGGCTCTCGTGGTCACACGAATTCTCATGGCCATCCTCATTTCTCATTCATTGGCGATCGGGTAGAAGTCCGTGTTAGACGGGGCTTTGAACGCGGGCACTAATCCTGGTGTGTGTGCAGAAGCGCTTGGGAGCTCTGAGTTGCTGCCTCTGCCTCGCTCTCCTTCCCTGGAACGAACCTGTCCCACCGGATCGAAAATCGGCGGCGGGGCTGTCCTCCGTCATAGAGCTCAAAAATAAGTTCACCGGAGACATACAGCGCGGTCGGCAGGGGAATCACTGAAGGGCGGGCGAGATCGGGAAGAGCCGGAGGATTGTTCTCGACCATACTGATCCTCCTTTGCTGGCGCTTTGTGCCGAACGCACCGCTTGCACGGGTGTCAATTACAAACGCTGAACTTCAGGCGATTGATCGCTTGCCACGAGAGGCATGGCAGAATCCGCATCCGATTCACGCCAGTTTGGGATTGGGTTCCGACTTGACCTGCGAAATTCGGTGAGCAACTTCCGAATCGCCCCACGGCGATGGTGTAGTGCCTGTACCAAGCGACTCAGACCATCTCGATCTCCTTCGTACCACTCTTCGGGAATATCGGCGGCGCACTGCCAAATGGTGTGCGCATCCATCTCTTCAGCCCGACTGAGCGCCGGCTCAAATGCCCGCCATCCCATCACACCCTCGTAAACACAGTTGTTCGCGTATGCTCCTCGCAGGGGAGAGTCGGGAAACGTCCATTCGCCAGCATTGAAGCAATAGCCCTGGTCAATGAAGGTTGCGGAGTATCGCTGCCTTCTCGGCGCTTTCCAGAAGATTGCCTGCCGTCCATCGCTGTTGCACGTCCACTTGTCCAGAACCAGAACTCTTGCGAAATCCGCAACATTAACGACTGCCTGAAGCAACTCGCGAGGTAAATAGTCGAGTGTCATGCCAGGACTCTCGCAGCCCACGTACAGCGATCCCAATTGTTTGCCGCTCCGGCACGGAATCTTGGCGCCACCCAGGCTGATTCGGAGATCTTCGGTGTGTTCGATCAGCCAATTGGAGACCTCAATTACTTCCACCCGTGACATCGGCAGCCCCAGCGCCAAACCCAAGTTGGTGGCGAACATCTCGTTCGCGAGCACTCGGATGTGTTGGGGATTGTTCTGTAATGTTGAGAACTCAGTAATGTGAAGTTGGCCTCCCCGTTTTCGCGCCGATGTGGCGTTTTCAGGCAGTCGGTCTCCACATTACTGAGGAGTTCATAGGTCTTCCAGCCATTCAAGAACAGACTCGTTTCGACGCCAAGAAGGAGTGCTGCGATGGGCAACCGGTTTCACCTTGGTAATCGCACGGCGCTTCATTTCGAGATCGATGGTGGCGTACCGATTCGTTGTGTTCAGACTGGAATGTCCCAACCACTGACTGATCGAGGTAAGGTCGACTCCTGAAGCCAGAAGCGCCACAGCCGTGCTGTGGCGCATGCTGTGTGGGTGAAGACGTTTACGTGTGAGAGTACTCACGTCGGCGCGAGCGCGGTCAAGATGTTTCGCCAGGATGTATCGAACCCCAAAGCGAGTGAGCGGCTCCTGTCGATGGTTGAGAAAGACCCGCGCATCAGTGCCGAGATCTAGATGGCGCTCCTCGCAATGATCGCGAAGGACATGCGCGGTTTGCGGCCACAAAGGGCAATAGCGTTCTTTCCTGCCTTTGCCGAAGAGCCGGATTTGAAACGGTCGTATCAGTTGCAGATCGCGAGCCCGCAGATCGACGATCTCCTGCACGCGCGCTCCTGTGTTAAACATGGTTGCCAGTAGGGCATAGTCTCGGCGGCCATCCGGACTTGCTCGGCTGATTCGAGAAAAAATAACTTCGATTTCGCCACGTTCGAGGTATTCGATTACGCGCTGATGAGCGCGTTTGAAGGGAATGCCCTGAATGCGCTGAACCCGATCGAGTTGTTCGGGATGATAGGTCCCCACGTAGCGAAAAAAAGCATGGATAGCGGCCAAGCGGACATTTCGGGTCGTCACGCCGTTTTTGCGGACTTCCTCCAAATGGGCAAGGAAAGCAATAACGTGGTCCGGTTCAATGTCCCCAAGATCCAGGTCGTGGACCCGGCACTTTCGTTGACCAGCCAGGAAACGAAGGAAGAGCACCAGGCTGTCACGGTAGCTGTGAACTGTGTGGCCACTCATGCCACGAACTCTTGGCAGATGGTCTGTAAAGTACTGCCGCAGGCGAAAGGCGAGCTTGTTCGGCGCTGTGATTTTCACGCTCTGCTCCTCTCCCGCACTGACAGCGGGACGACCAGTTCACCATAAGAGTCACTGAAACGTGTGCTGGCAAGAGCGCGGAGAGGTTCGACAAAGTGTAGATAACGGTAGGTCGAGACTATAGAGATGTGCCCCAGGTAGGCCGCCAAGAATGGCAGTTTCGTCTTCACCTCGGCACCACAGCGGTACCAGCGAATCAGCGCATTGACAGCACAACTGTGCCGAAAATCGTGAACTCGCGGCCGCCGGCCGCATTGCGTGCGAATGTTGCAAACATCCAGGAGAGCCCACAAACTGCACTGCAATCCCCATGCTGTATAAGCTTTTCCTCCCTGTCGTTGATTCCAGATGAGCGGCGTGGCGGACACAATGGGCAGGTTATGCTTGCGCCGTACTTGCAGGTAGCGCTTAAGCTCGCGAATCACATCCGCTGGCAATGGAAGGATGCGTGACTTGTGGAACTTGGAAGCGCGCACTATGATCGTGCCTTCGCGGGGATCGAAGTCGCCGACCACGAGCCGGAGCAACTCTCCAACGCGCAACCCCGTCGTGTAGAGAAGTACGATAGCGAGACGGACGACTTCGGGACGGAGAGGCGAATAAGTTCGCCGCTGAAGACTTGACGCGGCCCTCATCAGCCGTGCCACCTCGGTTTCGGAAAAGATGTAAGGAGTCACCGTTTGGCCAGGAAGCGGAAAGAGGATCGGATCCGGTACAAAGCAGTCCGGCACGGTGCGACGGCGATAGAGGCAAAACCTCCGGATAATCAACATGCGGTAGCGCCGCACGCGAAGTGTTAACTCGGACTGGCTTTGGCACCAGGAATAAAAGACCTCAGCGGTCAGGTCTTGAGAGACACGAGGAAATCCACTCAAAAATCGATCTAGCGATTTAAGAGCCGTGATCGTGTTCCTATATTGGTGCCCGAGCGCGACATTAAGTTCCAGGTACCGAGTGATGGTCGAGCGCAGTGCTGATTGAAAGACGAATGTCTGTTTCAAGCGCGCACCGCCTTTTGTCCCGTTGATTCCTCTGGCACAGGCAGGGCAACGTCTCGCAAATCCTCGATTGCCAGGCGCAAGTAAGTCCAAGTGCTTTGCAGGGTGCGATGGCCGAGCAGGTCGCCAATGGTCTTGACCGGGGTACCGTTCCGCAGCAGAAACACAGCATACGAATGCCGAATGCGATGGCTCGATCCTCTACCAGGGATATCCAATCCGCCCCGACGTGCCCAGACCCGGAATGCCGTCGATATAGCGTCTGTCTTGAGGGGCCCAATCGGAGCTTTCACGCGAAGGAAAATCTGTCGAAACGGCGGTGGCGGTGGAGCTTTCTTCAGGTATCTATGCAGTGCTGTTCCCACCGCATCAGTCAGAGGAAGTTCGAGAACAGTGCCGGTCTTTCTTTGAGAAATGGATATCTTACCGGCTCGCCAGTGAATGTCATCCAAGGTCAACGCCACGACATCACTGGCCCGCAACCCATAGGTTGCCATCAAGAAAAACATTGTAAAATCGCGCAGCCCTACCAAGCTGGAGCGGTCGATGGAGTTGAGAAATGTTTGGACCGTCTCCCACGGCAGAGCGCTGGGAAGTTGCTCTTCTTGGTAAACGCGAGGGGTATCAATCTGTCGATCAAGCCCCTGGGGTATCTCGCCCGTTATCGCCAGGAACCGCAGGAAGCTGCGAAGTCTCCCCACAATGTGTTGCAAACTTGCCCGAGTCATCCGCAGACTGATCTTTTTCACGAAGGCTTCGAGATCATTGATAGTCAGGATCTTCAGCCGGCCAGGGTGCCTCTCGATCTTGAGGTGCGCGAGGAAGTCCGATGCCGTATAGGAGTTCTGCTGGATCGTAGACGCCGCGGCACCTCGAACAGTTTTCAAATAACGGGTGTACGCAGCTAGATGTCTTGCTGCTGTACCGGTTACGTTCTGTTCTGGCGGCACCAAAAGATTTTGGACATGCAGATATTTTTCAAGCGCACACGTTGCGCCTGCTCGATTCGGAAATCGCCGAAGCAGGCTTTTCTTGCAGACGTCGAGATCGGCTTTGCTAACCTCGCGCAAGTGGTGGATACCACGCCGAATCAGGGTTGCCTCAATATACGGCAGCAGGGCGATCTTCTCCCTTCTTGACAGATGCGTGTAGCCACGCTCGATGAGCCAACTGGCGAATCCGTTCGCGATCGGCCCGAGGATCGCCAACGAAGAGTACTTCAAGAAACTCCCAGGATAGACGTTCGTAAGCATCAAAATCTCCTTTTGGCGCTCGAAAGAGCGCGGTCTGATGCTACGAAGAAATGTGCAGTGGAAACCGGGGAAACCAGGAATTATGCTGTTCCGTCAAGACGACTTCACATTATTGAGTTCTCAACATTACAGAACTAATGTGAAGCTCCACATTAGTTCTGGAACTTAGTCACGTAGCAGGCACCGTCAGATGCCCTCAACAAGTGAGCCTGCGCGCCGCCGCGAAGCGGCCGCAGATGTTGGATGGCTGAGATGCAAGTGTTCACAGGCACCTCCTGGATATGGATTTTGGAGAGATAAGAGATAGACGAGAACGGGCTGGAGCCGAGACGAGCAGGGAGAAAACGAGAGGGCCGGAGAGCCTTGCCGATTGCTAGGACAACGCCGGTGGTTCCTATTTCTCTAGGTTACTGCTTCGACCTTTCCTCTTCGATGGCATCAATCCACAGTTGGAGGGTGAGGTCTTCGCGCGCCGGATTGCCCAACTGCCAGCGCAGTTCCTTCTGATATCGATCTTTAAGAACTTTCAGGTCAAGCGGGACGGTTCGCGCAAGATGCAGCACATCGTCTCGGTCACGTTGGATGTTGCGTTCCAGCTTCGACAAAGCTAGGTCGTAGGGATCAAGAGCGAAGAGCCGAAGATGTCGGAAGGTTCCTGGAAATATCTCCGTGAGCCGATCTTCGTAGTCTTCCGGAACATGCGCCACGCCAACGTGATCAAGATAGAGATTGTACTTCTTGTGAAGCGGACCACCTCGCATGCCCAGTGTCAGCATGGAACGGCCGACTTCCGCTGGTGCAATCTCCAAGACGTCCAAATCCCCCGTTGGCCGCGAGAATCCGTACACCATGGCGATGACGAACCCTCCCATACAATCCAGCCGAACATCCTCGGGCGCCGCCGCATCCAATTCGCCCAGAAACGAGAGCCATGGTTCCGGAATACTTTCATTCGGATGCGTAGGCAAGATGCTCTCCCTTCATGTCAGTCAGGAGATTCCAGTGTATTGCGGCGGGCGAGCGATGTTCGCGCAGCCACGCTCTCTCCGCTTGAGTCATTGAGTCGTGGCAGAAGGTATCTTCGCGCGCAAGTCGGGAACTCTCCAAAGCCTCCAGCCACGACCGAAGTTTCTCCGTCCGCTCGCTCTCTTTCTTCCTTTCCGATAGTTCGCTCGCCAGAGAGAGGGCAAATCCTAATCGATTCTGGCGATCTCGCACCTTGGCGTTGCGAACCAGCCAATCCCAGTCCATGTAAGCATAGGTCATGGCCAACCACGGCAAGCCTTCAACAACTCGGGCGTCAAGGTTCGGTTGGTTCAGTGCCTCGAGCAAAACCTCTGCGGGATTCCGCCGTCTTCGAGCTCGCAGATAGGAAAATCCCGGGTAACCGAGCGCGCCGAGGTCGGCACCAAAATCGCGCTTCTGAGAAGACGCCAGCATCGCCGCTTCCCCGGATCGCAACGGCAGCGCCGTAGCCGGCAGATTCAACACTTTGACCGCCTTGCGCACGAATCGTTCCGACAGAGGGCGATACCCCTTCTCCATCATCGACAGGTAGGCTTGGGTGACACCAAGCGCTAGGGCGGCTTGCTCTTGCGTCCAGTTCTTCTCCAATCGCGCCTCTTTCAGCAAGTTCCCATCCATAGTGATCCATACTTCCTCTCCAAGGGCTAGGAAATAATATAACATAATTTGTTATATTACTCAACCGGTTGCCCGCTTGCCCGTAACCTGCAACCAGGGTCTTTGGTTATTAAGGGATGGCTGTTCCTATCATTGATTAACAGGGAGTTGGATTAATAGGGAGTTGCGGCAGCCGCGAACCGAAGCTCGGAAGTAGGTTCAGCGTGTGCTTTCAGCCGCTCTTTCCACTCCCTGCACGACTCTCTTGAGCGCCTCGAGATTGTCCACTTGGGCGAGCGAATTGAGGCGCAAGGAGCGGAGGATCGAAACCAGGGTTCATGTTTAGATCGATGAGCATCAATAACTACTCTTTTAGTAAAACCCGCTTCTGGCAAGGCTTTCCAAGCGAAAATCGATTGAAATCCCATAGGAAATCCCGCATCCGCCGCAAACGCTAGCGGC
>JBAWBG010000353.1:0-14431 GCA_049589695.1 Candidatus Sulfotelmatobacter sp. | reverse complement strand
TGGTCTGCACCGCGTTCAATGCGGATTTCGACGGCGATCAGATGGCCGTGCACATCCCGCTTTCCCCGGAAGCGCAGGTGGAAGCCAGCGTGTTGATGCTGGCCTCGCACAACATTCTTTCGCCCGCGTCCGGTCAGCCAATCACCGTGCCCACGCAAGACATGGTTCTCGGTCTTTATTACCTGACCAAAGCCAAGCCGGGCGCGAAGGGTGAAGGCCGCGTCTTCGCCAACATCGAAGAAGTTTTGCTCGCGCTTGAAATGGGCCAGGTGGAAACGCTCACTCCGATTCGCCTTCGCTATACCGGCGAACTGATTGACCTGACCACCGCCTACGACGATCAGGACATCATTCACACCGAACCAATTCAGGTGGAACGGACCTTCATCAATACGACTGTGGGCCGCGCCATTCTGAACGATCACCTTCCCGAAGGCATGCCTTACATCAACGGCTTGCTGAAGAAAAAAGGCATCGGCGCGCTAGTGAATTACGGCTACCTGCGATTTGGCCTCGAGACCACGGTCAAGATGCTCGACGAGGTGAAAGATTTCGGCTTCAAGTACGCAACCCGAGCCGGACTTTCGATCGGCATCGACGACATGGTCATTCCTGACAGCAAAAGAACGCTGGTCAAGGATGCCGAGAAACAGGTCGTCGCCGTGCAGCAGCAATACCTGGACGGAGCCATCACCAACGGCGAACGCTACAACAAGGTCATCGAAATCTGGTCGGCCATTACGGAAAAAGTTGCCGATGAGATGTTCGGGCAGATGCAGCGGGCCGATAAAGAAGGGTTCATCAATCCGATTTACGTCATGGCAGATTCCGGCGCTCGCGGATCGAAACAGCAGATTCGTCAGCTCTCCGGCATGCGTGGATTGATGGCCAAGCCTTCGGGCGAAATTATCGAGTCACCCATCACGGCCAATTTCCGTGAAGGTCTGACGGTGCTCGAATATTTCGTCTCGACTCACGGCGCCCGCAAAGGTCTGGCCGATACCGCGCTCAAAACCGCGGATTCCGGTTACCTGACTCGTCGTCTGGTCGATGTGGCGCAAGACGTCATCATCAGCGAATACGATTGCGGAACGGTGGATGGCATCTACGTCCAGGGTATCGTCGAAGCCGGCGAAATTATCGAACCGCTGCGCGACCGCATTGTGGGCCGCGTTTCGCTTGAAAAGATCAAAGACTACGACGGCAACGTGATCGTCGACATCAACAACGAGATCACCGAAGAGCTCGCGGTGGCCATTCAGGCCGCGGGAATCGAGCGGGTGAAGATTCGTTCGGTGCTCACTTGCGAATCGAAGCGTGGCGTT
Organism: Candidatus Sulfotelmatobacter sp.; assembly: GCA_049589695.1. GTDB lineage: Bacteria > Acidobacteriota > Terriglobia > Terriglobales > Acidobacteriaceae > Sulfotelmatobacter. Next base: position 13,106 of record JBAWBG010000353.1, on the reverse strand, counting down.
TGCGTGATGTGCTACGGTCGCAACCTGGCTTCAGGTCGCCTCGTCGAACTCGGCGAAGCGACCGGCGTTATCGCCGCTCAGTCGATCGGCGAGCCCGGAACGCAGCTCACCATGCGTACGTTCCACATCGGCGGAACGGCTTCTCGAGTCTCCGAGCAGTCGCGCCTCGATGCCAAGAACAGCGGCACGGTGCGCTTCATCGGATTGCAGACCGTGAAGTCGAAGTCTGGCGATCTCGTTGTAATGAACCGGCAGGGTTCGATCGCGGTGGTCGACGAGAAGAACCGCGAGCGCGAGCGCTACTCCGTGATCTACGGTGCGAAACTGAAAGTCAACGAAGGCGATCAGGTGCAGCAGGGAAAGGTCATGGTCGAGTGGGATCCTTACACCTTCGCCATCCTGACCGAAATCGGCGGCACTGCGCAGTTCAAGGACTTGCAGGAAGGCGTCACACTGCACGAAGAAGTGGACGAGGTTACCGGATTGTCGCGTCACGTCGTGGCCGATTCGCCCGACGAGAAGCGCCAACCGGCGATCGTGGTCAAAGGCAAAGGCAGCAAGCGCTACCTGATGCCTTCCCGCGCTCACCTCATGGTGCAGGATGGAGACACGGTTTTCCCCGGAGACGTGCTGGCGAAGATCCCGCGCGAGACTACCAAAACGAAAGACATCACTGGTGGTCTGCCGCGCGTGGTCGAATTGTTCGAAGCCCGCAAGCCGCATGAAACCGCGGTCATCAGCGAAATCGATGGCACGGTGAAATTCGGTGAAGTCTCCAAGGGTCAGCGCAAACTGTATGTGCAGGCCGACAACGGAACCGAAAAAGAATACTCGGTGCCGCGCGGCGTTCACATCAACGTGCAGGAAGGCGAGCGCGTGAAGGCGGGCGAACCGCTGATGGATGGCCCGCTTAACCCGCACGATATTCTGGCTGTCCTTGGCGAAAAAGAACTGCAGGCTTACCTGGTCAACGAAATCCAGGAAGTCTACCGGTTGCAGGGCGTCAACATCTCGGACAAGCACATTGAAGTGATTGTCCGCCAGATGATGCGCTGGGTGAAGGTGGAGGACGTGGGCGACACCACGTTCCTGCTGGAGCAGCAACTGGACAAGTTCCGATTCCGTGAAGAGAACGAGCGCGTGATCAAGGAAGGCGGCAAGCCGGCTACCGGACGCCCGCTGCTCCTTGGCATCACGAAAGCTTCGCTCTCGACCGACTCGTTCATCTCAGCGGCGTCGTTCCAGGAGACCACGCGAGTGCTCACCGAAGCCTCGATTCAAGGCGCGGTCGATCACTTGCGCGGCCTGAAAGAGAACGTCATCGTCGGCCGCCTCATCCCTGCCGGAACCGGCATGGAGTACTACCGCAACGTGCGCCTCTCGCCAGAAATGGAAGAGGCCGCGGCCAAGGTACAGGCGGAAGTCTCGGCGGCATACGAAGAAGCCGAGCGCGCTCTCGAGATGATGCGCCACGAGGGCGAGACCGAAGAACTTGCTGCGGAGTAAGCCAAAGTAAAGTACACTGCGGGGGCGAACTAGTTCGCCCCCGTTTCTTTGTCATGGCGGCAGCGGTTCGGGGTAAATAGGCCTTGCAGTCGCGATCGAGGATTGTGTAAGAAGCGGTCGAGGTTTGTGTAAGAAATTGTAAAGTGAGCAGTGAACGAAATCGTCGTAGCATCCTTTTGCCGGCTGTCCATTACTAACCATCAATGCACGCAAACGCTCAGCGAGTGCCAATCGAGGAACCTCTTCCGCTTCCTTCGTTGCAACCCTCGCTCTCTAGCCCTAAGCTAGGGCCAGCCATGCTTCGTTTCCTGCGCCTTCTGCGGTTGGCTTTCTGGCGTGCCTTCGAGCATGACGCTTTCACCATTGCCAAAGCCTCCGCATATTCTTTGATTCTTACTTTTTTCCCCGCGCTGCTGGTTGTGGGATCAGTGTTGGCCGCTTCGCGCAAAGGCGCTCCCTATCTGCGAGAGATCACCTACGCCTTGTCGCGGATTCTGCCCGCAGGCAGCAACACGGTTCTCAATTTTCTTCGCGGCGCAGCCCAACGTCCCGTCAGCCTGCTGATTACCGCCTCCCTGCTCACCCTCTGGACCGCCTCCGGCGTCATGGTTTCCTGGATGGAAGGCTTCCGCCGTTGCTACGAACTTCCGAAAGTCTGGGGTCTGGTCAAAGAGCGAATGATCTCATTCCTGCTCGTCGTGTTTGCTCTGGTCCCTATGGCTTTCGCCACGCTGCTGGTGGCCTTCGGCAGCAAAATCGAAACCACCATCCTCTTCTATACCGCACACGAATTCAGCGCGTACATTCTGCTGATGTGGACGTGCATTCGCTGGCTCATCGCCACTCTCACCAGCATCGCGGTGATTGCACTCATCTATCACAATGCGGTACCCCGCACCCAGCCCTGGCATACCGTAATCCCCGGCGCAACGATCGCCACCGGTTTGTGGTTCTCAACCACATTGCTTTTTGGCCTCTACCTGCAGCACTACGGGGATTACGGAATCATTTACGGATCGCTCGGTGCCGGTATCGCCCTGCTGGTGTGGATGTATATGGTGTCTCTGGTCGTCCTTATCGGCGCCGAATTCAATGCCATGCTGTTCCCGCGTGCCATGCTGGGCAAAGAATTGACTGCGATCAGCGGCCCTCGCGCGTAATTCTGCCGCTCAAAAAATCACCGTGCAGAGAATGAAAGTTGTGCAACGGTTACAATAGCCTCTCCCTCGGTTGAAACCGATTCTGTTCGTTAACCCATGAAACAGCGCAAGCCGGAAATCGCGAAGGAAAATCCGCTCATTGTAAAAGGCTCTTCTTCCGAGAAGCCGCTTGTAGCCGCCGCCCGTCGCGCCAAAATCATCTGCACCATCGGCCCGGCCTGCCACTCCGAAGCCGCCATGCGCGACTTGATGCGTTTGGGCATGGATGTTGGCCGACTTAATTTTTCCCACGGTACTCATGAAGATCACGCCCGCAACATCGAGCGCCTGCGCAGCGCAGCCGAAAAAGAAAATCGCACCATATGCATCCTGCAGGATTTGCAAGGCCCCAAAATCCGCACTGGACGCCTCACACGCCACGAACCCATCGTCCTGAAGAGCGGCTCGACCGTGGTAATTACTCCGCGCGACATCGCCGGCACTCCCACCCGCATTTCCACGACGTTCCAGGATCTTGCCCACGAGGTCAGCGCAGGCGCTCGCATTCTGTTGCGCGATGGACTGATCGAGCTCCGCGTACGCACCATTCGCAGCAAGGATGTGATCTGCGACGTTCTCAATGGCGGAACCCTTGGCGAGCATCAGGGCATAAACCTTCCCGGCACCGCCTTATCGATTCCCGCCCTCACCGAGAAAGATCGCAAAGATTTGGAATTCGGCCTGAAGCACGGCGTGGACGCAGTCGCGCTTTCTTTCGTGCGGACCGCCGCTGACGTGAACATGGTTAGGGAGATCGTAATTGCTCTGGGATATGACACCCCTCTCATCTCCAAGCTGGAGAAGCCACAGGCGATCGATAACATCGACGAAATTCTGGAAGCCTCCGATGGCATCATGGTCGCTCGCGGTGATCTGGGCGTAGAAATGGCCCCGGAAAAAGTCCCCGTCATTCAGAAGCATGTCATCGGCCGCGCCGCGCAGTGGCGCAAGCCTGTCATCACAGCCACGCAGATGCTCGAATCGATGATCGAGAATCCGCGCCCCACGCGCGCCGAAGCCAGCGACGTAGCCAATGCCATTTTTGATGGCAGCGATTCAGTGATGCTCTCCGCGGAAACCGCCAGTGGCCGCTATCCCCGCGAAGCGGTTGCCATGATGGCGCGCATCGTGATCGAGGCTGAGAGCAACATGGGAGAATTCACGCAGCGCCGCCGCCGCGACCGTCATGGCCTCTCCGTCGCCGAAACGATTTGCGAATCCATCGCGCATGCCGCTGAAGATCTGCCGATGGGCGCAATTGCCGTGTTCACCGAGACCGGAAACACGGCGCGCATGATTTCCAAATACCGGCCGCAAGCTGCCATCTACGCCTTCACTCCCAATGCTACCGTCGCGCAGCGTACGAACCTTTATTGGGGCGCGCATCCCATGAAATGCAGGCCGGCGCTATCGGCCGAACAGATGGTGACCGTCGCGGAGAAAGAATTATTAGCCCGCCGTTTGCTCAAGCCCGGCGACGTTCTAGGAGTAGTCGCGGGCACCCGCCAGTCGTCCGGTTCCACCAACTTCATGCGCCTGCACACCGTCACAACCGAAGAAGTGACTGCCGCTCACGTGAAAGGCAAGCGCGGCAACCGCTCCCAGAAGCTATAATCGCGTGGTATGTCGCAGGAGTATTTATCCATCGCAATTTGGGAGCCTCTACCTGATATGGAAGCGGCCTCACTTGAGACCATGCGCGAACTCGAAGCCATCGTTTCCAGAAAACACTATGGCCGCGATCTTCTTTACCGCACCAACGATTCTCACTACGTGCTATTGCGCTACTGGAGCTCCGAGCAGGCTCGTAGTACCGCGCAGGAAGATCCCGAACTCTTGCGCTGCTGGGCGCGCCTGGGAAACGAAATAAAAATCTTGAAGGTCTACGAGAAGCTGGAAGAGATCGGCGTATAAGCATGGCCGCGGAAACTACACCGCAGGTGTATACGGATGTTTCGGTCGATCCGTTTGTCCGCGGTTTCCTCCACCGCCCGGAAAAGCCTAGCGGCCAAGGCCTCGTGCTCACTCACGGCGCGGGATCGAACTGCAAAGCTCCGCTGTTGCTGGCGATAGCGGAAGCATTCACCCAGGCTGGCTTTCTTGTATTGCGCTGCGATTTGCCTTTTCGTCAGGATCGAGCCTATGGCCCACCCAGTCCATACGATGGCAAGCGCGATCGCGCGGGATTGAAAAATGCATTCACGGCTGTTAAGAATCTGAATCCAGGCCCAGTTTTTCTCGGCGGCCATTCTTACGGCGGACGGCAATCGAGCATCCTCTGTGCTGAGCAACCTGAACTCGATGCTGCGGCGTTGCTTTTGCTGTCTTATCCTTTGCACCCACCGCGCAAACCTGCGCAGCTCCGCACCCAGCATTTTTTCAATCTTCAAACTCCCGCGCTTTTTGTGCAGGGAACGCGCGATCCCTTTGCTTCGATCGAAGAGATTGAACAGGCTCTAAAGCTGATCCCGGCCAAAACCAAGTTACTCGTGGTGGAAAGCGCAGGGCACGACCTGGGATTCAAAGGGAAAGCCAGACGGGGCGAGCTGCCAGAAAAAATCTTAGCGGAGTTTCGAGGCCTTCTGTAAACGAATTTCCACGAACGGCCTTTTAATTCACCCACCCTGATTTCGATCCACCGTTCCCCTTGCGTGGCCCATCATCCGGCGGAATGTAATTGCCATGTTCGTCGAACTCAACTTTGCGATCGTGCTTGCTCATGTAGACTTCAAACTTCCTCGCCGCACGTCGCCGCTTCCAGCGGTAATATTCGTTTCGCATGCTGAAATAACGCTCGGAACCGGCATACATCAAACCTTTGCGCGGCAAGAATTTCAGATACAAATAGCCGAAGAGCAGGCCGCCAAGATGCGCAAAGTTTGCCACGCCACCGGTTTCCTGAATCGCTCCCACTAAAGTCAAAAATATAATTCCCCAGACAAAATACTTCGCCTTGATCTGGAACGGCAGCGGGAACAGCATGATTTCGCTTTCGCCATACAGCACGCCAAAAGCCACCAGCAAGCCGTAGATCCCACCTGATGCGCCGATCGTAGTTGTCGTCGGCGAGAGACCAGGCAGGTGCATGTAACTCACCGCCACCGAAGTGAGCGCCGCCGCGACCGTGCAAAAGAAATAAAATTCCAGAAAGCGCTTTGATCCCCAATCGCTCTCAATCTGCGAACCGAACATCCACAGCGCCAGAGCATTAAACAGAAAGTGCAGCAGTTGGAAGTGCAGAAAAGAATATGTAATCAACTGCCAGACCATGCCGTGCATAACCAGCGTTGGAATCAGGCCCAGGTACACGCGCACCCACTGATGAGCGAATGGAGCAAAGGCTTCCAGCAGGGCCATCAACAGGTAAATTCCGGCGTAGATCAGAATCAGCCGCTTCACCCAGCGCGTGAACGGAGGCAGGCTCAACGAGATAGTACGTCCACGATTCATTGGCACGGGAAGGCCTCAACTACTGCAGAGAGCGAAAAGTTGCAAGCCTCATGGTATCAGGTTGCGCGATTGGCTCGCTTCTCTACCGCTCAGGCACCGGCACAACCGGCAAGCTCTCATGCCCTTGGGCATCCACGGCTCTCACCGCAAAGATGACATTATCCTTGGAAAGTTTCAAAGTTGCACGGGTCACGTTGCCAACATTTTCCGCATGTTCCCATTCTTGACTCGTGGTTGCTCGCCACAGAATTTCATAACCCGCAGCCAATCCTCCGGGAGAAATCTCCCAAGTGAACGCCGAGTCATTCTCCAAATCCTTGGTCAACAAATGCACATTCGCCGGAGGCGCCGGGCCCGATGCTAAAGACGCCAGCGTCGCCGCGTTCAGCCGAGTCACTTGGGCCACATAGTCGAAATCCACAAATTTAGCCAGGTCGCCGTATTGAATACCGTTTTCTTTTCGCACATTCTGATGCTGGTGATGAAAGTCCTCGCGAAATTCCGTGAAGCGCACCGCGGCGAATCCCTGCTGGTTGAACGAATAATGGTCGCCGCCGCGCAAGTACCGGTCCAGACGAAACACCAGCATCGGCTTCACACCTGCGTTATAAGCGTGTCCCACCTCGTCGACGTAGCGTGCCAGTTCCCGCGAGGCCGAATCGTTCTCCCCGCCCAGGCTCCGAATCCTGCGTATGTCCTGATCCGTGGAAGCTGCGGGCAAGCCTTCGGAAAACACGCGCACGACCGAGTGATCCTGCTCGGCGCTCTTGTCTCCCCCTACAATGTCATTGTTCAGCACCGCTTCGATATCCCATCCCTGCTCTTTCGCCATTTCGGCGAAGTGCTGGCTGCCATTCAGTCCCTGCTCCTCGCCAGCCACGGTCAGAAAAATAATCGTCGCGGGAAATTTCAACTTGCTCAGAACACGCGCACATTCCAGGCTCACTGCCGTTCCGCTGCCGTCGTCGTTGGCCCCGGGCGCGGTGCCCTTGGTGTCGAAAATGTCGCTGTTGCGCGAATCATAGTGCCCCGTCACCAGCACAATGCGCTTGGCATTCCCCGCGTCCGTTCCCCTCAACACCGCATAAACATTAGTGATCTCGGTAGGCTGGGGAATGCGCTCCCCGGCCGGTTCGGTGAACGTATCGGTTTTCACTTCCAGGCATCCGCCGCAATCTTTCGAGTAACGCGCGAATTCCGATTTGATCCATTCCCGAGCCGCGCCTATGCCGTGTTCCGCGCCGATTGCAGACTGATCCTGAGCCGAGATGGTGGATCGCGTCCCAAAGCTCACCAGTTGCTCAATGTTCGCCCGAATGCGTTCAGCGGACACTTGTTGCAAGGCAGCCGCGATCCGCGAATCCGCGGGCATTGTTTCAGCGGCGTCGCTCTTGGATGCCGGGGAACGTGACAGGGAACCCGGGTCCGCTTGCGCCATTGAGGAACCGATCACAGCAAACAACGTCGTAACAAGGACACAATACGATTTGTTTTTCAGGGCAGGAATCATTTAGTCTCCGGGATGCGAAATGTCAAGGGTGGAGCGGCTTCCAGTCAAAATTATAATCTTGTCGCCTACAGCGCTCGCCCCCTTGACACTGTGGCGGGGGAAGAATCTAAATATTATCTAGGTTATCTAAAGATAGTTATCGAATCACGAAGCTAATATCGAACGGAGTGGAAGAGTCATGGTGCTTTGTCCTGAATGCGAAACCGATCTGGATGTGGAAGAAGAAGAAGTCGATGAGGGCGAAATCGTTTCCTGCCCGGAGTGTGGCACCGACTTCGAAGTGGTCACCACCAGTCCGCTGGAGTTGAAGGCAGTGGAAGAGGGTTACGTGGAAGAAGAAGAGGAAGTTGAGGCCGAAGACGGTGACGACGCCTAGCGCCTGCTGCCTTCGTCTGTCAACGTTCCGTTACTTTTTTCTCCTGCTGTCTTTCGTCTGCTGCGCTTCGTGGTTTTCCTCCGTGGCTATTGCCGGTTCCATGCCCCAGAAACTGAAACCCACAGATCCCTATGCCCTGATTTTTGGTACGGTCTGGGGACCGGATAACCACCCCGTCTACGGTGTGAAGATTTTGATCCGCCGTTCTTCCGACAAGAAACCAAAGTGGGATCTTTACTCCGACCGCCGCGGAGAATTTGCTCTCCGCGTAGCCGCGGGCAAGGAGGATTACATTGTCGGCGCCAACCTCAAAGGCGTGAAAACTCAAGATGGCCATTCGCTGCATCTTGTGGAGGAGGTTCCGGTGCACGTGGAGTATGATGAACGCGTCGACATCGGGTTACATCTGGCCCAATAGTCGCGGCAACAGAGAGGAAGACGAGCAAACCAGTATGTTTCTGAGACTGCATTCCCGTCACGCGACGATTTTCGCTTGCGCTCTGCTGCTCACGATTTCGCTTGCCGGCAGCGCCCTGGATAAAAAAGATAAAGCCCAGGGCCGGTTGCTCTCAGGTAAGGTTCTCGACCGGCAGGATAATCCCGTCGTCAGTTCCGTGGTCTATCTCACCAACACTCGTACTCATGCCGTCAAAACCTATATCGTCGGGCAGGACGGTACCTATCGTTTCCCCGGCCTTTCCTCCGTGGACTACGAAGTCTACGCGCAGTACAACAATAACAAGAGCGACACCCGGTCCGTCAGCCAGTTCGATGACCGACCCCAGGTTTACATCGATCTCAGAATCAATATGCACTGAAATATTCCCTCGCTGGATCTGCGCCTTGCCAAGCTGGCTTCGTTGTTTCTTCGCCAATGATTTAAAGTATATCGGCCATGCAACTCCTGGCAGTTTCCCGGGTTCAATAGGTAAGATGTTCTTGCGTGGGAGGAAACCTTGAACGGATTGCACTTTTTTCGGAATAAGAATCGCTTCGGATCGGCGGCCACTTTAGTGATTACGAGTTTGATCCTGGCGGTCGTTTCAGCATTTGCACAACAGGGTGCAATGAGTCCTTATCAGGACGAACAGGATGGCGTCAGCGCCGGCGGCAAGTGGATGGAATTCCGCTCGGAAGATAAGATGACGGGCGCGAAAAAAGTCCGTTTTGAATTGCTGTCGAACAATTATCTTCGCGAAGATCCCGATTACAAACCCCGTGTCGAACTCGTGTGCACCAACGGTAAATATCAGTATGCCGATTTTAACCCCGGCAGCCGTCTGCGCCACCCCGATTATCCCGGCTTCTGGGGTCAGCCAAAAATGGAGGTCATGGTGCGCATTGACGGAAGCCACGACCACAAAGGCTGGAACTGGGTGCGCGGAAGGTTCTTGGCCATGGATAAAGGTACGATCCGTGGAATGATCGGCGCCCAGGTGTTCAATGTGGAAGTCCGCACCAGAACAGGTTACGCTATCGCCGAGTTTTCTCCCGGCGGCCTGAATCTGGATGAAGTCAGACATGCCTGCGATCTGACTCCGCATAAGCCGTAACCGATTTAGTCTACCGAGTGAAGGGCTGGGCTGTGGCTCAGCTCTTTTTATTTCTGCCGACCTGTGACTTTCGCGTTGCCCATCAGTCACTTGCATCCCTGCCCTCTATACTGTTTCACTGGATATTCCTACAGTCGAGGTAAGGATGGACGGGAACGTAATTGAGGGGGCGGCATTTCTACTGTTCGTAGTGGGAGTGCTCGTCTACATAGTCATTCTCTACAACGAACTGGTGCGGTTGCGTAATGATAACGCCCGCGCCTGGGCCAACATCGACGTGCTGCTCAAGCAGCGTCACGACGAGATCCCCAACCTGGTTGAGACCGTGAAAGGATACATGCAGCACGAGCAGCAGACTCTGCTTGCCGTCACGCAGGCCCGTGCCGCATCTATGAATGCCGCCAGCATCGGGCAGAAGGCGCAGGCGGATTTGATGATGACCGTCGCGCTACGCGGCATGTTCGCCGTAGCAGAAAATTATCCCCAGCTCAAAGCGAATGAGAATTTCCTGAAGCTGCAAATGCGCATCAGCGAATTGGAAGAACGCATCGCCGATCGCCGCGAGTTTTTCAACGACGACGTCAACACTTACAACACACGCATCAGTCAGATTCCTGAAGTTTTCGTCGCCAGCTACATGAACCTGAAACCGCGCGCCATGTTCAAAGTGTCCGACGAAGACCGCCGGCTGGTCGAGGTGAAGTTTCAAAGCCAGGGAGCTGGCGCGTAGCCGGCTGCGTCCTGTAAAACTCCCGAATTACCTAGCAAAAAAGCGCCGATTGAGCGCAAATTCCAGCCAGAATCAAAAGATCGATCTAACAAAAAAACAGCCCGCAGCAACAACTGGAACCCCGGCCAGGCCAGGGCTCCAGCGCATTCAAACTGCTTGGCTTGACTATGCTGACATCGCCCGGCGCTGCGGCGTGCGGCTCTCGCGAATCGAGGCAACACCTCGGCGGATGTTCAACCAGCCGTTGTCCTGAAAGAGATGGAAGAGGTCGTACGTGTAAGGCACTTCGCCGGTGATGATCTCTTCTTTTCCCTGATCATCGGTAACGGCGAACGCTACCTGCACCGGCTCGTCTGGCGAGTTTTGTTTTGTAAAGTGGACGAGTTTTACATTGAGAGTGGGTTGCTCTTGCGGTTGCATAGGCATACGTTTCCTCCATTAATTTTTATATTGTTTGGTATTGGACGTACTTTTAGAGAACGATCTAGGTCAGAGCTGATGCGGATATTTTTGTAAGATTTTTTGTTGAGCTCGCAAAGTTATGTCGGGCGGCAATTCAAGAGTCCGAAGCGGCAACACACGTTACATTTCGGTGTAATGCAAAACCGCTTCCCTGCGGCATTTGCGCACTTCTTCTCCACCATGCGTCGAACGAATTGCGCTGGGACCTTCACCGTATTGGCATTTCAATCGTTTCATGCAATGGACAGCCCCAAACTTGCTCGTGACGCACGAGTTACGGCTAGAATCGTCTACGCATTCATTTTGCCGAAAGCCCTTAACCCGGTTTACGCAACCAATTAGTAAGACAGATAATTTCGATAAGAAGGCGAAAGGTGGACTGGGATGAACAACTTGATTCGGTCGATTCTAAAGACGGCAGTTTACTTCTTGGATCAGACGAACAGCTTCACAAGCGATGTACGGGACCGCGTTGCCGATGGCGTAGGCCGGGTGTCCAATCGGGTTTCAGATCTGCGCGATCAGGCGGAAGACCTGTATTCCGGCGACGATCACACCGTCCGTAACGTGCTCACTTTTGTAGCAGGTGTAGGTGTAGGCGTCGGCGCCGCCTTATTGTTTGCCCCCGCCAGCGGCGAAGAAATCCGCGGCCAGATCGGCGATAAGGTGCAGGATATCGGCGACCGGGTGCGCGAACGTTTCTCTACGCGAACCTCGACCGGTACGGAAGGCCGCTAGGTCTTCAAAAAAATAGGCCAGCCCGAAGGCATTGACAGCCGTTCGCCCGCCTAAGCTGTGCTCAAAAATAGCCAACACTCATGCAAGACAGTTCCGAACCAACGGAATTGTCGGAGGACTTATCATGAACCTCACTTCGCAAGCAACCATTCACACCGCACTGTTCGCCGCTCTTCTCATGGGCGGTTGCGCGGTTGCAGGCGCAGATAAAGTGACGAACGAAATCGATGTTCAACCGAAACATTAACCGGCAAGCATCCTAAGGAGGATTCACTATGGCAGGAAAAAATACAGCAGTGTTTGGAATTTATCGCGAGTACGCGGGTGTCGAAAATGGCGTGGATGCCCTGAAAGCCGCAGGTTTCCGCAACACCGATATCTCGGTGCTCTTTCCTGAAAACGTGGGCACAAAAGATTTCGCTCACAAGAAAGAAACCAAGGCGCCAGAGGGTGCGGCCACCGGTGGTACTACCGGAGCCGTAATCGGCGGCGGCTTGGGCTGGCTGGCGGGTATTGGCGCACTGGCAATTCCGGGCCTCGGACCTTTCATTGCGGCCGGCCCAATCATGGCCGCATTAGCTGGAGTGGGAGTCGGAGGCGCAATCGGCGGCATCGCCGGAGCTTTGGTCGGCATGGGCATCCCTGAGTACGAAGCCAAGCGCTACGAGGGCCGCGTGAAAGATGGCGGCATTCTGCTCTCCGTGCATTCCGATAACTCCGAATGGACAAAGCGCGCGAAGGAAATTCTTCAGCACACCGGTGCCCAGGATGTTGCCTCCACAGGTGAAGCCAGCGCCGACTTTTCCAAGACGGATAAGCCGATGCTGCGTGCCAGCTAGCTAACTAGAACCAGCTAGCTAGAAAACGACAGTTCAGAAGGGAGTCTTCGTTACGAAGGCTCCCTTGTTTTTGTGTGAGCAAAATATTCCCAAACCAGCTTAGAACTCGTCCTACGGCAACAGGCCGTAAACGTCGAGTTCGTTCGAAGTCGGCACGAATACTTTCCCGCCCGCGATGGTTGGCACCGTAAACTTCAGCGCCGATCCCGCGGTGTCACGAGTTCCTGCCTGTGAGCTGTTATAAAGCTCACTCGCAACCTTAGTTGCGTCGTAGGCGTGCAGGACCGACGGCCCCTGGGGTACGCCCAGTTTGTAACTGTATGCCGAGTTGTCGATTTCCCACACGATCCCGTTAACCGCGCCGTTCGCCGAAATTGAAGGCGTCGCTCCGTGCGTTGTGAACACCGTTGACCCTTGCGACGACGGTGTGGTTGAAATCTGCGCCGTACTCGCGTTCCAGCTATAGGCGCTGATCACGTTGGCGTTGCAATGGAAATAAAGCGTGCCTGTACCCATCCAGTAGGCTGGAGTCGAAAAAATGTTGTTGTAACCATCCGTGCAAAGCTGTAACTGCTGAACAACGTCGTTTGCGCCTCCAGCGTTATAACCTCCCATGTTGTTTCGGTTGACGACGAATACGTTCCCGTCCTTTCCTCCCCCAAGAGTTACCGGCACAGAAGTACTTGGAACCAGAATGTTCGACCCGCTGCCCAAATCGGCGTCCCACTCCGCGAGAGTAAAGT
>JBAWBG010000352.1:0-35895 GCA_049589695.1 Candidatus Sulfotelmatobacter sp. | reverse complement strand
TACTGGACAGCGGTTGCTGGCCAGCAAGAACTGGGTTTGAGCAGAGATCAGATAGCAACGCTAATCAAGCTCGATAGCGAGAGTATCTCTCGACCAAATCAAGGCGCTGTGCAATGGGCAAAGCTGTTGCATCATGAAGGCTTCCGCTTAGCCCTTCTCTCAAACATGCCGCTCGAACTCAGTCGCGATGTGACCAAGTCCTTTCCGAACCTCTTTACATTTGAACACCTGATTTATTCCTGCGACTACGGGTCCATAAAACCGGAGCTGGAGATCTATCGAAAATGTCTCGAACTACTCAAAGCTGCCCCGCAAGACATCTTGTACCTGGATGATCGCGCCGAAAACCTCGAGGCGGCAACACGCTTAGGAATTAATTCTGTACTGTTTGACACGGTCGAGAAGACTGCATCAAAAGTCGAAAGCCGATTCGACATCCCTGTCCCGAGCTATGGCCGCTGTCGCGAATCAAGTTCAGAGTGCAGCTCAACAAATCGGCACCCCGATCGGATGCAATCCGATTGATGTAGCAACGCAGCCTCCAACAGGTACGCGTGAGCGTGTCCTTAATCTTTCTGATCAACCATCATCAACGACCTGCCCAAAACGGCGGAAGAAAGATGGGGGTGCGCCTGAGCGCTGCGCAGTAAACTTGGTCTGGAGTTCAGATGTCGGCTCAGCATGACGTTCGAAGCGCGAGGACCTTGGATCGAAAGATGCTACGGTGATATGTGTTGCTAACGCAGAATCCGCTCTCCATTGAATGGAAGGAATCTTTGAATATTTCCGGTTCCTTGCGAAAGCCACCTCTGCCCCGAAGCTACGGCGCATTGCGTGGGCTCCTCACCATCGCGCTACTTTTTTCTTTCGTGTTCTTCGTTAATTCGGCTTTCGCGATCGGAACTCCAAAACAGATCGGGAAAGACCTCTACGCGTGCATCGCGGACAATGATGCGAGCGCGAATTCTACCTTCCTGGTCGGCCAGGCAGGAATTCTCGTGGTTGACTCCGGGCTCAATGAAATCGAGGCGAGGAAGTGCGTAGCGGAGATACGCAGCGTTTCGAGACTGCCGGTTCGGTACCTCATCAACACTCACTATCATCTCGATCACCAGGGCGGAAATAAGATCTTCAAGCCCGAAGCAATCATCATCAGTACAGGGTGGACTCGCATGCGCACGATGGAGCTGCGCAATGACTCACCACCCAGGCTTCCAGCCACCATTGTGCCGGCGGACGTCACCTTTGAGTCAGCTCTTACGATTCATATTGAGCCTTACACGGTTGAAGTTATCTCGGGCGCTCCGGGGCACACCCTGGGTGACGCGTACGTCTACTTCCCGGAGCAGAAGGCAATCGCGACCGGCGACCTCTTTCTGGGCCATTCGTGCCCGGCCATGGACGAAGGCAGCGTTTCTCACTGGATCGCTACGCTGAATGCGTTCCTGGCAACACCCAGCGAGGTATTCGTGCCAGGACATTTCGAGGTGGGCGATCGCAAGGACATAGCTTTTTTTCGCGACTATCTATCCGATCTGAAGGCTCAGGTCGTTGCTCTTTCGGCACAGGGAATGACACTGGTGCAGGTGAAACGAAAGATCAAGCCTGGGCGCTTCGCCGGATTGAGACAGTTTCCCCAGTATGAAGCGACCTTCGCCGATAATGCTGCATCGATTTATCTACAGCTTCATTCAACAAATCCTTAGCCGACAAATTAATAGCGGCAAAGAATCTTGGGAGTGCACGTATCAGGCCTCAGATCTGTAAGCAATGCGCGGCTTGGAGCGGCGGGGTGGAAGTATTCTTTAGACTTTCCTGTCGGCAATTAGCTCCTCCTTCCTTCTTCCTAAACGGCGGCAAGCTGACGCAGCCTCGAGCAATCGATTAACATCTTCCAGGAGAATCGACAGCCATGACCGAAGCAGAGATGATCGCCCAATGGGAAGAACACATAGGCTATGAATTTTCGAGTCGCGACGTCTCTTCGACGATTGCCACAATGGTGGATGATGCCTATGTCAACCACATTCCGGTTATGACTGGCGGCTGCGGCCGCGAAGGCCTGCGCAGGTTTTATCAGGAAGACTTCATCTCACCGATGCCGGCGGACACCTCGATCCAACTGGTTGCCCGTACGGTGGGTCAAGATCGACTGGCGGACGAGATCATCTTCTCCTTCACCCACACGGTAGAGATGCCGTGGATGCTCCCGGGGGTTCCACCAACCGGCCGCGGCGTCAAGGTTCCAGTTGTCGCGGTCGTCGGATTTCGCAACGGCAAGCTCGCAAACGAGCATATCTACTGGGACCAGGCGTCTGTGCTCAAGCAAATCGGTCTGCTTACGGACCCATCGCTCCCTGTATTTGGGGCGGAGACTGCACACAAGCTACTGAATCTAGCCATACCTTGACTTCAACCTGCACCTATTTGGAATTAAATTCCTCTGTATACTGCTTCGAAGCATCCATCGCAAGACTAAAGCAGCAATCCCTGAGGTATTCACTTTGAAAAGCGATGGATTCATTTCCGCGCTCACCCGGGAATAACTGCAGTTACTTCAATCTCCACCCGAGCCCCATCTTCCATCAGGGACGACACCTCGACGGCGGTCATCGCCGGATAGTGGCGGCCGATGATCTCCCGATACACGAGCCCAATCTCTTTAGAGGCCGCGATGTATTCCTTCTTGCTCACGACATACCAGGTCATGCGCACGATGTGCTCTGGCTTGGCATTCGCTTCCGCCAGGACCTCGACCACATTGCTTAGAGCTTGACGGACCTGACCTGCGAAATCCGAGACAACCAGTTTTCTCTGAGCATCCCATGCAATCATGCCGCTAACGAAGATGCTGAGTCCCGTGGCGCTGACGCCATTTGCATAACCTCGGGGGCGCGGCCAATGTTCGGGTTGGAGGACTTTCATTGGGTCATTGCCTTTTCCAAATGGACTGCCGGGTGCAACTACGCGACCTGAAACAAAGCGATGCGGGCACGCACCTCTTCTGGGATCGGAATTGAGCGCCCGACATTGCGATCGATCAGCACCAAGACCACCTTCCCACGGACGCGTGCAATTCCATCGGAGCCGTGGAACGAAATATCCACATTTATCGAGCTCCTTCCCAGGCTACGCGCAGAGAGTGTGGCGGAGAGCACTTCACCAAAAATGCTCGGGGCAATGAAATCGACTTCAAGATGCACGGTGGGCAAACCCCAGACGCGCCGGGTGACGATCTCATTGAAAGAAAAATTCAGTCCCTCGCGAAACCAGTTTTCCACCAGGTCGTTGAACATTTCCAAGTAGCGAGGATAGAAGACGATGCCGGCTGGATCGCAATCGGTGAAGCGGACGACGACGTCTTTCCGGTAGACGCGACCTTGCCCCGGAGACGGATCTGAGCTGTTCCTGGGGGCCTCAATCATGAAGAGCCGGTTCCTGAAAAAGTTTAATGATGCCCCGCGCAACAATCAACTGCTGCACTTCTGTGGCACCTTCATAGATGCGCAGCGGACGAATCTCGCGATAGAGGCGCTCGACGATCTCATCCTTCACGACTCCTAGTCCGCCGAGAATCTGTACGGCAGCATCGATGACCTGCTGCGCCGTTTCAGTTGCGGTCAGTTTGGCCATTGCGGCTTCAACCGTGACCGAGTGGCCCATGTCTCGCAGCCATGCGGCACGGTAGGTCAACAGCGCTGCTGCGTCGATGCCCGTGGCCATGGTTGCCAGTTTGGCCTGCGTAAGCTGGAAGTCAGCCAACACCTGCCCGAACATTTTGCGGCCAGTTGCTCGCTTCAGCGCTTCTTCCAAAGCTCGGCGAGCAAAACCAAGTGCCGCCGCGGCCACGGAAGTGCGAAACACATCGAGCGTGGCCATAGCCAGCTTGAAACCCTTACCGGGTTCGCCCAACCGTTGCGAGACGGGGATGCGGCAATTTTTGAAGCGAAGCAGAGCGAGCGGATGAGGGGCGATGACCTGAATGCGCCGAGCGATTTCCAAACCAGGCGTATTGGAATCGGCAACCAGCGCGGTAATACCACGAGCGCCGGGCGCCTCGCCGGTCCGCGCGAAGAGCACATAGAAATCTGCTATGCCGCCGTTCGAAATCCAATTCTTCTCGCCGTTCACCACATAGCTGTCGCCGTCCAGTTGTGCGGTGCATTGCAGCGCAGCAGCGTCGGAACCGGCCTCCGTCTCGGACAATGCGAATGCCGCGATTGCTGAACCGTTGCAAACTCGTGGTAGATACTTTTGCTTCTGCGCTTTATCTCCGAACAGCGAGACGGCTCCTGAGCCCAAGCCTTGCATGGCAAATGCAAAGTCCCAGAGGCCCGAATGCCGCGCCAAAATCTCGCGGATGATGCAGATCGCGCGTGTATCAATAATCTCGGCGGTTGCTCCGTAGTTAGTGCCCGCGATCGCATGGCGCAGCCAACCCGCCGCTCCGAGCTCGCGCACTAATGTTCGGCATGCGGCGTCCAGGTCCTCTTCGTGAGCCAGAGTGACGTTTCTCTTCGCCCACTCCTCTAATTTGTCGGCGAGGGTCCGATGGTGTACGTCGAGGAACGGCCAATCGAGATGGGTGCGAGCCGTCACTCTCAATCTCCCTTGAACTGCGGCTTCTGCTTTTGAACGAAGGCGTGATAGGCGCGATGGAAATCGTTGGTAGCCATGCAGAGCGCTTGCGCTCGAGCCTCGGCGTCAATCGCTTCGTCAACCCCCATGCTCCACTCTTGATGAAGCATTTGTTTGGTCATGGCGTGCGCGAAAGTAGGTCCGGCAGACAATTCTTCGGCCAGAGCATTAGCCTCACTCAGAAGCTTTTCAGGAGCGCAGAGCCGATTGAAAAAACCCCACCGCTCAGCTTCCTCTCCGCTCATGCTGCGGCCGGTAAAGAGCAGGTCGGCGGCGCGACCGTGGCCGATGATGCGTGGCAGCAGAGCGCAAGCGCCCATGTCACATCCAGATAGCCCTACGCGCACAAAGAGAAAGGCAGTTTTGCTGCGCGCTGTCCCGATGCGAAGATCTGAAGCCATCGCCAAAATGGCTCCGGCACCGACGGCAACTCCATCAATGGCGGCGATCACGGGTTGTGGACATGTGCGCATCGCTTTGACTAGATCGCCAGTCATCTGCGTGAATGCGAGAAGTCCCGGCATATCTAACTTGGTGAGAAGTCCGATAATTTCGTGCACGTCTCCGCCAGAACAGAAGTTGTCTCCGGCACCGGCCAGCACGATGGCGTTGACATCGTCCGCGTATGCCATGGACCGAAACAGATCGCGCAACTCAGCGTAGGAGTCGAAGGTCAACGGATTCTTGCGCTCGGGACGATCCAACGTGATGGTCGCAACCTTCCCAATGGTTTTATATTTGAAATGCTGGGAATGGTAGTGAGCAAGCGAGCGGCGATGTCCTGGCAACTGGTGTGGCTCCCCCGGAAGATGACGCATTACGTTCTCCTAGTTTTTCTTGACGGGACGTATGTGTAGTTAACGCCGCAAGATAGTGTTCTGCAGCTCACATAAGCTCGCCTCCGGCCACGGCAATCGCCTGTCCGTTGATCGCCTCACTGCCCGGCAGGCAGAGCCAGGCAACTGCATTCGCTGCTTCTTCGGGCTGCACCATGCGTTTTTGAGGATTGCGGGAAACTAATTCCGCGCGCACTGCCTCGGTGGTGCGTCCGGTTTTGGCCACGATCTTGTCGACGCTTTCGCGCACCATGTCCGTGTCTGTGTATCCGGGACAAACTGCATTGACAGTTACACCCTTGGTGGCGACTTCGATTGCCAATGCACGCGTCAATCCGACAACCGCATGCTTTGCCGCGCAATATGCGGAGACAAAGCCATAGCCCGTGAGACCCGCGGTGCTGGCGACGTTGACAACCCGGCCCCAACCCGCTTCCAGCATTCCCGGAAGCGCCGATTGTGTGCAATGAAAAGTTCCATCAAGATTCACCGTCAGCATGCGCCGCCAGAGTTCCGCATCCGTTTTCAAGAATGGCGCGGAACTGGCATGTCCAGCGTTGTTGACCAAAATATCGATACTACCGAAACGCTCTCGAGCATTTTCAAAAGCGCGGCTGACCGCATCCGGCTTGCAGACGTCGGCCACGACGGAGCCGAGCTCAGAATCCTGCGTGAGCCCCCGTGCCATATCAACCAGCGTTTGTTCGTTGCGCCCGAGGACGGTGACGCGCGATCCGTGGCTTAATAGAGCACGTGTGATCGCGTAGCCGATGCCGCGTGATCCGCCCGTAACCAACGCGTGCTTTCCCGCCAGCAGACTGGACATCTGCCCGGCGCCTGCGCCTTGCATAGCTTTCATACCTGGGCCGCCAAGAGCGCCGCACGCGCCATATTCCGCTCAAGCTGCTCCTTGCCATTGAGGTATTGCGGAGGCCAGTTTATTTCTCCGTATCCTTGTTTAGCGGCCTCGTGCAAGGTCCATGCCGGGTCAGCGAGATGCGCCCGTGCAATCGCGCACAAGTCCGCGCGGCCGGCAGCGATAATCGTGTTCGCGTGATCGCCTTCAAAGATATTTCCCACGGCAATGGTAGCGATGCCCACGCGATTGCGGATGCGGTCCGAGAAAGGAACCTGAAACATTCGGCCATATACGGGCTTCTGCTCACTACTGACCTGTCCCGCAGAGCAGTCGATCACATCTGCGCCGGCAGCGCAGAAGAGGCGGGCAACTTCTTCCGAGTGTTCAGGGGTAAGTCCTCCGGGCACCCAATCGTGAGCAGAGATGCGAACGCTCATTGGCTTTTCCTTCGGCCAAACCTCGCGCATCGCTTTGAACACTTCAATGGGATAGAGACAGCGGTTTTCAAGTGAACCACCATACTCATCACGGCGCCAATTGGTAAGCGGAGAAATAAAACTAGAGAGCAAGTATCCGTGAGCGCAGTGGAGTTCCAGCCAGTCGAAGCCGGCGGCCTGGGCGCGTTGAGTCGCGGCGACAAAGTCACGCTTAATGCGCTCCAGATCAGCGTCTGTGGCCTCGCCAGGGGTTTGCGAGATGCCGGGAATGTAAGGAATCGGCGAGGCCGAGAGCACCGGCCAGTTCCCCGATGCCAGCGGCAAATCAATACCTTCCCATCCGCGTCGCGTGGACCCTTTGCGTCCGGAGTGGCCTAATTGCAAAGCAATCTTGGCGTCGGTGTTGGCATGAACAAAGTCAACAATGCGCTTCCAGGCGATCTGTTGATCGTCGTTCCACAATCCCGGGCAGGCCGGCGTGATGCGCGCGTCGGGAGAAACGCAGGTCATCTCCACCACAACCATGGCCGCTCCGCCCATGGCGCGGCTTCCCAGATGAACCAGATGAAAGTCGTTGGGAATGCCATCCTCCGCCATGTAGGTGGCCATCGGAGACACGATCACGCGATTCTTGAGGGTTAGGCCGCGAGCGATGAACGGCGTGAACATGGGCGGAACCGCGTGGTCGATCCCGCAGCGGGAGGCAAACCAGGTTTCGACCTGCTCAACATAGCGCGCATCCCTTACTTTGAGGTTGGCATGGCCGATTCGTTGGCTGCCGGTCAACAGGCTGTAGGTAAATTGCTCGGGATCGAGATGCACGTAGCGATCCACCTGCTCGAACCATTCCATGCGGTTGCGCGCCGCACTTTGCAATTTGAGCGCCTCGATTTCGCGCTCTTCCTGATAGCGATGCAATCCCGACTGCACGTCGTCGCTTTGCTCGGTAAGAGCGCCCGCTAATGCGATAGCATCTTCCATGGCAAGTTTGGTGCCGGATCCGATGGCAAAGTGCGCCGTGTGCGCCGCGTCGCCAATTAACACAATGTTCTTGTGATGCCATTTTTCGCACAGAATCCGTTGGAACTTCAGCCACACCGCAGAGCCGCTCAGATGCTTCGCGTTCGAGACCAGGGGATTGCCTTCCAGTCGCTCCGCAAAGAGCCGTTCGCAGAACGCGATGGACTGTTCAGGGTCCATCTTGTCGAGTCCCGCTTTCGACCAATTTTCCTCCGGAGTCTCGACGATGAACGTGGACCAATTTTTATCGAAGCGGTAGGCGTGCAGGTTAAACCATCCGGCGCTGGTTTCCCGGAAATCGAAAGTGAAAGCGTCTAGCTTCTTTCTCGTTCCCAGCCAAATAAACCTATTCTTGCGCACCTGAACGTTCGGTTTGAAAGTATCCTCGTACTTTCTTCGGGTGACGGAAGACACGCCGTCCGATGCGACCACCAAATCGTATTCGGCCGCGTAGGCGTCCGGATCGGTGACTTCCGTCTGGAAGACAAGCCTTACTCCCAGTCCCGCCGCGCGCTGCTGGAGAATCTGCAGGAGTTTCATACGGGCGATGCCGCAGAATCCGTGGCCCGACGAGGTCAGCTTCTGTCCCTTGAAAAACACATCGATGTCGTCCCAGTGGCGAAAAGCCTGGGTGATGGCAGCGTGAGTATCAGCATCGGCTTGCTGAAAGCCGCTCATCGTTTTGTCAGAAAACACGACTCCCCATCCGAAGGTGCTGTCGGCGCGATTGCGTTCCACCACCGTGATTTCCCAGGAAGGATGAGCCATTTTCACTAGAATCGAGAAATACAATCCCGCGGGTCCGCCTCCGAGACAGACGATTTTCATCGATCCCTCCTCGCGCACTGCGACCGGTCACGAATCTGCCCGCACGGAAGCCAACATATATTCGTTGTCACGCGTTAACCTCGTGTAGTGTGGCGGCGAGTTTTTCACCGCTCTCATCGGCCAGCGCTGCTTCCCGAAGCCGTTTGAGACAATCCGCTCCGTCGTCGCGGCCTCGCAGAGATGCAATCGTCGACATCATGGCATCAAAACTTTGGCGGCCGCGAATGTGGGTATCGCCGTATCCTTTTAGCACTCGCGGTAGTGTCGCCACCTCGATCGCCAGTGCGTAATTTTCCGCCGTCAGGGAAATCAGCTGCTCCAACCATTCCCCGATTCTCTTGTGCTCCCTTTGGAAGCGCCAGCTCTTGCGCCTCCACCGGCGAAGAGCGGCAATTAAGTAGAGCTGTAGAAAACCTTGTAGCGACGTGGTTTCCACAATTCGCCCGTTGCCCGCGAATCGCGACATCACGCGATTTATCCAACCAGTTTTTAAAACCCACGCGCCCAGCCCCGGCGGCATCATGTCGGTGATTTCCTCGATTCGCGGATACAAGAATTCGTTGATCCGCAGTACTTGCGCTTCCGATTGGCGCGATTCCCTTCCGACACGCTCGAATCGCTTCCGGCGCGTCTTCAGGTCGGCTACTCGGATCGCATCTTCGTAGGACATCCACAACGCCAGGTAGCGGGCGGTTTCACGCAGAAGCTCACAATCGCCGTTGCCGTGTCGAGCATCAGCATCCCGCACCGGCTCAAGGCGATCCAGATACCCTACAGCATAACGCTGATCCTGGTAGTCGCAGAGCCGCTCAATACCAAGCATAAGAATGTTGTGCGCGCCTGCCGGGAAGCTCATCTCAATCCTGGCGCCGAGATCCCGAAGGCGATATCCGACTTTTCTCTGTGTCTGTCCCGCATCTTTGTCTTTGTCTTTCGGCGTGGAAAATTGCACGGCCGCGTCGAATCCTGCGCGGAACGCTGCCAGGCTCGAATCGATTCCGACTCCGCCTCTCCGCACCGCTTCCTCAAATTTTTCCCGCTCAAAAGGTAGAACGTTGGTGGCAGCCAGTGCGCCGAATAGCGCGGCACTGATCACGCTTCGCAGGTCATTTGCCATTGCGGCAAAATCGGTACGCACAAACTTCTTTGCAGACCCGAAGCAGGCATCCAGCAGTTTGCTGGAATCGACTTGGCCATCGGCAATGACCGTCTTCTCCGTCATGGAATAAACGCGATGCGTGGAAGCGATCAAAGTCGTTCGGTCCGGAGTCACCAACCCGCGCTGCACGGCCCGTCCGGCCTCCATCAATTCGGAAGCGATCACAACGTCAACTTCGCCAGGGACGGGCATGAGAGCCAACACCGGCTCTTTTCCGACCCTCCGGGCAGCCGCCTCCGGAAACAATTCGATGTAATAAATGGTCGATCCTGTACGCTGCGCAACGCCTGGCACCGAGGTGGTTTGCGCGAGGTATCCGGAATGTTCGGCTAGGTCGACGATCCAATCGGCCAAGACCCCGCCACCTTCCCCGCCCATCGCAAGAATCGCCACAGTAATTGCTCTGGAGGCTTCACTCGTCGAGATAGCGCCGGTGTTCATGCTCAATCGTCGATGGCCTCAGGCCTCAATCCCAGCCAGCCGGTGGTCGATGCGCCGTTGCAAAAAGTTGATCACGATTCTCCCGACGTGCGACTTGAATCGATCCCATGCGCTTGGGTTCGAGATAACCTCGGCACGATAAAAGGACGGGCACAGTCTCGCGGCATGCGCCACCTCCCCGCACAGTCCGCACCCGACGCAACTTTCCACAACGGTTGCCACCGGGTCGATGCGAAGAGCATCTGGATTTGGGCTGATGGTGAGCGATGGGCAGCCGGATAACCTTATGCAGGAGTGGTCACCGGTACAAGTCTCCGCGTCAACCCCGAATTTCTGCGACACTACGCGTTTCCCTTCTCTTTCGAGTTTCTGCGCCAACGGCTTAACGCGCCGCTGTTTGTTCAGCATGCACTCGCTCTGCGCGACGATGACTTTGGGGCCTTTCTCGTCTGTGGTCAGCGCTTCTTTTATCACGTCCCGCATCATCGCGAGATTAAAAGTGTCAGTGATTGTTCGCACCCACTTCACGCCTACGCCGCGCACAGCGTCCGCGATCGAGAGCTTGGTAGTGCGAATGGGATTACTAGCTGCCGATGACAGAATGTCCTGTCCACCGGTCGCGGCGGTGTAGCTGTTGTCGACCACCACCAGCACGCTATCATTCCGGTTGAAGACAGCGTTTCCCACCCCGCTGGTCAGCCCGTTGTGCCAGAAGCCTCCATCGCCCATGATGCTGATGGTCCGCTTGCTGCTTTCGTGCGTGTTAAAAGCCGCAGCCCCAGCCCATCCCAGACCATATCCCATGGTTGTGGCGCCAAGATTGAAGGGCGGAAGGATCGAAAACAGATGGCAGCCGATATCGCAGCTCACGTGATGTGGGCCTAATTCTCGCTCAACCAACTTCATCGCCGTGAAGATTGGGCGCTCCGGGCAGCCGGTACAAAACGATGGCGGCCTCGTGTGTACGAAGGCTTCAATCGACTGTGGGCTTGGTGTTACCGCTGCTGGCCGGATAGCAGACGGCAATCGATCGTTATGAATCAGTTGCGGCGCGTAGCGCTCGATAAACTTGACAAGCCCTCGCAAGATTGTCACTGTGGTGTACTCGCCGGCCATCGGCAGGACATCCTTGCCGTGCACCTTGGTCGACAAATCCGCCCGGCGCAAGATCGTCTGCAGATTTTGTTCCAGGAAGTCCGGCTGACCTTCCTCCACCATCAACACGGCGCGCTTACCTGCGCAGAAACGCTTGATCTCGTCATCGACCAGGGGATAGGTGACGTTCAGTACAAGCAGCGGAATTTTGCTTTCTCCAAAAATATCGGCGAGACCGAGAAGTTCGAGGGCGCGAATCGTCGAGTTATACATGCCGCCCTGCAAAATGATTCCAAAGTCCTGGCTGCCATCCGCGAACCACTCGTTCAGTGCATTTTCCTGAATGAATTTCTGCGCGGCGGGCCAACGCTTCTCGATTTTCTCTCGCTCGTGCAAAAAACTTGCCGGAGGAAGGACAATCCTGCTCACATCCCGGACCGGGCTTTCCATTGCGTCCTTTAGCGTGAACTTCGGCCGCACGTTGTCCTTCGCAACAAAGCGTCCATGCACATGACAAGCACGAATGCGGAGTTCCAACATCACGGGCGTATGTGTGGCCTCGGAGAGTTCGAACCCTTGCTCCACTGCATTGACGATTGAAGGCAGATTGGTGCGGGGATCGAGCAGCCACATCTGGGATTTCATCGCGAAGGCATGCGAACGCTCCTGCATGATGCTCGACCCATCGCCGTAGTCTTCGCCGACGATGATCAGCGCCCCACCGGTAACGCCGCCCGAGGCAAGATTTGCCAGCGCATCGGAGGCCACATTGGTACCGACCGTGGACTTGAAAGTCACAGCGCCACGCAGGGGATAGTTCACCGAAGCCGCCAGGGTCGCAGCCGCCGTAGCTTCTGACGCGCTGTGTTCGAAATGAACGCCGAGCTGCTCCAGAATGTCGTTGGCGTCCGACAACACGTCCATTAGATGGGAGATCGGCGCTCCCTGATACCCCGCGACGTAGGAAACGCCGGACTGCAAAAGCGCTTTGGTTACGGCGAGAATTCCTTCCCCGCGAAATTCCTCGCCCTGCTTGGCGAAAAGTTTTTGCACTTCCTTTTTGAATACACGTTCCGCCATCAATGCCACCCCAGTTCGTTCTGCCGCTTACGGCGAGAGCGGAATTTAGCGAGTCTTGCGACTGGCCTCCGAGCCCTCGGTCCGTATCGACTCGATATCAAGCTTTATCTTTGTCAGAGCAAGCGTCAAAGCGAGCACTCACCTTATCGATCCCTGATCCACCAGCGCCAGCACCCGGCATGGACTGCCCGATCCATTTACGATCTTAAGCGGAGGTGTGATCAAAATCGTACCTTTGGCGGGAAGTTGATCCAGATTCATGAGGCTCGCGAGCCCGAACTTGCCGCTACCGTGCATGATGCTGTGGCACGGAAACGGCGGATCGAATCGGAAGGCTTGTCCCGCATCGGTGCCGACCCCTTCCGATCCCCATCCAATCACATTTCGCTCCTTCGCAAGAAAGGGAACCAGATCAGGATGGGGACCGGGCACGTGGGCGCCGTCTTCTTTTATATTCAGAAAGGCCGCCCCGTCTTGCCTTTTCGACCAATCTGTGTGCATCAGAACCCAGGATCCAGCTTCGATGCGTCCATGCTCACGCTCCCAGGTTTCGACGTGCTTCTGAGTAAGAAGGAAGTCGGGGTCAGCGGCGACCGAGCGCGACACATCGATAACGCACGCGGGCGCAAAGAAACTTTCGGCTGGAATTGTATCCGTCGCATTTTGCGGAAAATCCTTGCCTGTGACCCAATGGATGGGCGCGTCGAAGTGTGTGCCGGCGTGCTCGCAGCAGGAAAAATTATTCCAATACCAGGCCGGACCCCGCGCATCGTACTTTGAAATCTCCTCCATCCGGAAGGGCCATGGCTTGCCAAATTCGGGCGGAAGCTGGATTACCGCGGTGTCTGCGTCCAACGGCTGGCTAAGATCAATCACCCGAATCTCCCGGTTCTTGAGAGCCTTTGCAAATTGCATCAGAAGGTTTTCGCTCATGCGCACGCCTTTCGGTCTACCCAGATCGAAACCACCGCAAACTTTCTGCCGCTTCGGTTTTCGAGGAGGAACGTGTTCGCGCCTGGATCTGGATCGAAAGCGCAATGTGTTGGGGATGTTGGCATTCGTTTCTGGCGTATGTCAATACGATCCATGGCGTATACCTATAATATGCCCGACCCGATCGGAAAATTGTGCGTTTCGGGCAACCTGTCTTCCTTCGCTCTCGACCTACGGTGCCGTCGAGACGGTTACGCTTTCGCCTTTCGCATTTTTGTTTCGGCGCGAAACTCTCCAGTAGACCAGAGACATGGCTATGAAAAGCGGCACGAACGCGGGCACCGAATATTGCAAGCCATCTACGTAGAACGTGGCGGCGGTTATGCCGAGCAAGGCCGCAATCCCCAGCCAATTCGAATAGGGGGAAAAGGCTAGTTGTATTGGGAGGCGCGCGGCATCCTCCGGGCTAAGGCGTTTGCGAAAGCGAATGTGGCTGAGAAGGATCACAGCCCACACAAAGAACATCCCTGCCACGGCCACTCCATACAGCATCAAGAACGCTCGCTCAGGCGCAAATTTTGCAAGCAAGATTGCCGTCATCATGCCCAGCGTGGAAAGACCTAGCGCCCGATGGGGGACTCCGTTCTTACTCAGGCGGGAGATCCACCCCGGCGCATAGCCGCCGCGAGAGAGGGAAAAAAGCATGCGTGTGGCCAGGTACAGGTCGGTGTTGCAACTGGAGAGTGCGGCAGTAATCACCACGAGATTCATAATGCTCGCGGCATAAGGAATTCCAACCCCGGCAAAAGCACTGACGAATGGGCTACCCGAGATTCCCGCCCCGCTCCCGATTCGATTCCAGGGCGTCATGGCAAGCATGACGCCGATTGCCAGCACGTAAAAGAAAATCAGGCGGTACACAATCGTACGCATCGCCCGGGGAATCGACTGCTCAGGATTCTTAGCCTCTCCGGACGTAACGGCAATGAGCTCCACGCCCATATAACTCGTCAACGCAAGCGTGAGCGCCAGCCAGACACCCTTCATCCCGAACGGTAAGAAACCGCCATTGGCCGAGAGATTCGAGAGTCCGACTGCCGGTTTCGGGCCGAGGCCAACGATCAAGAGCACGCCAATCGCAATGAATAGGAGAATGGCCGATACTTTAATCAGCGCAAACCAGTATTCAAATTCCCCAAAGCGTCCCACCTGCAGGGCATTGATCGCGACCAGAGCCAGCGAAGCGCTGACCACCCAAAGCCACTGTGGCACATGAGGGAACCAGAATCCAAAGTAGATCGCTACCGCCGTCACCTCCGCTCCGATAGCGATGATCTGAACGAGCCCGTAGGTGGCGCGAACGGCAAACCCAGCCCACGGGTTGAGATAGATCTCGGCGTATACGCCAAACGCTCCAGCAACCGGGTGAACCACCGCCATCTCGGCAACCGCATAAGCCACAATCATCGCGATCCCCGCTCCGAACAGATACGTGATGATGACGCCGGGGCCGGCGAGCCGAATGGTTACGCTGCTACCAAGAAATAAACCAACGCCGATCGCTCCACCAAGCGCCAGCATCGTGAGTTGTCGCTGAGTCAGGCTGCGCTGAAGGTTTGCGCCATGCGGAGAAGAGCTATCCCTGACTGTGACTGCCGGTGTAGACGCCGAGAGTTCGGATGGCACCGGTGCTTTATCCATGCCACTTCAGGTCCAGGAGTACGTTTCTGAAGCGGTGAATCTCTTCGACAGTATTGTAATGCACGAGGGACACGCGGACCGCGCCCCGCTCCGGGTCCAGACCCAACCTCCTCATCAATCGCGGCGCATACATGTGACCGTCGCGAATACCGATGGCAGCCTTGGCGAGGGTTGTGGTGACAACTGCAGGGTCAGTCGCTCCGAGATTGAAGCAAAACGTCGGCACACGCTCGTGCAATCGATCTTCGGCATGAATGCCGTAGATGGTAGCTCCGGCTTCCTTTAGCACACGCAACAACTCCAGGCCAAGCAGGCGCTCGTAGGCCGCGATCGCGTTCATGCTCTTCACGATGTTATCTCGTCTTGAACTTGCAGGACGAGGCTTTGTTTCTGCGGGTAGCGCGTAACCGAGTGTTTCCAAGTATCTTACGGCGGCGTCCATACCGCTTACATTCTCGTAGATGAAGGTACCGGCTTCAATTTTTCCCGGCGCCTCATCGGGAATGAAATCTTCACGGAAGGTCGGGAGATTTTTCAAAAGTTCGCGACGACCCCAGAGAAATCCCATGTGCGGGGAAAAGATCTTGTAGCCAGAACAAACCAGGTAGTCGCAGTCGAAGGCCTGTACGTCAATCGGTCCGTGAGGGCCGTAGTGAACACAATCGAGAAAAATCTCCGCACCCGCCTCGTGGGCAAGCCTGCCGGCTTCCGTCACATCTACAATGGAACCATGTGCATTGGTGGCGACCGTGCATGCCACCAATCGGGTTCTCCTGGAGAGCAGTGCCTTCAAGTCTTCCGCATGCAGGTTGCCATCTTCCCGCATCTTCCACCAAAGAAACTTGGCACCGTCCTTGGCGAGGGCCAGCCATGTAGCGACGTTGGCCTCATGATCCATATCGGTAACAATGATTTCATTGCGCTCTGCCAGGGTTTGGCCAATTGCAAGGCTCATAAGGCGGATGAACGAGGTCGCGTTCATTCCGAAGGCAATCTCGCTCGAGTGACGCGCATTCACCAGCACGGCCACGCTCTCGCGTGCGCGCTCGATGCCCGCATCGACTTCCATGCTCTTGCCATATCGTCCGCCCCGTTGCACATTGCATTCGAGCAAGTGCCGGTTGACCGCGTCAAAGACGACCCGCGGTATCTGGGCTCCTGCCGCATTGTCAAAGAAGATGAACTTTTCGCCTGTATTTAGCGCCGGGAAAGAAGAGCGAACCGCAGCGATGGGAAACGGCATGGGCTTGGCTTCCGCGTTGGCAGTCAAACTCGACTCGATCATTTGCGCCCTTCCGTATGGGCCACATCAAGGCCAGATTTTATGGCTCGCATCCCGGTTGACATGATCAACGAATATCTAATGCATACCCTATGTATACCTTGTAGCTTCTTGCCTATATCCTGTCAATGGCAATTATTCCGTGCATGCAGGAAATATATCTTTGACAGAACTACATAAGTCAGAAAAAATACCTGTGTTCCGGACGCGGCTCTTCTGCGGCCGTGATCTACGGAGGAACTTTGGCAAAGACTATTGCGCGCGGCAAGAATCATCGCATGCTTGCACCGGCCACTCTCAGCGAAAAAGTCTATGCCGCGTTCAAGCATGACATTGTCTACGGCGTCTTCCAACCGGGCGAACCTCTGAGTGAAAAAGATCTGGCGCGCCGATACAAGGCGAGCCGGACGCCGGTTCGCGAGGCCGCAGTGCGGCTGCAAAATGACAGATTGCTGCGCATCGTACCTAATCGTGGATATTTCGTGGCCCACATCAGCCTGCAAGTACTCAACGACATTTACGAATTTCGCAGTGCGGTGGAATGTGCCGCCGCGGAGCTCGCCGCCGCAAAAGGTCCGACTCCCGAAGCTTTGAAGCAGTTGACGGAACTTGCCAAGGTCACATGCACTCCGGAGGACCGGGAAAAATGCCTGCGATTTATCGAAGCCGATACGGCATTTCACCTGGGAATTGCCCGCCTGGCCCGCAACCAGATGCTTCTGCAGGCTGTCGGCGAAGTACGCAGTCAGATGGAGCGCATCATGTTTGCCGCGATTGACATCAACTACTTCGGCGAGGTGCCAGGACAAGAGCATCGGGGAATTCTATCCGCCATCAAGGACCGGGACCCTGGCCGGGCACGTCAAGCCATGCACGACCATATCATGCAGTCGAAAGATAAAGTCTTAGGCGTCGCCTATGTAATGCCGGTTCGTTCGAGCATGGGCTAGTTACCACGTTCATCCTCGGGAGATCGTGCCCCAAAATTACGCGAGTGATCACAACTCGGAGAGGAGCGATTTCCGGTCTTTTAGTCTTGCTTTCGCTGCTCCCGTGGAAAGATGAACAACGCTATCGAGGATGTGTACCGAACCCTTAATGGCCGATTCAAGGGAACCTTGCTGCGGTCTGCCGATGCAGGCTATGGCGAAGCGACAAGAATTTGGAATGGAATGTTCTCTCGCAGACCCGGGTTGTTCGCTTTCTGCCATGATGTGAGCGATGTGCAGGCGGCGGTGCGTGCCGCTGCGAACTCGGGCATTCTTACAGCCGTTCGCTGCGGAGGCCACAGCCTGGCGGGGTTCAGCACGTGCGACCAAGGACTGGTGATCGATCTTTCGCCGATGCGTGAAGTGCGTGTCGATGCTGAGACTCGCAGGGCGCATTTCAGCGGCGGCTGCCTGCTTGGTAATGTGGACACGGCAACGCAAAAAGAGGGGCTGGCATTTCCCGCCGGCGTAGTTTCGCACACGGGTGCTGCCGGCCTTGTTCTTGGAGGAGGCACAGGATGGCTCAATCGTTTGCATGGACTATCCTGCGATAACGTCGAGGGCTTCACGCTGGTTGTGGCAGATGGCTCCTTGGTGCGCGCGAATGGGAAGGAGAATCCAGAGTTGTTTTGGGCGCTGCGGGGCGGCGGCGGTAACTTCGGAGTTGTGACGGAATTCGAAGTGCGACTTCATCCCGTCACTTCCGTGATATTAGCACGGGGATTGTGCTTAGGTGACGACATCGCCCCAATTCTGACCCATTGGCGCGAGTTCATGCCGGAAGCTCCTGACAACTTGCGCTGGGGATTTTCTTTGCGGATTGCCGACGAATCGCAAAATACTCCGCCGACGGTGCGCGGGTTACCAGTTGCGAGTGTTTCCGCGCTTTGGGTAGGCGATGTTGACCAGGGACGTCGTTATCTCAATCACGCGTTAAGTGCGGCGAAGCATGCGGCCCTAAGTGTCGAGGAGATGTCGTTCCTGCGGTTGCAGACGATGGCCGATTCAGACTTTCCGCATGGCCGCCGTTACTATACGAAATCCGGCTACTTCCGAATCCTTGCCGACCAAGCTATTCAAACCATGATCGAAGCGCTCGCCACAGTTCCCTCCCGTGCGAGTGAAATCGAACTAGCGTACCTGGGCGGAGCCGCGCAACGTGTCGCGCCCGAAGAAACTGCGTTCGGTGATCGTAGCGCGCCGTTTGTGGTCAATATCATCAGCAACTGGGCCGATCCTGCGGAGGATGCAGCCAACATAGCATGGACTCGCAATCTGTTCGCGCAATTGCGTCCCGCGATGGTTCCGGGGGTTTACGTAAACTTCATGAGCGGCGACGAAGAGGACCGAGTCCCTGAGGCTTATCGCGAACGATGGGAGCGCCTGCGCTCTATCAAAACGACGTACGACCCGACAAATGTCTTTCGCCTAAACCATAACATCCCTCCTCACCCGGCCAGCGGCAGACCCATAAACGGTCTCGGTGAAACGTGCGAGGGCGCAGGAATTCCTACTAATAAAAACGGCTGAGCCTACCGCGCGGGGCCAACCCGACAGCGAGGCGTGGTTTTCTTCAACTTAACTATCAAGTTGAAGTTTTCTTGTATACACACTCTACATACGACGCGAATACTATTGACATACTTTACGTTTTAGTAGTAGCGTTTCCCCACTCATTGAGCGTGGGCGGGAGGATGGTATGAAAACTGTGAAGGCTATCCGGTTCATTTTGGGGATGTTTCTGATATGCACCTGCGGTGGTTCTATCGCCGTGGCCCAATTCTTTCCCGGACGAGTAACAGGAAGCGTCCGTGACGCGCAAGGCGCGGCTGTGGCGGGAGCGACGGTCAAGCTCTCGAACCTTGATACTTCACAAGAGCGAATCGCAACCAGCGATCAGAATGGCGAGTTCAATTTTCCAGAGTTGCCACTCGGCACATTCCAGCTGACCGTTAGCAAAGATGGTTTTCGAACTTCGCTCATCAGCGACATTGTGACCTCTCAGGGGCAAGTCAACAATGTCAATCCAGTCCTGGCGGTTGGCACCGTGAGCTCGAAGGTTGAGGTGAATTCAGCGCCAGCGCTTATCCAAACAGAGACCAACGAATCTGGCGGCCAACTTACCGAAGAGCAGGTGCAATCTCTTCCGGTCGGGAACAGCGACTATACCCGACTGGCGCTTGTTCTTCCCGGAGTGACCCAAAACAGCAATTTCGCTTTTGCGCAATACACGATTAACGGCTCCAGGGCCAGGTCGAATGGCTTTAATATCGACGGGGTTTCGGATACCGATCCTTCCACGTATCTTCCTTCCATCAATGAGGGCGGGAATTCGGCTACGGCCGCAACACGCCTGCCGCTGGACGCGATTCAGGAGGTGACCGTCAGCGCGAACGCGGGCGCCGATAGCGGCCAGAACTCCGGCAGTGTCATGAACGTTATCATTCGCAGCGGAACGAATCGGCTTCACGGCTCACTCTACGAACTCCATCGCGACGTTGATCTGGATGCCGCCAACTACTTTGAGGATCTCGCCGGTGTGCCCAAAGCCCCATTCGTCTGGAACGAGTTTGGGGGAACGGTAGGCGGTCCGATATACATTCCGCATCTTTATGATGGCCACGACCGCACATTTTTCTTTGCGGGCTACGATGGCAGCAGGCTACGCCTTGGCACTACTCTTCACGGAAACGCGCCCACTACAGCACAAATTTCTGCCGCGACGGCTCTAGTGAAAGCTCAAGGGATTACACCGAATCAACTTGGCCTGAATATTTTGGGCCTCTACTCTTCACTCGGACTGTCGGGGCCGTTCGTCATAGACAATCGTGGCCGTCAAACGCCAAACAGCGGAGTCTTGAAGATTGATCACACCTTCTCGACCTCCGATGCTCTCTCGGCACGGTACCTCCACGGCACCGGCGAAGATGAATTTCCCGGCGGTGACCCCGGGCCGGGGGGCGGTTCTCAATTGAATCCTTGGTTCGGCGTGACCCCGACCGTTGCTGATAACTTTGCGATCAGCGAGGTTCACGTTTTCAACTCGAAGTTGATCAATACCCTGCGCCTCGGCTGGAACCGCTTCAGCCAGTTTCAAAAGGGCCGGGATGCCAACGTGAATCCCGCTACGATCGGCTTCAACACGGGCGTCAGTCCGAATAGCTACGGCATACCCGAGATCGATCTCGGCGACAATACTGCGGACGGATTTTCGAACTTGGGATTGCAAGGCGGCGCCGGAGGCCGCGTAGCCACCAGCTATCAAATCGCAAACGAAGTTAACTGGACCCACGGGAAGCATGCATGGGAGTTCGGCTTTAACTTCCTCCACAACTATTCCAACTACACTCTCGCCGGATCTCGCGGCATCTTTTCGTTTACCGGCTCGCAGCTCGGGGCTAATCTTACGACAGACGGTGCACTCGCAGCACTTGTCGATCTAATTGCCGGTCTCCCAACGCCCGGTTCGGCTCTCACGAACATCACCCGGGTCGGCAGCGACCGCGCCAATATCTTCCAGAACATTATCAGCGGTTTTGGGGTTGACACGTTTAAGGTCACACCGCGGCTCACACTGGTCGCGGGTCTGCGGTACGATTTCTTCACGACCGTCAGCGAGGCGCGCGGGCGGTTCTCGGCATTCGACCCGAATCTGGGCCTTGTGGAAGCTTCGCAACTACCCGGCGGTCACCTCTATGACGCTCCCAAGGGCAACCTTGGGCCTCGGCTGTCGCTTGCGTGGCAGCCTCCGGTCGAGATCATTCCCGGCCGTCAAACGGTTATCCGAACCGGATTTGGCATCTACTATGACACCATCCCTCTCAATAACTTCGAAGAAGGGCTGGCGCAGAATCCGATTGGCCCGACCGCCGGTTTCACGATTGTTCCCACTGCGCCTATTCCGTTTGGTGTCGGCGTGCCCATATTTGGAACCGGCGCTCCGCAACCACCGTTCAATATCGAAAGCATTCAGCACAATCTAAAAACTCCCAATACGCAAGAATGGAATCTCAACATCCAGCAGGAATTGAGCGAGCGGTTCGTTCTTCAGGTTGGCTACGTCGGAAATCACAGCATTCACCAATTGCAGCTTCTGGACATCAACCAGCCACCGGTCGGCGCCGGTTTTGGAGCGAACTGTCCTCTGAAGACACTTGCGCCAATCCCCGCCGGTGACCCAAACTGTGAGCAGGCGGCTCGTCCCTTCAATGCGCGGTATCCCACTCTGGCGCAGATCAACACGATTTCG
Source organism: Candidatus Sulfotelmatobacter sp. (assembly GCA_049589695.1). Lineage (GTDB taxonomy): Bacteria > Acidobacteriota > Terriglobia > Terriglobales > Acidobacteriaceae > Sulfotelmatobacter. Next base: position 14,348 of record JBAWBG010000352.1, on the reverse strand, counting down.
ACACCGGGGATCGCGAGCTACAACTCCCTGCAAGCTTCGCTGAAATCGAACGACTTTCACGGATTGACTACGCAGATATCCTTCACCTGGTCACACAACCTGGATACCGCATCGGAAGTGGACGACTTCTCAGGGACTAGCGGCTACGTCCCGCAAGACTCGAGGAATCTGAAGGGGAGTTATGGCAATTCGGAATTCGACCAGCGCCGCGCTCTGATTATCACTTACGTCTATGCGATTCCCTCTCCGAAGTCCGCTGGTGCGTTTGGTTATGCAACAAGAGACTGGCAACTCTCGGGAACCACGACTCTGCGCGATGGTTTAGCGGCGCCGCTTTTGACTTTTGGCGATGAAAGCGGCGTGGGCAATTTCCACGAACGTTATAACTGCGTCGGCCCGATTCATTACCAGCTCAAGGATTTTTCTCAGCCTTACGCTTCGGTTAGTTCGTTCGCGGAGCCTGCACCGGGGACGTTCGGCAACTGCCCGCGTGATCCCCTCGTAGCTCCTGGACTGAACGCATTCGACATATCCATTCAGAGAACTTTCAAGATGGGAGAACGCTTCGGATTTCAATTCCGGACCAGTTTCTTCAATGCATTCAATCATCCGAACTTCGCCGAGCCGGCGCCGGATCTCAGCACGACCATCAGCGCCTCCGCCGATGACGGGAGTTTCGATTCTCACTTTGGCGTGGGAGGCCCGCGCAACATTCAATTCATGGGCAAGCTCACATGGTAAGTTAGCGATGAAGCTGGTTATGTCTTGCGCTGGATGTCTCTTCTCGAGGCTTCGCGTGAAAGGGAAAACACAATGCGCCATGGCAGAAAATCCGCAGGCTGGCTCTCTCTCACGCTGGCTCTGGCTGTATCTCTAGCAGGTTCGGCGAGCGGCCAGGCTGAGGCTCCGGGTCCGATCAAAATCTCGGTTGACGCAACCCAAGTTTCGCAGCGGATTCTCCACGCCAAGCTGGTGTTTCCGGTCCACTCCGGACCTCTAACCCTTTACTACCCGAAGTGGATGCCAGCGGATCACTCTCCTGACGGGCCCATCTGGAATCTAGCAGGGCTGAAGTTTTCATCAGGCACACGCGAGATTCCGTGGCAACAAGACCTGGTAGATATGTATTCGTTCAACCTCGACATTCCTGCGGGAACTACTTCGCTCGAGGCTTCACTGGACTTCCTGATCTCGGCTCCGGGGCCGGGGATTGATTTCAGCGCCTCCGGCGCGGCGAACCTGTTCGTCTTAATGTGGAATCAAGTGATGCTTTATCCAAAGGGCTGGCCCGCCGCGGATTTGATCTACAACCCAATATTGACTCTGCCGAGCCACTGGAAGTTCAATACATCGCTCCCGGTTGGCAGCCAGTCTGGTAATACAGTTTCGTTCGCGCCTGTCCCTCTGGATCTGCTGGTGGATTCGCCTGTGCAGTCGGGTGAATTCGTGCGGGTCTTCCCATTGAATGGCGGTGGCAGCCCGCCCCAGGAATTGGACGTGGCTTCCGACGACGCCTGGGCTCTTGATGTGCCGCCCGAATTGATTGACCACTACAAGCGTCTGGTCGCGGAGGCCAGTGCTTTATATAAATCACATCACTTTCGTGACTATCATTTCCTGCTGACGTTAAGTGACAACGTGATGGGGCTCGGGCAAGAACATCACGAATCCAGTGACGATCGTGTGCGCCAGCACACCCTGGTTGATTCGAACGCACGAATCCTGGAAGCGGGCCTTTTCCCGCACGAGTTCACGCATTCTTGGAACGGGCAGTACCGACGTCCCGTGGGCTTGGCGACGGCGGATTTCCAGCAGCCTATGAAGGGCGAACTCTTGTGGGTCTACGAGGGTTTGACAGAATATTTGGGGACGCTGCTCACGGCTCGCAGCGGCCTTCTGACTCCTGTTCAGACTCGCGAGCACCTTGCGCTTACGGCTTCGACCTTAGAGCACCGCGCTGGCCGCCGCTGGCGGTCCCTGCAGAACACGGCCAACGCCGCGCAGATTCTTTACTTCTCTGTTCCGGAGTGGTCGTCATATCGTCGCGGAGTCGATTTCTATCCCGAGTCAGTTCTGATTTGGCTGGACGTGGATACGACAATTCGCAAGCTCACTGGCGATCGCAAATCGATCGATGACTTTTGTCATGTCTTCTATGCCGGAGCTGAGGGCCAGCCTGTTATCAAGACTTATACATTCGAAGATCTTGTTTCGACACTGAATGGGATCGCCGCTTATGACTGGACGTCTTTCTTTCGCGCGCGACTAGATTCCACCGATGCCAAAGCGCCATTGGGAGGATTTACCGGCGGCGGATGGCGACTCGTCTATAACGACGATCCAAACGAAGTTCTTTCAGCCAGCGAAGCTGTTTCGCAGAATGGAGATTTCACATCTTCTATCGGCCTGCGAGTCACGCGCGATGGCTCCATTATCGATGCAATTCCGGGTATGCCGGCGTTCGCCAGCGGTTTGAGTCCCTATTCGAAAATTATTGCAATAAACCACCGCAAGTTTTCCGTAGATGAGTTGAAGCGGGCGATTCGGGAGTCAAAAGCCAATCCAGGAGCGATAGTAATCGAAAGCGAAAATGCGGGAAGATTGGAGTCGCACGAAATTCAGTATTATGGCGGCAATCAGTTCCCCCATCTGGAACGCGTAGACGGCGCGCCTGACTATCTTGACGAAATTCTAAAACCGTTGACGCCCGTGAACGCAAACTAGTGGCCGAGCGCGCTTGAGTGATTCTAAAGAGTGTAGTGGTATCTGAGGGGCGACTGGCGCGGAGAGACCTTAATCTCTCTCTGCGGTGATGGGTGTCTCCTGGTTGAGGATGGCAACCCAGCGCCTTCCACGTTTAATCCAAGTGGTGCTCTCGATCACGGCGCCTGCGGGAAAGGTTCTGCCAGCTTCTTCTCCGAGGCGTAGCGCCTCGTAGTACAGAATTACAGTTGTTGCATCGGGCATGGATCCGCGGATATGGCGAATTTCATAACCGGAGATCGTGCGTTCACTCATCGAAGCCAGATATTGTGGCTGGGGCGTTACTCCAGATTGAAAGATCATGATCGCGTCCGAGGGCACGAGTTCTTTGAATGTGTCTGCGTCCCGCTCTTGGGCTGCCTTCCAGACCCGCTTCTCGAGTTGAATGACGGAATTGATGATCGCGCGTTTGGAATGGGATCTTGTGGTTTGGTGCATCGTTCTTGAGTAGCGAGGTTTCAAAGGATGTCTCCGGCGATGCGAGTCCACAGTGGTTCTTATGCTGTTCTTGTATCGCAAATTGTAGTCAACTTGGTCTATAGCACGTCAGTGCCTGGCTTACCAAGCAAATTTAGATTTTTCTCGGAGTACCAGATGCAGAAGTTGTGGAAACCAGTTATTTCATCCAGAGGTCACTCCATTGTCCACATTTTTTGACCTTGCATCCGTTCGTTCCCGATTTCCCATTTTCAAGAACAAGATCTACCTGAATTCTTGCTCGCAAGGAGCACTCAGCGACGCCGTAGAAGGCTCGGTTCTCGAACACATTCGCTCGTGGCACGAACAAGGTTCCCCGTGGGACTGCTGGGTCGAAGAGTATGAATCCGCGCGTACCGCCTTCGCACATTTCATCGGTGCGGCACCCGATGAAGTTGCCATCGTTCCAAGCGCCTCCGTGGGCATCAATTCCGTTGTCAGCGCGCTCGATTTTGGCAAGCGCCCCAAAGTCGTTATGGGAGAATTTGAGTTTCCAACGATGGGACAAATCTGGCTTGCGCAGAGCCGCCGTGGCGCCGAGGTTCAGTTTCTCGCAGCAGAAAACGGCAGGATCTCGGCGGAAGCTTATTCCCGCGCCATCGACGACAAGACGCTCATCGTCCCGCTCACCCAAGTCTGTTTCTCCAACGGCTTTCGATCGGACATTCAGCCGATCGTTCAATGCGCGCATGAGCGTGGCGCGCTGGTTATGCTCGACGGTTATCAGGATTGCGGAACCCGCCCGATCGACGTCAAGGCGTTCAATGTAGATTTTTATGTCAGCGGCGCACTCAAATATCTTCTGTGTCCGTCCGGCATCGCTTTTCTTTACGTCCGGCCCGAATTGATCCGTTCTCTCACCCCCACGCTCACGGGCTGGTTCGCGCAGCAGAATCCGTTTGCGTTTGACGTCAAGCATTTCGATCCTTCGAAGACTGCTCGCCGCTTTGAAGCGGGGTCGCCTCCACTCCCGCACGCCCACGCGGTGCAGGCAGCGCTCAAATTGCTCGGCAGCGTGGGATACGAGAAAATCGCTCAGCATATCTCTGGCCTTACCAAAGCATTTATGGAAGGCGCGTGCGCGCTCAAGATCAAGATCAAGACCCCAGCCGATAGTGTAGGTCCGCTCGTCGTGTTGCAAATGAAGGACTCTGACGCCGCGGTAAAAAAACTAGCGACGCGAAACATCGTCGCTTCGAATCGAATGGATGGCCTGCGGGTATCGTTTCATTTCTATAACACCATTGACGATGTTCGCTCCGTTCTTGATGTCTTGAATGAAAATCTGTATCTCGCAGTCCGCGAGTAACGGACCAGATCTAAAACTGTTGCTGGCAGAATTGATAGAAAGTGCTTCCGCGCGGTTTTCTCTTCCGCGCGCCTTCGCCGCACAATAAACGTACAACGGACGCGGGATAGCTCAAACTTCAAACTCTTTTCGAATTAGGCGGCAACTCGGCTTATTCCGGCTGAACCACCATAAAGTTGGTATTTCCTCCGCGATTGATCAGCAACACCAATGATTGCTTTCCTGTCTGCTCAATCAGTCGTTGATAATCCGCCACCGAGTTCACCGGTCTGCGGTTAATCTGCTCGATCACATCACCGCGCTGCAAGCCGGCGTCTGCGGCCGGCGAGTCATCTGCAACATTGGTGACAACTACGCCCTTCACATCTGAGTTCAGCCCAAGTTGCTGGCGGATATCGGAAGTGAGCTCGTCTACTTGTACGCCGCGCATCGGGCTGTTTTCGGCTGATCCGCCAGCCTCATTCCCTGCGCCTTTCGCCGACGGAGCCTCCCCCAGCGCCAGGCTGACATCGCGCATCTGGCCGCTGCGTTCCACCTTCAAATGCACAGTAGTTCCGGGTGTCAGAGTCCCGACCTTAAGGCGCAAGTCATTTGGCCCATCGACAGGCTGGCCGTTCAACTCCGTAATAACGTCGCCTCGCTGCAATCCAGCCTTAGCTCCAGGGCCGTTGGAATCGACGCTGCTGATCAAGGCACCCTTTTCGCCAGTCACATTGAAGGCCTTCGCGAGCTCCGGTGTCACTTCCTGAATGCCCACGCCGATGTAACCGCGAACTACCTTGCCATGCTTCAGGATCTGCTCCATCACGTACTTCGCCATGTTGATGGGGATGGCGAAGCCAATGCCCTGATTTCCCCCTCCGCCCGAAAGGATTGCGGTGTTGATGCCTATCAGTTCGCCGCGCGCATTCAGCAGCGCGCCGCCGGAGTTACCCGGATTGATCGCCGCATCCGTTTGAATGAAATCTTCATAGTCCTCGATGGAGAGACCGTTCCGCCCGGTTGCGCTTATGATTCCCATTGTGGCCGTCTCGCCCACGCCAAAAGGATTGCCAATGGCGAAGGCATAATCACCAACCTCGAGTTTTGAAGAGTCTCCCAAAGGAATCGTCGGCAATCCCGTTGCGTCTATTTTTACGACGGCAATATCGGTCTGTGGGTCGGTACCAACGACCTTCCCCGTAAACTGTCGCTTGTCCCGCAGTATCACTTTGATGTCCGTACCTTTATCAACAACGTGGTTATTGGTCAAAATATAGCCTTCGGGACTGATGATTACGCCGGAGCCCAACCCCCTTTCGCGTTGCTGTTGCGGTTGGCGTGGAATTTGGCCGCCAAAAAATTGTTGAAAGAACGGGTCATTGAAAAGGGGCGATTGCTGGGTCTTCACGATTCGAGTAGAAGTGATGCTGACCACGGCAGGAAGCGCAGATTTAAACAGGGGCGCGAAACCCATGGTATTGGTCGGCGGGGTGTTTCCCGCGCGTCCTGTCTGGCTGATATAGACCGGGACACGATTCCCCGCTCCCAACACAGTATGAGTTGTCCAGGAACTGACCGCCATCCCCAGAGCGGCACCAACGATGAAAATGCAGACTACAAAAATGAGAGCAACGGCAGGCCGTAGCTGAAGAAATCGCGCCACGATGGTTCTCCTCTTACTTTAAACAAGACCCTGCATGAGAGATTATTTTTTGTTCCGGTTGGTTGCTAGATAAATTTGCGCGCTTCGGGATCGACAAATATGAAATCGAAGAGAACGCCGCCACCGTCAACCTTCACGCCGCCCTGGGCAGGTGCGAGGCGGTCGAAAGTTCTGACCGCGATTGCAGCGCTTGCAGAATGTGAGCGCGACTGACTACTCCCGCAATCTTGCCGTTGGAGAGAACGGGAAGCTGATGGACATCTTCGCGGCTCATAATTTCCAACGCTTCCAGGGCTGGCATCTCAGGTGAGACAAAATGAATACTCTCTACTGTCCGCATCACGTCACCGACAGTTTTGAACGGCCAAGTTCTGTCCTCCACGCCGCGAATCTCATTCGGGGTTATCATGCCAAGCAGTTGCCCATTTTCCATCACCAGGAAGCAGCGACGGCCGCTTCGCATCAGCTGCTGATTCACGAACTCCTGCAGAGACATATTTGGACTTACGGTTTCGTAGCTGGTCGACATCAAATCGCTCACTCGCAATCCACTGAGAAGCGTTCCAGTGTGAACCTGCAAGTAAGTCGCACTCGCTGCTTGCAGCAGAAACCAGCCGATGAAGGCGAGCCAAAGGCCTCCAAGCCCGGCGCCCTCGAAAAAGCGAAAGATGCCAAAACCGATGAAGGCCACCGCAATCGCCTGACCCACGCGTGCCGCCACGCGAGTGGCTCGCTCCACGTTACCCATAGCCCACCACAAGATCGCTCGCAACACGCGACCCCCGTCCAGTGGGAAACCTGGAATCATGTTGAAAGCCGCTAAAGCGAGATTGATATATCCGAGCCAAACCAGCAACGCCGTTCCGGGAGTTGCCGGCGAACTTCTTAGGGTCCAACCGGAAGCAGACGCCAGAGCCAGTAGAATGAAGCCCAACACCGCACTCGTGATGGGACCGGCAATCGCCATCCAGAACTCTGTTTTAGGATCGGTCGCTTCCTTCTCCATCTGGGCGACTCCGCCCAACAAGAATAAAGTGATCTTATGAATCGGCAGTCCGCGCATCCTTGCTACCAAGGCATGCGATAACTCGTGAGCGAAGAGACAGGCAAAAAACAAAACGCCAGTGAGAATGGCCGTGCTCCAGACGAGAGCCTCACTCCAGGCAAGATTCGTGGCATGAAACTCGCCTGCTAACGAGAACGTTATGAGCAGCGCGATCACAAACCAGCTATAGTGAAGGCCCAGCTCCACTCCGAAAACGGTACCAATCTTGATCTGAGATTTCACTGTGCTTGCCTCCCACCAGAACTGCTGGATCTTAAAGAGGTCTCGACTGCCGCAACCGCCAAGCTTGTGCAGCTCCTTCCTAATTAGATGCCATCATGTGAACTTACGACTACATCCGATTCTATTCACCGCTCTAGTCCGCGTAAGTCACCCGCTGCCCTGGCATCGAATTCTTGCTAATCGAATGCTCCCGGACGCGCCGATTTAGAGTTGTCACCAAAATCGAGATGCACTGTTCTCGTTCGAAATGGATGAAGCACTTGGGCGGCGGGCGAGGCGTCGTCAGCATCGGGCAAGCTCGCTTTCATGCGGCCTACGCAATTTGAATGCTTCCTCTCCTGGAAGTAACATCTAGGTATGCCCGTCGAAACAGAACTTACTCAGGCCCCGGCATCCATTCGTGCTCCGCGCAGCAATTCCATCACTTGCAAAAGCTGGCAGCAAGAGGCCGCCATGCGCATGTTGATGAACAACCTTGACGCTGACGTGGCCGAGCGTCCCCAAGATCTTGTCGTGTACGGCGGAACCGGCCGCGCGGCGCGTAGTTGGGAGGCCTATCACGCAATTGTTGCGACCCTGAAAAAACTCGAGAACGATGAGACTTTGCTGGTGCAATCCGGCAAGCCAGTGGGCGTGTTCAAGACGCACGATCATGCGCCGCGCGTCCTCATGGCTAATTCCAATCTGGTGGGACACTGGTCGAACTGGGAAAAGTTCAACGAACTGGAGCGTGCCGGTCTGATGATGTATGGCCAGATGACTGCGGGTTCGTGGATTTACATCGGCTCGCAAGGAATCGTTCAGGGGACGTTTGAAACCTTTTCCGCGGCGGGGGAAAAACATTTCGGCGGGGATCTTGCCGGCAAGTTGATTGTCTCGGGCGGCATGGGCGGCATGGGCGGGGCTCAGCCGATGGCCGCGACTATGACGGGTGCGGCCTTTCTGGGGATTGACGTTGATCCGGAACGCATCAAGAAGCGGTTGAAGACCGGCTACTGCGACTTCATGGTGACCACGCTCGATGAAGCCTTGCGCATTCTGAAAAATGCGGTACGCAAGAAAGAAAATGTTTCTGTCGGTCTCGTGGGAAATTGCGCGGACGTGATTCCGGAGTTGGCCGCGCGCGGCGTCGTTCCTGACATTTTGACCGATCAGACGTCGGCGCACGATCCGTTGAACGGGTATGTGCCGAATGGCATGACGCTCGCAAAGGCCGTCGAGTTACGAAAAAACGACCCGAAGGCGTATCAGGAAAAATCGCTCGACGCCATTGCGGCCCATGTCGAAGGCATGTTGCGGCTTCAGAAAATGGGCTCGGTTACATTCGACTACGGCAACAACATTCGCACCTTCGCCTTTAATCGCGGCGTGAAGAATGCTTACAACTTTCCGGGATTTGTCCCCGCATATATTCGTCCACTCTTTTGTGAAGGGCGCGGACCGTTCCGCTGGGTCGCGCTATCGGGTGAGCCTTCAGACATTCATGTCACGGATGATCTGGTTTTGGAGCTATTTCCTGAGAACCGCATCCTCCGGCGCTGGATTGATCTGGCGCGCAAGCGCATTAAGTTTCAGGGATTGCCTGCGCGCATCTGCTGGCTGGGTTATGGCGAGCGCGCAGAGTTCGGCCTCGCAATCAACGACATGGTGAAAAAAGGAAAGATCAAAGCGCCGATCGTCATTGGCCGCGATCATCTCGACTGTGGCTCGGTGGCGTCTCCGTTCCGCGAAACCGAAAGCATGAAAGATGGCTCCGACGCGGTCGCCGATTGGCCGCTGCTGAATGCCCTGTTGAACACCGCAGCCGGTGCGTCGTGGGTTTCAATTCACAACGGCGGCGGCGTGGGCATTGGATACTCGCTGCACGCCGGGCAAGTAACAGTTGCCGACGGCAGCGAGATGATGGCGAAGCGCATCGAGCGCGTGCTGACGACAGATCCAGGTATGGGCATCATTCGCCACGCGGATGCGGGATATGACGAGGCGAAAGAATTTGCCAAGAAGAGCGGAGTGAAAGTGCCGATGGGCAAGTAACTCTCAGACCTGAGCCATTGGAATTCGACACTCGAAAAGAAGTTGAAACCGTCTCACCTGCTAAACTGTTCACTGCTTGAGATCAAATCAGAAGTCCAAAGCAAACTCCGTGCAGGCGCTGTTATTGATCGATATCAGCCAACTGCTGACGCTTCAGTCTGATCAACGTCGTCCGCGCCGCGGTCTTGAACTCAAAGAGCTCGGCATCATTAAAGACGGTGCTGTCTTGTGTCTCGGAGGTAAATTTGTTTCCGTCGGCACAACCAAAGACGCGCTTCGTGATCCCTGGTTGAAAAAGAATCGCAAGAGCATTATCGAGATCGACTGCGCAGGAAAAGTAGTCCTACCTGGTTTTGTTGATTCCCACACTCATCCTGTCTTTGCCAGCCCGAGGCTGGTTGATTTTGAGAAGCGCATCGAAGGCGCATCGTATGAGGAAATCGCCGCAGCGGGCGGCGGAATCAGGTCGAGTCTAAAAGGCGTCCGCAACGCAAGTAGGCAAATTCTGACAGAACAACTTTTAGCTGCACTGCACGATATGGCTGCGCACGGCACTACGACGGTCGAGGCCAAGTCGGGATATGGGCTGACGACGGAATCAGAAATAAAATCTCTGCAGGCGATCCGTGATGCGGCCTCTGAATGGCCAGGAACGGTCGTTTCCACGCTGTTGGGCGCGCATGTGGTGCCTGGAGAATTTCGAGGTCGTTCACGAAACTATATCGATCTCGTGTGCAACGAGATGATCCCGCAAGCAGCGAAACAGCAGCTCGCTCAGTTTGTCGATGTCTTTTGCGACAAAGGTGCTTTTACAGCCGCCGATGCCATGCAAATTTTTACCGCCGCGGAAAGACACGGACTCGACGTACGCGCCCACGTGGGTCAGCTCTCACGAACATCTCTGCGTCCGTTTTTGCGCTTCCATCCTGCTTCTTTTGATCACATGGATCACGTAAACGAAGACGATATCGGCGAATTGGCCAAACACGACACCGTCGCCACTCTCGTGCCAGGAGCGAACTATTTTCTAGGGCTGAAGGATTATCCGCGGGCGCGCAAGCTTATCGATGCCGGCGTCCCAGTCGCACTTGCTACGGACTACAATCCCGGCACGTCACCTACATTGAGCATGCCGATGGCGATGTCGTTGGCTTGCACGCATATGAAAATGTCTCCCGCGGAAGCGATTTCGGCGGCTACCATCAATGGGGCATGGGCCTTGCGGTTGGCGGAGCGGAAGGGTTCGATCGAATCCAGGAAAGATGCTGATTTAGCCGTCTTCGCAGTAAAAGATTACCGTGAGATTCCTTACTGGTTCGGCGCAAATCGTTGCGAGATGACAGTCATGAATGGGATGCTAAACCGGTCGCAATGATGATCAACTCTTCCGGAAAAGAAGCCCCGTTAAATCCGAGTAGGCGTTTCAGGCATGCGACTTGGTTGAGACCTGGGCGAGCTTGCGGTGCCCATAGATCAGACCAACGGTTACGCCGAGCACTTGAGCACACGCCCGCGCCGCCAACAGCGCCGGGGAAAGCAGTCCGACAATCGGATCTTTCCTGATCGCCCGAAGCGCGTATGGCAGAGTACTAACCAAAAATGCAGCCAGCACGATTAAGGAGGCCGGTACCGGCGGCCTAACCACCAGATCAATGGCAATACCAACAAGAAGCGCGGGCGCGAACAGCAGTTGGAGCTTCATAAGCTGCGGCGTGTGCGTATCCTTCATGGCCTTCCCGGGATTCTTGCGTACGGCGAGCACGCGCCAGAAAGCGAATTTGTATTTCTTCTTAAGATATTTTGACAGAGTATCTGGATGAATGTGATAGACAATGGCATTGGGAACGAACTTCATCTTCCAGCCGCGCGCCGACATACGGTAGGAAAGTTCAATATCCTCCGCGCAGGCCAGCGGAAAAGAAGTATCGTAACCGGTCATCTCCAGAAAGCGATCGCGGCCAAAAGCCGCCGAGTAAGTGTCAATGAAATCGATGGAGTCGTGAGCCGCCATCAGACGGTAACGGTCTTCATAATCGATTTGCACGAAACGAGCCACCAGACTCTTTTGGTGCGTGCAGTAAACTCCCTTTGCTCCAACGATATCTGGATCCCCAAAGGGCTGGAGCATCGCATCGAGCCAGTCAGGCATGGGGACGCAATCGTCATCGGTAAATACCAGAATCGTTCCCCGAGCTTCGCCGGCGCCTCGATTGCGCGCTGCAGCCGGACCCGCATTGGACTGACTAACGAGGCGAACGCCGGCATAGCTCTTGACAACTTCCGCTATGTTGTCGGTTGATCCGTCATTGACGACCAGAATTTCCGCATTGTGCCGGGCTGCCTGTTGCAATAGTGCATCGAGACAGTTGCCAATGCGGGAGGCGCCATTAAATGTCGGAATGATGATCGATACTGATCTAGTGTCGATGGGATACTCCACTTACCGCCCACGCTGCTGACGGTGCCGGTAATAATACTTCTCCAGGAAAAAATGGACGAGAGCAGGCCTGCAAGCGCGCCGCAGCCTTCGTGACGCACAGCATGAGATGGGCTCTAGTCCCCGCCTTGCGGACTCGCCGCCGCTGTCATGTCCGGCCGCCGCGGCGCTTGAGGAGCGGGGGTGCTCTTTTCGTGCTGGGATCCACGCAAGAGATACTTCGAAAGTGTGATGAATCCCTTAACGTTGCGCTGTAGCTCGCGGCGATCTTGCAGCGACTGCTTCAACTTGTAAAACAAATACGAAGGACTGAGATAAAAGCTGCGTCGCGCCCGGTCGCAGAAGCTCACCAACTGCTCATGCGTGATGTTGGGCAGAGTAACCACGCTGTTGTGCAAGCCGTCTTTGGTTAACCACGCGCCCCAGTCTTCAATCTGAATGTAATTCCGTTTCTTCGCTTCCTCGTATGCGGTCGTCCCTGGATAGACCATGATGGGGAAAAACTGCGCCGTATCAGGCTGGAGTTTTTTGGCAAAAGTTAGCGTCTTCTCCATGCTGGCCGGCGTCTCGTTCAAGTTGCCGACCATGAAGCAGCCGTGCACCATGATGCCCGAGTCCTGACAAATGCGGACGAAGCGATGCGCCTCTTCGTGATACTTGGCATCACGGCGGTCATCGTTGTTCTTCTTCATGCCGTTGATCACTTCCACGTCGCCGCTCTCGAAGCCGACGCAGAACAAACGGGCTCCAGCCTGGTGCAGCGTAGAAAGCAGTTCGCGTTCCGCGCCGATATCGGCACGGCAGTTGGCATCGAATGGCAGCTTGTTCTTGCGGCGAATCAATTCTTTGGCCAACTCGAGCGTGCGCGGCTTGCTGATAATGAAGGTGTCATCCTCCAGCATGACGGTCTTGATCTCAGGCATTTCGCGTGCCACGAAATCGAACTCATCGGCTACATTCGCCACTGAGCGATAGCGCATTTTGTGTCCGCTGAAAGTTTGCGGATAAACACAGAATGAACAGTGATACGGGCATCCGCGGCTGGTGTCAAAAACCACCAGTGGCCACAACGAGTGGCCATAAAAATAATCCGGCGTATGCAGAAAGCGCTTATAGACTTCAGAAACGAAGGGTAGCTCGTCAAGATTTGCGATGGCTTCACGCGGCTTGTTGCTCACAACCTCGCCGGTAGAGGCGCGGCGCCAAACCAGGCCATCGACGCCAGAAAGATCGGCACCGCAGGCTTTCGCTTCCAGCCAATCGCGCACCGTGTATTCGTATTCGCGGATGGCCACGGCTTCTAACGCGGCCGACATTGCGAGCGTCTCTTTGGGCAGAGATGACACGTGCCGCCCGACGAGCAACCCATGAAGAGACGGCCTAGCCGCAACCAGTGACTCGATGACGCGGACATCGTTCAGAATACTTGGCGTTGAGGTATCGCACACGACTGCTTCGATATTCTTAGCGGCGATCCGATCAATGACCGCCTGCACGGAATAACCGGCGGCGGGCGCATCGATTAGATCCACGTCATGGCCGTTCTTGATTGCGACCCCGGCGGCATGAGCCAGCCACTTGGGGTAATACAATGTTCCACTCTTAGTCACCGCAGGACTACGCTGCTCCCGAGAATATCTGGGATGGAAGGGTGGATTCAAAAACAGAACACGCATCCGTGGAGTATATCTCAAGCGTGTCAAACCCTGCCGCAAATACTAACGTCCAGCTGTCAACTTTGATTACCAAAGGGGCTCAGTATCTATCCCGACGAAGAAAGCGCGAAAACTGATTGCCCAGGAACCCTAGGCCGTTTGCCTTTGTCTTCCCCACAACGCCTTGATGCTTCGGAGGCGCTGCCGGTTCTCCGGAAGCTCGAAGGCATCGTTCAGATTTTTCCGCAGCCACACCCAGAACACGGCAACGAAAAAAGCTAGAATCGTCGCTCCCAGCACAATCAGAGTTCGGTGCGGAGAGGACTTCGTATCAGGAGGCACGGCAGGATCCACCACTTGAACAATTGAGCCTTCGCGCGCCTCGTCTAGCTTTGCGACTTCGTATTCCTTCGCCAGCAATTCGAACACGGTCTCCTGATACTTGAGATCGCGATACCTGCGGAGATATTCCATTCCCGATCCGGTTACCCTTCCCTTGGAAAGATTGATGTCGGAACCTGCATCGCTTTGCGATCCTGCTACTCGCTCAAGTTGCGCCTGGAGCGCCGCGAGTTGCTGTTTCGCAAGCACAACATTGGGATTATCGTCAGTCGCGAAAGATCGCATGCCTTCAATCTGCACCTCCTTGGCCACCACCTGCGCGCGCAGCACGGCGGCGGATTCGATCAGCGCTCGCGCCTGGCTATCGATTTGCAAAACGCCGGTAGACTGCTGAGTCT
>JBAWBG010000351.1:0-12985 GCA_049589695.1 Candidatus Sulfotelmatobacter sp. | reverse complement strand
AGTAAGTGCGATTGATTGCCGCAAATATTTCCGTTGAGTCAGCCAGCGAGCCGTTCGATTCCTTGCACCGCAGCGGATGAAAGTTTAAGACACGAGCTGGCCAAATCCTGCTTCATGTGCTCGGGGTTGGAAGTGCCGGTAAGGGGCAGCATTGCGACCGCGCGTGCAAAAGCAAAAATCACCTGCGCTGCACTGGCCCGATGCTCCTCGGCCAATCTGACGACTACAGGATGCCGAAGCACTTCAAGATTTGCGGTGAGCAGCGAAAATCCCTGATAAACAATCTTCCGCTGGCTGCAAAATCGCCGGACATCGCGGTCCCAGCCTAAGCGGGCATAGCAGCGATTTTGCACGAAGTCAGGAATTTCAGAGTGTGCACCCTCTAGCTCTTCCAAGTGCTGCAGCGAAACGTTGCTTACTCCCAGCAGACGGGCGCGGCCAGCATCGCGCTCCTTCTTCATTGCTTCCCACACTTCAGCGTCGACGTCGGTCCATGCGTAGCCGGAAGCAGGTCCGTGCAAAATGTAGCTATCAACGTAGTCGGTGCCGAGATGGTCAAGCGAACTAGCCATCGACTGCGCCACTTGAGTGGAAACTCTGGCTCCGGCATCGTATGGCAAACGGTGATCCTGGCCGGGCCGATAAGTAAATTTTGTTTGCAGAAAAAGATCTGGTCGAGTAACAACTCCATCGCGATAGGCGACAGCTAATCCCTCGCCAACTCCTTCTTCGAAGTAATGCCGCCGTTGGTTGGCGGTATCGATTCCCCGAAAGCCCGCGCGCAGTGCGAGTTCGACAAGCTCGGGCGTTCGTTCTTCTTTCCAGGCGGTGCCGTAGAGAAATTCAGGAATGGGCAAGGCTTGCGACCTTCGCATGCCGCTATTCTGACATGATCCTGCCCATGAGATTTGTCACGCAGATGCGACACAATAAAACCGGGGACGGTTGCCCGTCCCCAGCTCTTTTCTCTTTTCTCTTGTCTTTTTGCAATCGTCAAGCTATTGCGATTGTGCCTGTGTCTGTTCGTCCAGTTCCACGTTATCGCCGGCGTGAACGTCTTCCATGGCGAAAACAATCATTCCAGTCGCGGTAGTGGGGGTAGTCCCGATCACGACGATCTCGCCCACGGCGCGCCGTGGCAGATCGCGAACGTGAATCACCGGACCGTTCCCTCTGGTGAACATGTTCGGATCGAAGGACGGTTGCTTCTTCTGCGTGTCCTCACTGATGGCGGCTTTGAACGAAAGCGAATCAACAGGGTCAGTCAAGTCCGCTACGTAGCTGCGCACGGCGCGGAAATAGTCGCCCACCTTCACACCCTGGTTGGCACCGACATTCATATAGACTTTCTGGCCTGTTCCAAGCACTGAATCGAAGTCCCTCCCCATCACAATGCGTCCCGATACTTTGCTGCCAGTGGGCAGGAAGCGATCAAACCGCACCGGGGCATGGAATGCCACCATGGATTTCTCGGCAAAAGGAATCGCGGTGTCCCCAGGGTTGATCGGATCACACGTATATTCGACTAGCGCTACGGCTGTCTTGCTACGGGTATCGATGATTCGCACGCGTCCTACTTCTGCGTACGGTTGCCCCGTGGCCTTCATCACCTTGCTCTGTCCGGGATACATTTCATATTCGTCCATATCCCGTAACGCGCGGATAATCTCGTATTGCGCGCCGAGTGAATAGCCGGTTCCTTCCATGTACACGATGTCGTTCTTCACGAATTTCGTCGTGTTGGGAGTTTGCAAGCCACCGGCCACAAAGTTGGCATCGGGTAGGGTTTCACGATTAATGAAACCCGCGCAGTAAACATCTGCGTAGGTGGGCATCTGCACCCGTTGGATCGGGAAACTGGGCGTCGTGGGAATCGTCCCCGACGGCGTAACTATATTCGCTGTAGCGATATCCAGCGAGCTTTGGGCCAAGCCCGCAGTCGCCGCGAGTAACAATAACCATCCTATTTTCTTCATGTTGCCTCCGGAAAGGGACCGCCCTCGGCTCTTTCCCCGTCAAATACCATGGAACTGCTGCGTCAGATGGAAGGTAACAAGGGGGTAAGAGGGGGTCAAGGTTACGAGGGTGTCAAGCGAAATGTGAAAACAGTTTTTTTCGACTAAATTTTCACTCCATAGTTGCATCTACAATTCGACCCCTGTAAGATTCGCGCCGAACCTGTTGCTCTAATCCGAACCTATTGATTCAAGATGATTTCTGCTCCTAAAGCCTATCCACCTCGCGTTTTGCCCCTGCGGCTGCCGCGGGTTTGCGTTGCCGTGGCAGCTTCCGACCCTACGGAACTGATCGAGAAGGCCGAAGGCTTGATCCGCGATAACTCCTTTATTGAGTTCAGGTTAGACTACATTTCAAAACCAAGCCTGGCACTTCCAAAGATCAAGCATTTTCTGGAGACCCACTCTGGAATTACGGTCATTGCTACCTGCCGGCGGACGGCAAGTGGAGGCAAGTTTCGCGGCTCCATTGCCTCACAGCTGGAAATTTTGGCCAAAGCGGCTGCCGCAGGATGCCAACTCGTCGATGTCGAACTGCAGACCGCCCTTAAGTGCAAGCAAGAGCAGTTGCAAAAGCTTCGCGCCCGCGCCGCCCTCATTCTTTCCTTCCATGACTTTCGCGGAACCAAGAAGCTGGACGAGACGCTGGAGAAGATGCGCGCCTTCCCCGCCGATTTTTATAAAGTGGTGAGCACCGCCACCACGCTCGCCGACAATGTTTCCATGATTCAGTTCCTGGCACGCGAGAGCGATAACCACTCCATCGTTGCCGTTTGCATGGGCGAGCAAGGCATCATCAGCCGGGTTCTCGGAGTGCGGGCCGGCAGCGTGTTTACCTTTGCCGCCGTCAGTCCCGGAGAAGAAACCGCTCCCGGACAAGTCACCGCGCAGGAGTTGCGTAGCGTTTACCGCATCGAACAGGTCGACGCCGCCACTCGAGTCTATGGCGTGGCTGGAGATCCAGTTGCCCACTCGCTTTCTCCCGCCATTATGAACGCCGCCTTCCGCCGGGAGAATGTAAATGCTGTCTATCTCGCGCTGCATGCCAAAACTCTCAAAGACCTACTCACCTGCGTGCGCGAGATTCCCATTCACGGCCTCAGCATCACCATGCCATATAAGGAAGCGATTCTTCCTTATCTCGACAACACCGACTCGCATACCACGAAGATCGGCGCCTGCAACACGGTCGTCCGCGCGCAGGATGGTAAGCTCTACGGCTTCAACACGGATACTTCCGGAGTCGTACGCCCTTTGGAGCGCCGCCTCACACTACAGGACGCGAAAATTCTGGTGCTTGGCGCAGGAGGCGCTGCCCGCGCCGCCGTCTTTGGGCTGAAAGAACGCGGAGCGGAAGTGTTCATCCTGAACCGCGGCACTGCTGCCGCCCAGAAGCTTGCTCGCCGGGCTCACGCGCGTTCCGTGAAGCGCGCCGACCTGAAGAAATATTCCTTCGACGTGATCATCAATGCCACCCCTGTCGGCATGGGCAATAGCCGCGAGACTCCGCTGCAAGAAAAGGAAATCAACGCGCGCTACGTTTTCGACATGATGTATGATCCACCCGAAACCCGCCTGCTGCAGCTGGCAAAGGAGCGAGGCGCGCAAATCATCCCCGGCATTGAAATGTTCGTCCACCAGGCTGCCCGTCAATTCGAGATTTGGACGGGAAAGCCGGCCCCGCAGGACGACATGCTTCAGGTGGTGACATTGTCGCTCCAGGAACGGACTGCTCGGGCGGCTGCCGCTGCGGCTGCGAAAAAGAAGTGACTGTTTTCTGCCCGGTTTTCCGAATCTGGGCCTTGCAGAGGCTGATAAACCCTCAAGACTTCCTCAACGATGCCTCCTGTAACGAAAAAGTTGCATTTTCCCATCAATCCGAAGTAATATGCCCTACGGGGCAGATAGTAGGTTTCCCGATTTGACCCTGTACCGCTAAGTAAACTTCCAGATCGTAGCTCAGGTTGTGCAAAACAACATAAAGAGGCGGTTCGTCAGCCTCCGTCCCGGTTCGGAGAGTTCAATATGTCGTGGTACGCATACTGCCTTACCGAGCACCAGACCCTTCCTAACGGCACCCGTTCCCGACGCCCTTTCGTAATCGAGAATGTTCAAGGCGTGAACGGAGCCCCTGTCCTCAGCTATCCCAGCGGTGAGTTCGCTGTGATCGTGAGCGAATACGACCCCAACAGTACTCCACTTGATCAGAAGGCGGCCATCGACCACGCCCGCGTAGTCAGCGGCTGCTTCCGCAATTCCACCGTGCTGCCCTTCCGTTTCGGAACCATCTTCGAAAGCGATGACGCCCTCCGTCAGGCTGTCCGGGTCAACCGGCGAGCCTTCGGGTTAAGCGTCGCCAAACTTCGTGGCAAGTCCGAAATGCACATCAAGTTGACGGTCACTGACGGCTCGCTGCGCGAGGCTATGATCGATGTCATCCTGCCGGACACTGTCGGCGGCGACTATCTTTCAAAGCTGCGCGTCAAGGCTTCCCGCGAGCGTGAGCGCCAGACCAAGGCTCGCGCGCTGTCCGTGCAGGTGCACAAGCTGTTTAACCCGCTGGAAGAAGAAGTGAGCTGCAAGAAGGTTGCCCCACAAGGCATGCTCATCGACATCGCCCATCTCATCGATTCCAAGTCGGTCGAGAAATATCAGAACCGCTACAACACGGCTGCCAAACAGTTGAAGAACTGCCAGGTCGCCATCAGCGGTCCTTGGCCTCCGTACCACTTCCTTCCCGGGAAGCTGCGTACCGTGGCGGGAAATAGTTAGTTTCATTTTCGAGCCGCTGGTTGGTGCCGGCGGCTCGAATTTATTCTTTCCGCGAAGCATCCACCTGCATTGAATGTGCAGGCTTATGCACTCTGACTGCGCGCCAACCCAATCGCCGTGATCGGCTTTTCATACCTGCTTGATCTATTAAGCCTTGCTTTTCAGGACGTTACTGGCTTGCGCATCACGCGGCTGTGGTTATTAGTTTTTGGTTCCGCAAATGCTTCTTCTCATGTAACCAAGAGGCCGTACACAAAGCAATGACCCTCACTCTCTTCGCCTCGAAACATTTCCCGAAGTGCCGTTCCAACTGGCGGAGCGGCGACTTGCATAGCCTTTCCTAAACCACCTACCTCTTTGCCTCTTCGAAATTTGGCCCTAGAAATAGGGCCATTTTTCTTTCCGCGAACGGACATGCTTAAACGATTAGAAAATTCTCCATACGAAGTGAGCCAGGAGCGCGAAAAGCGAGAGCATGAAAACTCCGCCCACCCAGATCAGAAAGTTCCAGGTCATCTTGGGATCGTTGATCTGTTTCTTGTCCATGCCCCACGCTAGCATGCTCGTGGTCCAAAGACATCGGGTTGACGTGGTAGGTCCCTATCTTTCCTGTGGCGGCCGCCTCTCCGATACACTTGGTTGCATCTATGACCACGGCCCTCCGCTGCTTTACTGTTTGCCAGATCGCAGTCTTGTTCCTTTCAGTTCTCGTAGCAGCCCAAACCCCGACACAAACGCCGCAGTCCGCGCTCTCGCGGATGGCCGTCCCGCAATCCTCGCTGACCGACCAGCAAAATTTCCCTTCGCTGCTTTTGCAGCAGCTTTCTGCCATCAAGGCGGCGGCGCTGAATGACGATTACGCCTACCGGCAGCTCGCTCATCTGACCGAAAATATCGGACCCCGTCCTACCGGCTCGCCGCAAGCTCTTGCCGCCGCCCAATACGTCGCCGCCGAACTCCGCCAACTTGGTCTGGACGTCCGTCTGGAGCCGGTCGTCGTACCACACTGGGTCCGCGGAGCTGAAACTGCCTCGCTCGTGGAATATCCTGGCATGGTTCCGGGCACCTCGCAAAAGATAGTGCTTACCGCCCTGGGTGGCAGCTCTTCGACTCCTGTCGAGGGGCTCACTGCGGAGGTCGTCACGGTCAGCGGCTTCGACGAACTCGCTGCGCTCAGCCGCGATAAAGTTGCCGGCAAGATCGTCCTGTTCAACGAGATCTTCGACAAGCAAAAAGCCGCGGCTGGACAAGCCTTTGCTGCCTATGGCGAAGCCGTCCGCTACCGCGCAACCGGACCAAAAGCC
Organism: Candidatus Sulfotelmatobacter sp.; assembly: GCA_049589695.1. Taxonomy (GTDB): domain Bacteria; phylum Acidobacteriota; class Terriglobia; order Terriglobales; family Acidobacteriaceae; genus Sulfotelmatobacter. The sequence goes on along the minus strand of JBAWBG010000351.1, from coordinate 6,894 downwards.
GCTGCCGATCTGGGTGCTGTCGCGGCCTTGGTTCGCTCTGTGGGCAATGCCGACTACCGTCTTCCGCATACCGGATTCAGCTTTCCCGCTGGTATCCCCGCCGCTGCCGTGACCGCCGAAGACGCCGACCTTATCGTTCACCTGGCTGCCCAGGGCAAGGTCCGCATGCATCTGACCCTCACTCCGCAGAAACTGCCGGACGAAACCAGCTACAACGTGATCGGCGACCTCAAAGGCTCAGAACACCCCGAGCAAATTGTTATTGTTTCCGGACATCTCGACTCCTGGGATCTCGGCACCGGGGCCATCGACGATGGAGCCGGAGTCGTCATGGCTATGGAGACCGCCGAGGTTCTGCAACGCCTGCATCTGCGCCCCGCCCGCACCGTCCGCGTCGTCGCCTGGATGGACGAAGAGACCGGTGGCTCTGGGAGCAAGGCCTACACCGCCGAATACTCCACCGATTTCGCGCACTACATCGCTGCCATCGAGAGCGACTCCGGCGCGGCCCATCCCTTGGGATTCGAAGTAAAGGCTCCGCTCGCCGCCATTGATTTCCTCCACCCCGTGCAATCCGTTCTCCTCAGCATTGGCGCAACTGTCTTCCAGTCCACGAGCTATTCTCCGGGGGCCGATATCGAAGGCATGTCCAACGCCGGAGTTCCTGCTTTCGGTGTGATGCAAGACGGTCGAACCTATTTCAACTACCACCATTCCGCCGCCGACACGCTCGACAAAGTTGTTCCTACCGAGCTGCGCGAAAACGCGGCCGCTATGGCTGTGCTGGCCTACGCCTTAGCCGGCTCGAAAGATCCTCTCCCGCGCTAGGCGCATTTCGCAATGCCGAGTTTCGAAATTGCAAGCAGACGCGCTGGTAAGACCGCCTCTGGTAAACAAATAGTAATTACAGGATGAACTGTATCGAACAGCTCCGTTCGTGCCCATAAGATTCGGTTGTCTGAAACGCCACTCGTCGCACTGAATAGGAATCGATCGCAACGCTGGGTCGATTTCACAAATCGGCAGGTCCGTAATGGCCGCCGAAATCGAGAGGAGAATGTCCTTGAATCTACGATTGGGAAAAACAGCAGCGGCAGCGGTGATGGCAGCGGCGCTTATGTTCTTTATGGCAGCTCCGCGGGCACACGCCGATGATCGCTCACATTGCCAGCATGCCGTCGAAAAGGCTGAGGCACGACTGGACAAAGCGATTCACGACAATGGCGAACACAGCCGCGAAGCCCAAGACCGGCGTCGCGATCTGAACGCTGAACGCCAGCGTTGCTGGGAGCAGTACCACCAGTGGTGGAATGGAAAAGAGCATCGTTGGGAGACCGAACAGAATTGGGATAACGATCATCACTGATCGAGCGAACTGACAAACAGACACCAAGAGGCCGTCTTGCTGATCACGCGGGCGGTCTTTTGCGCTTTAGCGTTCTTCGCGAACTCCTGGCCCTCGACCACATCCACTGTCCCGCGTCTCAGGGAGAATAGAGATGATATCGCTCAACCCAGTGATTTTGCCTGTGCTCTTGTTTACTGCTCTTTCAAACGCTGAACAGGTCCGTTGGGCCGCGAAACCCCAGTCGACCTCGTATCGATCATCAATGCAGGATGGTACGTCTATCTTTGCGAATTCGACGCGTTCGGGCGGAGCTTGCATGAAAGCCACAGGCAAACGCGCTTTGCAACAACAAGAATGCTGCACGAGCTGATATTGAAGGCGCTAGAAATCTCCGAAACTAGGGCATCATGGAAGGAGGCTTGGCATGGTACTGAGCACAGAACAGATTAGAAAGCGGCTGGCCCCGCTTCTAGCCATCCTGCAGACAGGCTAGTCATCAGCCCACTCCTGGACGTGACTAGGCAGGTTAGACCTGGGCAAGCCTCCGCTGCTGTCAGGCTGGGGCAGCGGTTTCACGTGCCCTTGAGAACAAAACTCTCGAAGCTCGATCGCTTGTCAAGAGACCATATAAAGAGATATTCAACGATATAAAGACGAAACCTTCGTTCCACTCAAAAACCATTTCGTTTTACACCCGGGTCGGTTCGTCCTGGGGAGGACTCTGCCCAAACATCAGCATCGTCTTCCGCATTCCAAATGCAGACGAGCCCCCGAGGACGGAACATCGACATTGAGGACCGCGAAATAATAGACGCCTTCAGGAGGAACACTGAGCCCAACCGCTAAGAAACCCGTCACAGGCGTTCTTCTAAATATCCAAATTCTTCACATCCAGCGCATTCTCTTCAATGAACTTCCGCCGCGCCTCCACGTCCTCGCCCATCAGAGTAGTGAAGATGGTCTCGCATTCGGCAATGTCTTCCAGCTTCACCGAGAGTAAAGTGCGCCGCTCCGGGTCCATGGTCGTCTCCCATAACTGCGGAGCCGTCATCTCACCCAGACCTTTGTACCGCTGTACATCGTAGCCGCGGATGCCTTCTTTTTTCACGTATTCGAAAAGCTCGCGGGCGATTGCGTTCTCCACTGGCTCGACCACAGCGCGCGGTTTGGGCGCAACCTTGGCTGTTTTCTTGCCGGACTTTCCATCCGTCTCCACGGAATCATCCGCTGCATCGTCGTCAGCAGCATCGCCGTTGCTGCCCGCAGCACTCGCCTTGGTCACGGCTTCCACCACGAAAGGCGGTTCCAGATAAGGCTCGATTTGTTTGAACTTCGAAATCAACTGCCGGTACTCCGCGCTGGAGGCCAGCTCCCAGTTGATCACGTGTTCCGATCCCTGCGAGCTGACGAACCGCACTTCCCACAAGTTGTGCTCTTCGTCGAACGCGGCCTCTACATTCTTGAACTTCCGCTCTTTCTGCAGCCGCTTCAACTCTTTTTCCAGCTTCTCGATCTTCTTCGGCGGAGTCTTCTTGTCGCCTTCGAAATCCGCGTGCTTTGAAAGATCGAGTTTCGGCAGAAGTTCAGCGACGCTCTCATCGCGCAGCCGTTTGTTTACTTTATCGAAGAAGTTGAGATACTCCTTCAGCACCGTCATAAAGCGAGTCAGGTTTGCGCCTTCCAGCTTGGCCGCGCCTTCGCCGTAACGCACGATCAGTCCATCCGCCGCGCGTTTCAGCATGACTTTGTCGAAGGCGTCATCGTCTTTGATGTACTGCATCGACTTGCCTTTCTTGATCGAGTACAACGGCGGTTGTGCGATGTAGACATTGTTGCGCTTGATCAACTCCTGCATGTGCCGGAAAAAGAAAGTCAGCAGCAGCGTGCGGATGTGCGAACCATCGACGTCAGCGTCGGTCATCAGAATGATTTTTCCGTATCGAACTTTCGTGGGATCGAAATCATCCTTGGCGATGCCGGTGCCGAGCGCCGTAATCATGGCGCGAATTTCTTCGTGCGCCAGCATCTTGTCGTAACGTGCTTTTTCGACGTTGAGAATTTTTCCCTTGAGAGGAAGTATGGCCTGGAAGCGGCGGTCGCGTCCCTGCTTCGCCGTTCCACCTGCCGACTCGCCCTCAACCAGAAACAATTCGCAACGATTGGGATCGCGCTCCGAACAATCCGCCAGCTTGCCCGGCAGACCGCCGGAATCGAGCGCGCCTTTGCGCCGCGTCAAGTCGCGCGCCTTGCGCGCCGCTTCGCGCGCGCGCGCCGCATCCACAGCCTTGTTAATAATCTTCCGCGCCACGGTTGCATTCTGTTCGAAGAACGCCCCCAACCGCTCATTAATAAACGCTTGAACTACGCCGGCGATGTCGGAATTCAGTTTGCCTTTGGTTTGCCCTTCGAACTGCGGCTGCGGCAGCTTCACGCTGATCACTGCCACCAGACCCTCGCGCACATCGTCGCCGGTCAAATTTTCTTTTACATCTTTGAACAAACCCATCTGCTGCCCGGCGTAATTAATGGTCCGCGTGAGCGCCATGCGGAAGCCCGAAAGGTGCGTGCCGCCGTCAATCGTGTTGATGTTGTTCGCGAAGCTGAAAACGGATTCCGAATATCCGTCGTTATATTGCAGGCCAATTTCCATGGCGACGCCGTTGCGCTCGGCCTCCATGTAAATCGGCTTGTCGTGCAGTACCTGCTTGCCGCGATTTAAGTGCTTAATGAACTCGGCGATGCCGCCGTTGTATTTGAAGTCTGCATGCTTGGCCTCGCCCGATTTCGCGTCGGTCGAGCGCTCATCGGTCAGCGTGATCAGTAATCCTTTATTCAGAAACGCCAGTTCGCGCAGCCGCTGCGCCAGCGTGTCGTAGTTATATTCGGTTGCGGTGAAAATGCTGCGATCGGGCAGGAAGTGAACCTTCGTCCCGCGCCGCTTGGCTGCGCCCGCTTTTTTCATTTTGCTGGTGGGCTCGCCCTTCGAGTAAGTCTGCTCCCAGGTCGCGCCCTCGCGCCAGATTTCCAGTTCGAGTTCTTCGCTCAGTGCGTTCACGCACGAAACGCCTACACCGTGCAATCCGCCAGAAACCTTATAGGTGGATGAATCAAATTTTCCTCCGGCATGCAGTGTGGTCATCACCACCTGTGCCGCAGAAACTTTTTCGCCATCAATATCCATATCGTCCACGGGAATCCCGCGCCCGTCGTCGATCACAGTGATGGAATTGTCGATGTGTATGGTGACTTCAATCTTGGTGGCGAAGCCGGCCAGCGCTTCGTCCACGGAATTGTCGACGACTTCATAAACGAGATGGTGCAGACCCAGATCGCCAGTGGACCCGATATACATCGCGGGACGTTTGCGCACCGCTTCCATCCCGCCGAGCACTTTAATGGAGTCGGCGTTATAGTCGTTCTTGGCGCCGCCATTATTTCCAGCGATCGGTGTCAAGCTTCCGTTTTTCGGTTTAGGTTCTACGATGGGGGTATTGATCTCTTTGGTGGCCATTCAACTCCATGGAGCACGCCCGATTTTTCGCGCCAACATCCTGCAAGCGAAAGCTCCGATTCAGTCGCAAAAATCTCCCGCGCAAGACCGAACTGCCGCCTGCGCAACCGACCTCAAGTGATTGAAATTTAGTGTACTTAGGTCCGTTTCGCGACTATCAAATTATACCACGAAAATGACCCTCCCATCGACCTTCGTGCGGGCGTGAATCCCTTCGGTAAACGCTGGTTTTACAAGGGTTTCGGCAGCCGGTTCGGCCGGAGTTTTCGGCTGGGCGGAAAGCGCCGAGGAACTCGTTCCACAGTTTCTTTTCCGGCACCTGTCTGACACTGCAGGTCATCTAATTCGTGGACCCTGATAAAATAACCGCACAGGAGTTACCAACTCAGAATGGCCGTTCCCGTATCCCAGATGTGGACCGTGTCGAGCTATGTTCTTAAGCAGAAGCTCGCCGGCCGCAAGCAGTATCCACTCGTGCTTATGCTCGAGCCGCTGTTTCGCTGCAACCTGGCTTGCGCGGGATGCGGCAAGATTCAATATCCAGCCCACATTCTGAAAAAGGATCTCACTCCGGAAGAATGTTTTCGTGCCGCGGAGGAATGCGGAGCCCCCATGGTTTCCATACCTGGCGGCGAGCCGCTGATGCACCCGGAGATCGGCGAGATCGTCGACGGGCTGGTTGCGCGCAAGAAATATATTTATCTCTGCACGAATGCGCTGCTGCTGAAAGAAAAGATTCATCTTTTCAAGCCGAGCAAATATTTGACTTTCAGCGTGCACCTCGACGGCCAGCGCGAAGAGCACGACCTCGCCGTCTGCCGGGAAGGCGGTTACGACATTGCGGTCGATGCGATCAAAGAAGCGCTCGCGCTCGGCTTCCGTGTCACCACCAACACCACGCTATTCGATGGCGCTGATCCCAAATCCGTCCGCGCCTTCTTCGATGACATGATGGAGCTTGGCCTCGAAGGCATGATGCTTTCGCCCGGCTACTCTTACGACAAGGCTCCCGACCAAAAACATTTTCTAGGACGTGCGCGAACGCGTCGCATGTTCCGCGCAATTTTGTCGAACCGAAAAAAGAATTGGCGCTTCAATCTCTCCCCGCTGTTTTTAGAATTTCTGATGGGCAAGCGCACTTACCCGTGCACTCCGTGGGGCATGCCTACCTACAATATTTTCGGATGGCAGAAGCCTTGCTACCTGCTGCAGGATGGTTATGCCGAAACCTTTGCCGAGCTTCTCTCGACCACGAATTGGAGTAACTACGGCACCGAGTCCGGCAATCCTGCCTGCGCCAATTGCATGGTGCACAGCGGATACGAAGCTTCCGCGGTGAATGCCACTTTCAGCTCGCTCAGCGGATTCCTGGCGACGGTGAAGGCGACCTTGTTTACAGGCTATCGCGACAAAGAAGCTTTGCGGTTGTTAGATGAGCCGCAAGCTCCGATTCATCCGCTGGTGCAGATCGCGCCGACAGGTGAACCACTGCACCAAACTCGCGCGTAATCACAAGTTTTTGCGTGAACCTCCGTGTCCTCCGTGTTTAAGATTTTTTGAAGTTGATTCAAAAATGACAGGCAAAGCATCCGGCCATATCGATCACGAAGACGCGCAGGCGGTCCCACACACCAGCGCCAATCCTGACACGCTGGAACTTGCTCCGGGCATCGTCCACGAAAAACTCGAAGGCTGGATTCCGCAACTCGCGAGCGACGAAGAGGTCCGCGTCGCTCTGGAAAAAGCCTTTGATTATCGCGGCGACGTCACCATTACCCGAAAAGACGGATCGAGGATCGAAGGCTATCTCTTCGACCGCCGCAGCGGCGGCACGCTGAAAGATTCCATCGTCCGGCTGTACCCGAAGAGCTCCAACGAAAAAGTTTCCATCTCTTATGCGGACATCGCTGCCCTCGCCTTTTCCGGAAGGGATACAGCGGCAGGTAAAAGTTGGGAAGCCTGGATGAAAAAATATGCCGCCAAAAAGGCGGCCGGCGAAACCAACATCGCTCTCGCACCCGAACCCCTAGACTGA
>JBAWBG010000350.1:0-6232 GCA_049589695.1 Candidatus Sulfotelmatobacter sp. | reverse complement strand
GCCGTAATATTCGCGCCCGCGCACGAACCCGGCGACCGCCGCAGCGACGTAGGCCAGATTCAGCAAGCCGAACACTATGCTGACGGCGAGCCATACGCCATCGTCGTTGAACTCCCACCAGCGCGGGTCGGAGGGCAGAAGCTCGGTTCGTGGACGAAGCCACATGTCGGCGATGCGAAGCGTTGGGAGCCAAATGTAGTAACGCAGTGGTGCCGCGTGAATACGCGCCGCGGCCAAGGCGGCGAAGCGCGCGTCGAGTTCCGGCGATACATCGTGATTCTGATTGTAGTCGGCGAAAAGTTGTGCGGTTTCTTGGCGCTGTTGCTCTGAATCGAAGGCGCGCCGGGGCAGGCGCGTGAGGTCAATGGCGTCGCCTGGCACGTTCCAATAGATTTCTTCGACTGATGCGTACTCCACGATCCAGGTCTTGGTCCAGCGGTTGAATCCGCTCATCACGGGTTCATCAGAATCGTTGGCGTAGCGCGGAGCCAGCGGTTCAAAACGATGGAGGGTGTGCAGGTTCCGCACGGTCCATGGAATGAGCGGAGCGAGCGAACTGATGGCGAGAATAATTCCAGCGCGGAGAATTGGAGCGAGATGAGGCACGCTGCCGCGTTTTCTTCTCTGAATTATTTCGTTTACAAAAAGTAAGAACAAATACGCGCCGATCGCGGCGAGCAGAATTCCGCCATCGGGGCGCAGCAGCAGGCAAGCTCCGATCGAAAGTCCACAGGCGAACCATGCAGTCATGTTCGAGTTGGAGGGCAACGTAGTTTGCGATTCGGTCTCTGCCCGGAAGCTGGATGTTCCAGCAATGGCGAAATCCAGGGCGAGGGTGGTGAAGAAAATTTCCAGGGTCTCGGTGAGAGCCGTGGCGGAGTAATTGGCGAGGAATGGGCAGAGAGCGGCGAGCATGAAAGCCGCTTTGGCAGCCCGGTCAGAGAAGATGCGGCGCGCGATATCCGCAATGAACCAGCAGGTTCCGAGATCGAACAAAAGCTGAATCAGTAGGACCGCGCGGAAATTACTCCAACCGAAGGCGGAGAAGATGGCTGCGAGAAATGCGGGATATCCCGGCAGGCGGGAGAGTGTGGGCATGACATGGCCGGAGTTGGTGATGCCGTAGACGCCATATTGCAGCCAGTTCATGGCGATATCGGCATAGAGGCGGGAATCGTCGACGACGCCGGGGAAGTGCAGCAAGAAGACGAGGCGCAGCGCGACCGCGGCCAGCGTCGCCGCAAGAAAGAAGCGAACATCCTTACGCAGCAGTTTCAGCACGCTGAGAATATAGCGCGTTGCAGTCAACTTGGCGTGCGGCCAGCGCATCTAATTTGGCAAACAGAGTTAGGCGTGCCTCGTCTTCTGTCTCCTCAGAATTGACCACTTGCCGTACGCGGCATACGATAAGCGATTGACCATCCATGGCTGAACCTGTCTTTTATGATCCGGAACGCGCTCGCTGGAAGCGCCTGAGACGCCTGGTCGATATTTTTGTCGCGGCGCTCTCCGCACTCATTATTTTCTTTGTATACAGTGCCTTGCGCGACGAACGCTTGCCAGAGCTTCTGTTTTCCCCGCAGAAGCGCGCCTTCAGGGCATTGAAGGAAAATGAGAGAGACAGGGCGCGTGAGCGCCTGAAGAAGTTAGCCAATCGCTCCCACCGTAAGTCGAAGCTGCCTGCCTCTGAGGTGAAATTGAACCAGGAAGAAGGGATCCGGGCGGCGTTTTATGTTCCCTGGGATGCGGCGAGTTTTTCTTCGCTTCGCGATTTCGCCCGCCAGATCGACTTGCTTTATCCCGACTGGCTACACGTGCTCACCCCTGACGGCCGCCTGCAGGGAGTGGACGACCAGACGAATAAGTTTTTCGATGTCGTGCAAAACAATCGTGCCCGCTCGGTGGATGACCGCGTGATGCCATTTCTCAAGTCTGACGACCCGAGCATGGAAGTCTTCCCCATGGTGAATAATTTCAACGGCACCGATTGGGTGGGAGACATTACCGGCTTTCTCAACAATCCAGATGCGCGAGCGGAATTTCGAAAGGAGGTAGGCATATTTCTTTCTTCGGACCACTTTCGCGGGTTGATGATCGATTTCGAAGCTTTCCCCGCCTCTGGGCAGAAGGGTTATGTCGCGCTATTGAATGAACTGTCGTCGGACCTGCATGCGCGCGGGATGAAGCTCTATGTAAGCGTGCCGGCCCACAATCAGGAGTTCGATTACGCGGCCATCTCTGCTCCAGCGGACGGCGTGATTGTGATGAATTACGACGAGCACTATCCCGGGGCCGAATCGGGACCGGTCGCTTCGCAGGACTGGTTCGTCGACAATCTGAAGTTTGTTGAAAAGGTAGTTCCCCGGGAAAAACTGATTTGCGCTATCGCCAACTACGGATATGACTGGGTGCTGAAGCCGAAGAAAGGTAAGCTTCCGCCGGATGCGCATGACAGCTCCGTCAGTGCGCAGGAGGCCTGGCTGGCGGCGCGCGATTCCGATGAGGATGTGACCTTCGATGACGATGCTCTGAATCCGCACTTCAGTTATTTGGATGAGCGCAGTCTTCGCCATGACGTCTGGTTTCTGGATGCGGTGACAGCGCTGAATCACATGCGGGCCGCACAAACGCTGGGCATTCAGACTTTTGCTTTGTGGCGACTCGGAGGGGAGGACCGATCTCTATGGCGTATTTGGGACGTTCCTGGCGATGCGGGAGCCGCGGAAAAAATCCGAGACGTGCCTCCCGGCCAGGATGTCGACATGGAAGGCCAAGGCGAAATTCTTCGCATTGAGGAGCGCCCCACGCATGGCACTCGCGATCTCACCATCGACCCGAAGAGCAAACTGATCACCGATGAAAATTTTCAGAACATGCCGGAACCCTTTCGTGTAGGGCGCTACGGCTACAGTCCGAATAAGATTGCGATTACATTTGACGACGGCCCTGATCCCGAGTGGACGCCTAAGATTCTCGACGTTCTCAAGCGCGAGCACGCTACGGCCACGTTTTTTTTAATTGGTATTCAGACCGATAAATTCCCTAGTCTGGCAAAAAGGATTTACAACGAAGGCCACACCATCGGAAATCACACTTTTACGCATCCGGATGTGAGCAATATTTCTTCCGGCTACATGAAGGTGGAGTTGAATCTTACCGAGCGACTCTTCGCCAGCCTGATGGGGATTCGAGCCACGCTGCTGCGGCCGCCTTATGCCATAGATGAAGAACCAGACACTGCCGACCAAGTAAAGCCACTCGAGTTCGCACAAGACATGGGATACATCACCGTTGGCAACCGGATCGATCCCAACGATTGGAACGACAAGCCGCGGCGGCACACTGCCGAGGAAATCTCTTCGTACGTGCTGGCGCATTTGCCGCCTTGCGCGGCCAGCGATTTGCGGTGCGGCAACATCGTTCTGCTGCACGATGGTGGCGGCAATCGTGCGGAAACCGTCCGTGCGCTTCCCATGATCATCGATGGCATTCGCGCGCGAGGATATTCAGTGGTGCCGGTGTTTCAGTTGTTTGGCAAGACGCGGGCCGATGTAATGTCGCCCTTAAGCACAGGGCAAAGATGGGCTGCGCGCCTGGATGGGCTGGGCTTCTGGCTCTTCGAAGCAGGCATCGTTTTAATCACGTGGATATTTTTCATCGGCGACCTGCTCATGACGGGACGGCTGGTTTTCATTGGCACGGCTGCCATCTACGACCGGTTGCATGAAAAGATTTTCGGAAAGCCGGCGGAAGTGGCTTTTTATAAGCCGAAGGTGGCCGTGCTTATTCCGGCCTACAACGAAGAGAAAGTGATTGTGCGTACGATTCGCGCCGCGCTCAACTCTGACTATTCCAATCTGCGCGTGATCGTGATCGACGACGGCTCCAAAGACGGAACTCTTGAGGCGGCGCGATCTTCCTTCTTCGCAGAGGAAGACGCCGGGAGAGTTCTCATTCTCACCAAACCCAACGCCGGTAAAGCTGAGGCTCTTAACTTTGGCATTGAACATATTCAAGATGCAGAACTTTTTGTGGGCATTGACGCGGACACGATCATCGCGAGTGACGCCATCTCGCGATTGGTGCCGCATTTCATCAATCCCAGGGTAGGAGCGATCGCGGGCAATGCAAAAGTAGGCAACCGCGTGAATCTGTGGACGCGCTGGCAGGCGCTTGAATACATCACCAGCCAGAATTTCGAGCGCCGTGCTTTGGATGTGCTCGGCGCGGTCAGCGTGGTGCCGGGCGCGATTGGAGCGTGGCGGGTTTCCGCAGTGCGCGAGGCCGGGTGCTATCAGATCGATACCGTCGCCGAGGACGCCGATCTCACCATGGCTCTCTTGCGACGAGGCTACCGCGTGGAATATGAAGACATGGCTTTGGCATACACTGAGGCGCCCACCAACGCGAATGGCTTGATGCGGCAGCGGTTTCGCTGGTCATTTGGAATTCTGCAAGCTGTCTATAAACACAGCGGAGTGTTCGCCCGCAAAGGGGCTCTGGGTTTTGTGGCCCTACCGAACATTGTGATTTTCCAGATTCTGTTGCCGCTGGTCTCGCCGCTCATCGACATTATGTTCGCCTTCGGGGCGCTTTGGTATTTCGTCCAGAAACACTTTCATCCTGATTCCACGGATCCGGCCAGCTTCCACAAACTGGTCGCGTTCTTCTTCGCGTTCCTGGTGATTGATTTCCTGGCGTCGGCGCTGGCGTTCGCGCTGGAGAGACGGAGGCCGGATGATAAAGAGGACGTCTGGCTGTTGAGCCAGGTGTGGCTCCAACGATTTGCTTACCGGCAGTTATTTTCGGTGGTACTTTTCAAGACGTTGAAGCGTGCGCTCGAAGGGCGGAGATTTGCGTGGGATAAATTAGAACGGACGGCTGCGGTGAAGCGTGTGGCCTCGGAGGATAGGGAGTCGGTGAATGTGCCGTAGCCGCTCTGCGCGCTGCGATTCTTTTTAACGAAATAACAGCGGAGCAAACTCCGCGAGATTCCTCCGCCAAACCATCCAGGTGTGCATGCCGGGAGTTTCGATGTCGGTATGATTCACGCCTTTCGTCTTTAGCCATTCGCGCAGATTACGGTTGATGGTGATCAGATGGTCTTCGGTTCCGCAGGCGATCCACAAAAGATGAATCTGGGCGTTAGCTTTCGCGCCGAGCGCGGGAAAATCTTTTTCGAAATTGCCGGGGATTCCGCCTGAGCTGAAGGCGCCGATCCAGGAAAACTTGTCGAGATGATTTAGACCCGTGAGCAGGGATTCCGAGCCGCCCATGGAGAGTCCCGCAATTGCACGTGCATTGCGATTCTTGTTGATCCGGTATTCACTCTCGACCTGCGGCATGACCTCCGTGAGCAGCGCTTCGGTGAATTTCTTAAAGTTCGCATCACGCAGTTCAGGATGGCTCCATGCGCCCCAAGCCAAGCGAACAAAATCCATGGTGCCGTAGCCCAAGGGCATCACGACGATCATCGACTTGGCTTTATTCTGCGCGATCAAATTGTCGAGAATCACATTAGCGCGGCCGACGGCCGTCCATCCACTGGCGTCGTCACTGTATCCGTGGAGAAGATAGAGAACCGGATACTTGCGTTTGCGCGCGGCATAGTAACCCGGCGGCGTGTAAACGTAGTAATCGCGCTCATCGTCAGCCACCGAGGACTTGTAGAAGTGATGATGGATCTCGCCGTGCGGAATGTCATTCACTTCCCAGGGAAGCGATGGCGGCCCCGGAACGTGCACGGTGCTTTCGGTGGAGAGCAGGTTCGGGGTAATCAACGGATTTGACGGATCGATCAGACGGACGCCGTCGGCGACGAAGGAATAACTGTAATAATCGGGCGCGAGCGGAACTGTGGTAAGGCTCCAGACACCTTGATCATCTTGAACCATGGCTTGCGGCTCGGCACCCTCGCGCGCAAGTTCCGCTACTTTTGCCTTGGGCGCACGAAAGCGGAAAGTGACGCTGCCATCTGCGTGGACATCCGGAGAAAGCAGCGGAGCCGGAGGAGATGCGAGCGATGAAGATTTATTTTGTTGCGCGGCGCAGAAAGCTGCAAGGAAGAACAAAAGAGAAAAGAGTGGGAAAGTTGAAAATCGCATTCTGTCTCCGCGAGCGCGAATCAGAGTTCTATTAAGTTTTGCCAGCCACTTCGAGCCGTGTCTCGGCTTTGTGCAGAGCATTTAGCGAGCGCTCTACGTCAACGTTGGTGTCACCACTGGTCAACCGC
>JBAWBG010000349.1:0-12764 GCA_049589695.1 Candidatus Sulfotelmatobacter sp. | reverse complement strand
TCCCAATCTCTTACTTGAGCTTGGAGTCACTGGCAACTTTCTGCGTGCTGTGTACGTTGAACTGTTGCGCCGACTGCAGAAAACCCTGAGGATTTTCGCTCAGCTGCTCGTGCACCTGGGGATGCGCTTGCAAATAGTCTTGCAACGCAGGATGGCTCTCAAGATATTCCTGGTTATTTGCTAGCGAAGGATTCTTGGAAAGTTCACTAGCGATGTTGCCATGGCCCTCCATGAACTCGTTAAAGCTGGATGCTTCTTTGCCAGTAACATCACGGTCGCCATGCGCATAGGAGTCTTCTCGGCGATCGAAACGCTCCTCGTCGTGCATGAAGGCATTCGGATTCTCCTTGTATTCCTCGCGCACGCCCGGATGATCGGCAAGGAACTGCTGCAACGCGGAATGGTTCTTCACAAACTCCTTGTTGTCCACCAGCGACGGATCCTTCCGCAATTGCTCCGCGATCTCGGGATGGCTATCCAGGAACCTGTCCATATTCGCCAGCTCACCCCGGGTCACGTCCCGATCGCCTGCGTGATCTTCGTGACGGTCAAAGCGGTCCTCTTGATGCATGAATGCGTTGGGGTTCTGGCTAAGTTCTTCCCGGATTTCCGGATGCTGTTGCATGTACTGCTGCAGCTGCGGATGTTTTTCAACAAACCCCTGATCGTTTATCAATGATGGATTCCTGCGCAGCTGTTCTGCGACCTCTGGGTGACTATCCAGGAAGCTATCGAAGCTGGCAAGCTGTCGCCGTGTCGCATCGTCGCGATCTGGCGTTGCCATGTTTTGCGGCTGAGCTTTCTGCGACTGCATGTTCTGCGGCTGCATGTTCTGCGACTGCGTCTTTACGGGCGCAGCAACAACAACAGCGGCAATGGCCAGCAATATGAGGCAGCAATGGCCTAAAGGATTTCTGCGTTTCATATAGTTTGAATTACCTCCTGAATCAAGAGTAGGAGCTTCGATCAGACACGGTTAACAAGATGCAACGTTGGGGCCAGCGTTCGTCTACCCGGCATATCTGCTTTGCACGAGGAGACTTGGGAGAAACATTGGCAAAGCGAAACGATGTGAAGAGATTTGCAGTGGGTGGAATTTCGACACCAAGGAGGGAAAATCGCTATAGGGTCAAAACTGTACGTACTAACGCGTAGACTTAGCCCGTGTTTTGGGCCGACGAATGCAAGAAACAACTATTAAGGACAAACGATCACTCGCTAGAACGGCGAACGACTCAAGGCGCACGATCCGAGAAGAAGGATTGCGTACCGTTCCCACGGAGAGCGTTCTTCCGGGTGCCCTACAACGACGCGCCCTACAGCGCCTTCGCATCCCTCCGAATCAGCGCATGATCCACAAAAAAGCCGATGCCCACCGCCAGCGGAATAATCCCAAACGTTGCCGCGATCATCGCATCGGGCTCGACCCTGCCGATGAGAACGAAAGTCGCGATGTAACCGATTGCTCCAGCCACCAGAAGAATTCCCGATCGACGCGAGCGTGCTGCCTCCGAAAGCTCCGGCTGCATGGGTATTTCCACGCCCCGCGCGATGGCTGCCAGGCGCTCTTCGCTGCGCAGCTTGCGCACCCGGAAAAAGGTATACATTGCCGCCATAGGAATCCCCAGGGACATCACGACTGCCGCCAGTCCAACCAAATTACCGTCCATACATGCCTCCTGATCCAGCGCGGGTTCGATCACACCGTCTGGTCAAAAGTAGTTACGACTGTCCGCTGGAAAAGTTCCCTGCTTCTGAAATCTCGGCTCAATTACAAAACTTTGCAAGACTCCATGCCGGCCGCTAGCAACCCCATGTCATCGTCACGGGTTCTTATGCCAGTGATGGCGTTAGGCTGTTCTGTGTCAACTTTCGCATACGCCCATGCTCCGATGTCGACTATTATCTTTCGACGAGCTGGGCGTATCCGCTGAAACAAAAGAGGATTTGCAAGAATGAAATTGAAAGTCTCCTCGATGAATCTTCCGCTGCTTTGTCGGCCACACCTCCGTCGGTCGCTCTTCACTTACCCGCGAACCTTCTGTTTGCTGGGATTGCTCTTCGTACTCCCGTTGCACGCGCAAGACTTGGCGAAACCAGAACCCCTAAAAAGCGATTCGCAGGAAAAAGCTTCGCCGGCACATGACTCTCAGGAAAAAGTGGACGTCAACGACGTGTCGCGCACCTACGTCGTACACCTGCCCCAAGGCTACAACCAGCAGCAGCACTATCCGGTTGTCATTCTTCTGCACGGACGAAATCAGGATGCCGGCGATATGGCAGGCATCACCCACTTCAATCGTCTTGCCGATAAAGACAGCATCATCGCCGTCTATCCCAACGCTGCGCATGGCTCGTGGAATATAGGAGTACGCGCCGAACAAGTGAGCCAGGGAATGCAGCCCCGCCGCGGCGGCGGTCGTCGCGGAGGCTGGGGAGGTTATCCCGGCGGTGGTGGCGGGTACCCAGGAGGAGGCGGCGGTGGCGGATATCCCGGCGGCGGCCAGACTGGCCAGCGAAATCCCGAAGAAAACAGAAATAGACCTGAGCCCCCTGACGATGTCGCGTTCCTCAATCAAATGCTGGATCAACTCCCGCTGAAGTACTCGGTTGACACTCGCCGCATCTACGCCACTGGCTTGGGCGATGGTGGCTTTATGGCGCTGCGCGTGGGTTGCAACATGGCGGATCGAGTGGCCGCAATAGCCGCCGTGGGAGCGGCAATGCCCAAGACCATGATCTGTCTTCCGGCACGCGCTGCATCCGTTCTTTTCATCAATGGCACCGACGATCCCATCGTTCCCGACAACGGCGGCACTTATAAACCCGGCCGTTTCCACGTGCTCTCCCCGGAAGATAGCGCGAAGACTTGGGCAAAGTTCGATCATTGTAGCGAAAAACCCGATCAGGCGAAGTTGCCATCGGCGGAAAAGGGCGGGAAGGAAACGAAAACTTATACCTACAGCGGTTGCCAGGATAATGCTCAGGTCGTGCTCTACAGTGTTAAGAATGGCGGCAACACCTGGCCCGGCGGCGAGCAATACATGAGCGAAAAAGAGGTCGGCAAGACCAGCAATGCCCTCAATGCCAACGGCGCCATCTGGAACTTCCTGGTGACAAAGAAAATCGCCGGCGAGAGCGGCACAGAAAAATAGGGTTACTCCAGATGCGACTGCGCATCGGGGTAAAACTTGGCAATCATGCGCCCCGTCATCAAGCCGCCCTCATATTCCGGGATGATTACCTCGTCTGCGCCCGAGTTGCGCATCGCTTGCGCGTATCGGGATTGTCCAGCCCGCGTAATGATGCGAGCTTTCGGATTCAGCGACTTCGCCGTAACCGTGATGTAAAGATTATCGGCATCGTTGTCGATCACAATGCAAACTCCCCGCGCGCGCTCGATCCCGGCAGATTGCAGCACGTCGTGCCGTTTAGCGTCGCCCTGAATGGCGAGCACTTTTTCTTTCAGCAGTTCCCGGCACAAACCTTCGCTGGTCTCGATCAACACAAAGGGAATCTTCAGCCGGTTCAACTGGTCCACCACCGTTCTGCCCACTTGTCCGTAGCCGCAGATGATGAAGTGGTCGCGCAATTTTTCGATGCTGACATCGTTCACCATGGTTCTCCAGGCCTCCATTCCTTGCCGGTTAAAGATCGTGACCGCAACCCGTTCCGCCACCCAAATCTGAAATGCGAACACGCCGCAATACACAAAAATCGAAAACAGCTTGGTCGAATTGTGTACACGTCTGGCGTCGATCGCGTGGGGCTGGATCATCCAGAACAGCGCATCCTGCCAGCTGAGCCCCTCCAGTTGCATGTAGACCATCACACACATCAGGCTGAATGCGGCAAACACCACGAACGGCAGCCACAACCGCCGCAAGAACAGCAGCAGGATTCGGAACATGAGGCAGGAATACTACAGTAAGTGTAAGCCGCGAACAATGGAAATGGGGGTTCGCATAAACGTATCGAACGTATCGATTTATCGAATGCGTGCAAAGAAAACCCACCTTCTGCTACCTTCGCAAAAGGTGGGTAGACAGTGCGCCACTCTCAAAGTCACTGGAACAGATTCAACGTGTTGTGGCGTCATCCACGTAGTAGAGATTGTGGCCTTGGTCACCAGTCCTCTGATGCCGGACCCGGCGTGGCCCCACTTCTGCCCACTCAGCGAATGAATTGCCTCAACTCACGGCGCAGAATTTTCCCCGAGGCCGTCTTAGGGACGACCTCCACAAAGTGTACTTCGCGCGGCTGTTTGTAGTGAGTCAGCCGTTCTCCGACAAAGGCGCACAACTCTTCTTCCATCTTCTTGCCATTCACGAACCCGTCTCGCAGCGCCACGAACGCCACCGGAATTTCTCCCGCAGCGGCGTCTGGACGTCCCACCACTCCGCACTCCCGCACTGCAGGATGTCCCAGCAACACCGCTTCCACTTCCGCTGGCGCCACAGGAAATCCCTTGTACTTGATCATCTCTTTACGCCGGTCAACGACCCGGTAAAAACCTTCGCGATCCCGCGTGACAATGTCGCCCGACCAATACCATCCGTCGTGCAGCACGGCTGCGGTTGCATCCGGCTCCTTCCAATATCCTTGCATGAACTGCGGACCCCGCATCACTAACTCTCCCCGCTGATCCGGCGCAACCTCAGCCGCCCCATTCTCCGACGCGCCAAAATTCTCCGTCCCCACCACTCGGCACTCCGTCTGCACCAGAGGATGCCCGATCGAATCCGGTCGGTAAAACTCCGGCTCAAGATAGCCCACATGAGTTACCGGCGAAGCCTCCGTCATTCCATAACCCTGGCAAACCAGAATGCCCGTCAGTGCAGTGAATCTTCGCGGCAAATCCGGCGCAAGCGGCGCGGCTCCGGACTTCACCCAATGCAGCTTGTGATCTCTTGGAAATTGTCCCGCTTCCGCCGCCAGACATAATGCATTCATCGCCGGAGGAACCATGAGCATCGTGGTGATCGATTCTTCCACCAGCAGCGAACAAACTTGTGACACGTTGAACCGCGGCACCAGCGCGAGAGTTGCGCCGATCATCAGCATCGGATTCAGCGCCACATTCAGTCCGTAAATGTGATACAGCGGCAGAAAACAAAGTAGATTATCAGTCCACTTCAGCGGCGCCGCACCCGGCCCTATTAACTGATACACGTTTGCCACCAGGTTGTAGTGCGAGAGCATTACCCCCTTGGGCAATCCAGTCGTGCCGCTGGAATAAGGCAGCGCAGCCAACGTTTGCCGCGATCCGCCATCTGGCTGTGGCAACCTTGCGCTCACCGGCTTCAGCAAATCGGAGAACGGATCACCTCCGCTTCCCCGCTCGCGTGTGTAAAACACACGCCGCAGATTCGGCAGCCCCGCCAGATTGATTCCAGCAATATTCGGCGCATCAGTGATGAGCAACGCTGCTCCCGAATTCTCCAACTGATATCGCACTTCTCGCTCACGATACGTGGGATTCAGCAGCGTCGGGATCGCGCCCGCTAACGTCGCCGCATGATAAGCCACGCAAAACTCCCATGAATTCGGCAAGAAGATAGCGATTACTTCGCCCGGCTTAACCCCTGCAGCAGCCAAACCTCGCGCCAGCGCCTCGACGGTTTCGCCATATTCGCTATAAGTCATCCGCCGCCCACACGAAGCGTCCACCAGCGCGGTCTTCTGCGCGTGCTTTCGGCACGAAGCCAGAATCGCATCGTGAACAAAAATGTTTGTCGGATCAGCGTAAAGATCAGTGCGCAACATGGGCGGGATGATTGTAGCGGAAACGATTGTAAGGCAACGCTGAGAGCGCCGCGGTAAACGACCTTATCCGCCTAAGACCGCTAAAGCACTCCGCCGGTCTTCACCGCCAGAATATTCAGCGCCATCTCCAGTTTCGTGATGGCTGCGCCGAGTTCCGGATGGGTTCCGATCTTCTCTTGCAGCGCCTTCAAGGTCTTGTGAGCACTGGCAACATGACCCGCTGCCTGGGCCGGATCCTGCTCTGGATTGGTTTCGCTTTGTTTTTCCATAACGTTCGGTTCCGCGTGCTCCCTCAATTCTATACAGCATTTCGCACTTATTCCACGGATCAGGCAGGTGGCTAAGTTTGAAGTCTCTCAGCATTGTGTTCAGGATCGCCCCACACTCTGCCCCGGCAGTTCACCACGCGCCGCGAATCGCTCGGACCAGCGAATCCTTCCTGTCACCTGCATCACCACGAACAAAGTAACAATGGCGATGATCGTAATCGCCAGTCCCGTGAATCCTTTCCAGAAGAACGCGTACGAGAACAACACGAGATAGATCAATTGCGCCGTGCCCGCCTCCAGTGCGGCAAACCGGAGGCCGACCACCAGCCGCAGATAACTCACCACCAGCGCCACTGAAACCACCGATGCCACTACCATGGCCACATGGATCGAAATGTGATCGACCAAGTAAGCCAAAAGAAGATGGAAAGCAAAAAATGCCGTGGCCAGAAAAAAATAGTTCATGGGATGCAGATCGATCTTGCGCAGAGTGGTAATGATGAACATCAGAAAAAAGAAAAAGAACAATGACACCGGCGCCGCGTAGCTGATGTCTCCGGCCAACGGTCCCGGCTGCAACTTCGCCGGCATGGTCATGCCAATTTCGAAACCCGAAACCAGATTCGAATATTGCCATGTCAACTGCCAGCCGCCTGGGATCGGCTGTTTGGAAGTAGGCGACAGCGTGTCGTCAGCGAAATCGATGTCCCGAAAATTGGTTTGCATCGTGAGCAGGAAATCGCGCGCCTGCGCGACGCCGTCGCCCAACTGGTAGCGCCAGGAATCCAACCCTTGCGAGCGATAGGCAACATGCAGGCAGGCATTTTGTCCCGGCCCCACTGTCGCCTGCCCAACCGTGCCTTGATCGTTGGTCACGAGCGCAACCACTTGATCGTTCACCTTCATCTGCAGATCATCGTAGATGGCTTTTTGCGCGGGGAATTTCAAGCGGAAATCGATCGCCTGCGGCTCCGTCGTATCGTTGCGGAAGGTGTAGTCCCCAGAGAGATCAACCGCATACGTGCTGTACCAAAGCAATCCCTTCTGCCGTGGCGTCAAATGGAGGTTCACTTTAATGCGGCTCGCCTGTATCGGGAGAAAGGTTTGTCGGTGTACGGTCTGGCGGTGCGTCACAACTTTGCCATTCTCCACGGTAGTGGAATCCTCAAGGTAATTGAAAAAGTAAGCTGCTGTCGGTGGCGATTGCTGTTGCGGCGTTCCCCATGTGGAGGCCACATGGCCTTGCAGTTGCTCATTACTGCCATAGGTGCGCGATGAAATATTCGCCCCAAGAATGAACCATGCAATCGTGGTGCAGACAAAGATGAAAGCCAGCGCCAGAATTTGTCGGAGCAAACGATTTTCTCCTCCGCGATAGATCGCATTCGTCTATTTGCAAGGAGGTTGCCGAAGCCGATGGGTTGAGAACCTGCGAGTTAGGCTTATCAAATCGTAGCCAAAGTGTCACCCGAGACACGCGTGTGTCATCGAATACACGATCGTCGCAGGCGTGGCCAAAGCACAGAACAACGATTTCAGATTTGAAGATTGACTAACTGGCCAGCTTGCGCAGAAATTCGCGTTCGTCCATACGGTACTTGAAAGCTTTGCGTCCGTCGATGAATACGACTGGCACTTCATCGTTGAACTGCCGCCGCAGTTCGGTATCGCTATCCACATCCACTTCCTGCCAGGTGAACCCGCCGCGGCGTGAAAGCTTCGACAGACTTTCCTTTACCACCTCGCAAAGGTGACAACCTTTGCGCGAGTAGATCACGACCTGGCGAAACTCTGGCACGCCGCGATTGTACCGTCGTCCCAGCACCTTCTGGCAACAAAAAAGCAGCGAATCACACTAGGGTGGTCATACCAGTTCGGGAATAGGTCAAGCTATCCAATTCAGGAGTAGAATCCCGAAATGTTTGCTCTCGATTCTAGGCCTCTGCGCGGCAAGGCCTGTCTCATTACCGGCGCAGCCCGCCGTCTCGGACGCGCCTCAGCCCTGGCTCTCGCCCAGGCTGGCGCCGATGTCGCCATCACCTACCGCAATTCCGCCAGAGATGCCCAGCATACCGTCGTCGATCTCGCCAGCTTCGGCGTGCGCGCCTTCGCCCTGCGCTGCGATGTCACCGACGAGGCCAGCGTCAAGTCCATGATGAAAGATGCAGGACGCGAACTCGGCCGCATCGATATCCTTGTAAACAACGCCGCCAATTATGCTACCGCTGATTTCGAGCGCCTCAGCGTCCGCCAGTGGGACGATATCTTCGCCTCCAACACTCGTGGACCATTCCTGGTTTCGCGGGAAGCTCTGAAATGGATGCGCCGAAAGCGCACCGGCGCCGCTCGATCAGCGGCAATCCAAGCCAAGATCATTCACATGGGCTCCCTTGGAGGTCTGCGGCCTTGGCCCACACACGCGCATTACTGCTCCTCAAAAGCCGCGTTACACATGCTCACGAAAGTCATGGCCAAAGCCCTGGCCCCCGAGATTGCCGTGAACGCGGTCGCACCCGGAATGATCGATCTCGGGGAGAAGTCAGCCGCCGCATTTATGCGCCGCATGGCCAAGCAAACCCCCATGCAGCGCAACGGCCGCGCAGATGATATCGCCGCCGCGGTTCTTTTCTTCGCTACTGCGCCGCAATTTATTACTGGCCAGATTCTGGCTGTGGACGGTGGCCTCGGTCTCTGACGGAGGAAGATGGATTTGAAAAGGACGCGGCTTCAGCCGCTCGTGCCTCCGCCGACGTCGGATCGATCATCCGCTTCACTTCCGGCGATGTAAGTGAACGAAGCAATTTTTTGCCGCTGGATTTTATTCTTCGCACAAGAAATAGCTAGCCACGATCCCTGGTTATGTGTGGGAACAGCCGCCCCTTCGACAACCTCAGGGCAGGCTCCCGGCTGTCGAGTCGAGCGAGCTCGATTTACCTCTTCCCGATCCCCGCAAAACCGGCGCATTCTCGGAACCCTCCAGGTCTCTTTTGCCTGCTCCCCTCCCAAGGTATAGTTGAAAAAATGAAGAAATCCGCGAACGCGTTTTCATCAACTACTTCCACTCCCGCCCCTCGTGTTGCGATCGCCATCATGGCCGCTGGCAAGGGCACGCGTCTGAAGTCGCAACTCCCCAAGGTGCTGCACGAAGTTGGAGGCAAGTCCCTACTGGCGCACGTTATCGCCGCTGCCAAGCAGGTCGTTCCCGCGAGCGATGTCTTCGCTATTATCGGCCATGAAGCCGATCGCGTACGCACCGCACTTGCGCCGACTGGCGCAAATTTCGTATTGCAGCCCGAGCAGCGCGGCACAGGCCACGCGCTTATGGTCGCGCAGCGCGCGTTAGCGGCCTACGACCACGTGATCGTTCTCTCCGGCGACGCTCCGCAGATCACGCCGCAAACCATCGCGCAACTGCTCAACTTCCATCTCGATGAGCAAGGCTCGATGACCCTGCTCGGCGCCGATCTCGACCATCCTACTGGCTACGGTCGGATCTTGCGGAAGGGCCCGCGTAGCGCGGAAGTCCGCGCCATCGTGGAAGAAAAATCCGCGAGTCCCGCGCAGAAAAAAATTCATGAGATCAACGCCGGGTTCTACGTTTTTGCCGCGCCGCAACTGTTTTCCCACATCACGAAACTTTCCACCGCCAACTCTCACAGCGAGTATTACCTCACCGATATGGCTGAGGTCTTGCGCAAAGCCGGCCAGCGCGTGGTCGTGTGGAAAACGGAAAATACAGCCGAAGTGCTCGGCGCCAATACTCGCGCTGAACTCTCGTTCATCGATCAGCAGATGCGCATGCGCAAGTGCCAGGAATTGATGGCCGCGGGCGTTACCATCTTTTATCCCGAAACCTGCGTGATCGACAACGACGTCGCCATCTCGGCCGATACCGTTATCGAGCCCTTCGTCCAGATTTTAGGCCGCTCGCGCATCGGCTCCAGCTGCCGCATTCGCTCCTACAACGTGATTCAGGATTCCGAACTCGCCGACGGAGTTCTCCTCCGTCCCGGCTGCATTCTGGAGGACTCGCGCATTGGCCCCAACGCCATTCTCGGACCCTATTCCCATCTGCGCCCCGGCAGCGACATCGGAGAAGACGCGCACGTCGGCAATTTTGTCGAAACCAAAAAGATCAAGCTGGGCAAGGGATCGAAGGCCAACCACCTTACCTATTTAGGCAACACCGAAATCGGCGCGGGCGTCAACATCGGCGCCGGAACGATTACCTGCAACTATGACGGCACTCACAAGCACACCACCGTGATCGAAGATGGAGCCTTCATTGGCAGTGACACAACTCTAGTTGCGCCTGTGCGTGTCGGTAAAGGAGCCTACATCGGGGCCGCATCGTGCATTACTAGCGACGTTCCCCAGGACGCACTCGCCATCGGACGCGCACCACAAATCGTGAAGGAGGGTTGGGCCAGCGCGAAGCGCGCCGCACGGAAAAGATCAACGGAAGAAAAGAATGGGAATGAAGGACTGCCGCAAAAAGCGCGATGATGTCATGGGCTTCAGCCGCTCAGGTCCGCTTCCAACGGATCATCTAAAAAACGGAACGTCTAAAAGATGTCCGTCCTAGTGCGAAACTGCCGCAAACAGCTCTGAGTGCATGATCGACTGAAACTGCTGGTCGGTCGACTTGAAATGGAAATTCACATCCGAGCCGTCCGAATCCACGCTGGTATTGTCCATCGCCAATTTTTCGGGCGCGGTCGCGCTCATCTTTTTATAAAGCAGACCAGCCTTCACCAGGGAAGCCAACGTAGCCGCGCTCATGGAGTCGGACGATACCACCGTAAGATCAAAGTTCACGCCTCCATTAAAACTCATGGTGTAGCGCGATCCCAGCAATCGCTTCTTGATGGTGTCATAATCGGCGACTTTCGCCGCATCACCTAGCGCCGACCGCATAACGTTCTGCGTTCCCAATTGGTCTAGGATGCTCCACACCGGCGCCGAATCCACGCTGGACATCATGTCGGCCATGGTCTGATTGGTATCGAGGCCCAAAACCTCGCCATCGCGCACATCGAGTGCGATCCGCACGGCGACCGGATCGCCGAATAGCAGAGTGCTATCGTCCAAAAACGTCATCACCATTCCGCCATCCATCGGATAGATATTGGTGGTGTTGTGATATTTTGTCGGCTTAATTTTCAGCGCCGTCATCTTTTTCAGCACCGCCTTCATGGCAAACGGCCCCGCGGCGACGCCCACGCCCTTGATGCCCATCTTCGCCGTACGGAACGAGGCGAAGGTCAGAGTGTCGACATCTTTGTCGGGATCGATGCTAATCCCCTTCAGCGCGCCCTCAAACTGCTTCAGGTTATCCGGCAGCAGTTGCTGTTTGAGCTGCATCGCGGTGGGAGAATCCTTCATCGCGCGATAGTCCACTGAAATTAATTGTTGCAGATCTGCCGGAACCACGGCCCGCGCCGATGAATTCAACGGCATTGCGTTTGCGACGCTCACAGAAAGCACAGCCAGAACCGCAGCGCTTAGACAAGCCTTGACTGATTTCATAACAGATACGAACCTCACCAATAATTTTCCTGAGCTGAAGTCTCCTGAAAACTGAACGGAACAACCGTTGCATCTTGCAGCTTAGATGCGAGATCAGCTCGTGCCGTTACTGCGATCACCATTCTAAGCCACGAAACCGCTTCCTCGACCAGCCAAAGGTGCTAGCCCTATAACCAAAACGGAACATTAGGCGAGGCATAATTTCATTATTCCCGTTGATCTCGCGCGAGTGGTGTAAGATGCATTTGGCATCTGTACGCTACCGCACACATCATAAAGACCCCAATTTTCTTGGGCGCACGAATCCACTACAGCAAGAGAAATCAGGGGACTATTGAAAATCCTACTGTACAACCCCGATAACGGGGTGACCCGCAATTTCATGCCGCACCTCTGGATGTTCCTCCTACAAAGTCTAACCCCCACCGGCCACGAAGTTGTACTGATCGATGGAAACGCCCAACCCATGGACGAAGCTGGAATTGCCCGCTACGTTCTCGAGAACAAGATTGATCTCGTCGGAATCGGCGCCATGACCAGAATGATCGCCAAGGCTTATCGCATGGCAGACGCAGTCCGCGCCGTAGGCGTACCCGTAGTCATGGGCGGCCCTCACGTCACTGAGATGGCTGATGAAGCTCTGGGCCGCGATGG
This sequence comes from Candidatus Sulfotelmatobacter sp., assembly GCA_049589695.1. Classification (GTDB taxonomy): domain Bacteria; phylum Acidobacteriota; class Terriglobia; order Terriglobales; family Acidobacteriaceae; genus Sulfotelmatobacter. The sequence goes on along the minus strand of JBAWBG010000349.1, from coordinate 546 downwards.
CGGAGCTCGTCACGCCGATGCCGTGGCTCTCGGCGAAGCCGACGAAACCTGGCCGCGCATCGTCGAAGACGCCGCGCACGGCGAACTAAAAGATATCTATGCGCCAGTCGATGCCGCAGGTAAAGAACTCAAGCCTTCGCTCAAACAATATCCCGTCATTCCCTGGGACACGCTCGACCTGCAGCAATTCAATCTGGTGCCCAAGTTCTTTAATCGCTGGCTGAAGAAACATGGCGAGGGCTGGGGAACATTCCGCATTGTCCCGGTCGAATCCGGCCGAGGTTGTCCCTATGGCTGCGAGTTCTGCACTGTCACCGGATTTTTCGGCGACTCCATCCGCTTCCGCACCAACGAAAGCGTCGTCAACGAACTCCTGCTTCTCAAAGCTCGTTCCAGAAAAGAGCGCGGACAAATTGCCATCTTTTTCATCGACGACAATTTCGCCATCAACATTAAGCGCACCAAGTCCTTGCTGCGCGATATTATCGCCGCCGGCGCTCAGCTAAATTGGATCGCGCAGATCAGCGCCAACCTGCTGCGCGACCA
>JBAWBG010000348.1:0-39513 GCA_049589695.1 Candidatus Sulfotelmatobacter sp. | reverse complement strand
CATCCCACCACCGCCGAGCTTCTCAACGATGCGATAATGCGAGATGGTTTGGCCGATCATTTAAGCCCATTCTGGCGTGGATGGTGAGCATGGTAGGCCGCCGCTAGAAGCAAGTCAACGCAGCCGGAAAGACGAACAACGTGGATTCAGAAATTCAGCCATGAACAATGGCCGCGTCCAGGATCTCGATTTATGTAATCCCCGCAAATACCTACGCCCCGCCCGCACTCAGATCATCCGCAACCAATTACCTCGCCGCACCCAACCGCCCGTCCTCTTAATTCTGGCTTTCTCTTTCAGCGATGGAACGACCAGGAGTCACTTCATATTGAGTAGTGCGTTTCGGGAGGCAATCGTTACAGTTCATCCCTGTCGCTTTACGTCGGATTTCAAATTCAGATTCCGGATCAGCCGATGCAAGTACTTGGGGTGAATTCCCAGGAGGCGAGCGGCCTCGACGTGGCTGCCGTTGGTTTCGTCAAGCGCCGTGAGGACGAGGTGTTTTTTCGTCTGGCTTAGAGTGTTGTGGTATCGCGCGGTGGCCAATCCCGCCTGCTGTTCCTCCAGCAGAGTGTCTGGCAAGTCTTCTGCGAGAATTTCGTCGGTCAGTCCCAGCACGATCGCATGTTCGATGGCGTTCTCTAATTCGCGAACGTTGCCCGGCCAACTGTATTTCATCAGCAACTCGCGCGCCTCCGCAGCGATGCCTTTGAAGCCTCGATGGCACTTCTCCGCATATTTATCAGCGAAATAAAGAGCCAGTAAAGAAATGTCCTCGCGATGTTCGCGCAGTGGAGGCATAACTACGGAAACCACATTCAGCCGGTAATACAAGTCCTGCCGGAACTCACCCGTCTTGATTCCTTCCTCCAAGTTCTTGTTCGTTGCCGCCAGGACGCGCGCGTTAAACGGGAGCAAGCGATTTCCCCCGAGACGTTCAAATTCACGCTGCTGCAACACCCGCAAGAGCTTGGCCTGCAATAGCGGAGCCAGTTCCCCGATTTCGTCAAGGAACAGCGTCCCATCTCCGGCTATGTCGAACTTACCCTTCTTGGTCGCGACGGCGCCGGTGAAAGCCCCCTTTTCATGGCCGAAGAGTTCGCTCTCCAGCAAAGCTTCCGGGATGGCGGCACAATTGACAGCCACGAACGGGTTGTCAGGCCGCTCACTGTTGGCGTGAATGGCGCGGGCAACGAGCTCCTTGCCGGTGCCACTTTCGCCGCGAATGAGTACTGTCGAATTCCCTCTTGCCACTCGGCCGATGAACTCACTCACGCGTCGCATGGGTTTGCTCTCCCCGATGAGGGAGCGATCGCCTTTCGCCTCTGCCTGCAGGCGCTGGTTTTCTGCCTTCAGGAAATCCAGTTTTGACAAGTTCTCTAGTGTGATTGCGACGATACGGGCAACCGCGCTGAGGAAGTATGCGTGGTCTTCTCCAAACGTGAGTGAGGAAGCGGGTGCGCTCAAATAGATCACGCCGAGGATTCTCTCAACCGCCACCAAGGGCACACACAACACATGCTGCGCGGAAGCAGTTTCGCCGCCAGCTTCCGCAACGACAGCGCAGTGTTCCCAGATCGCCTGCTGCACAAATTCGTCCCGGATAACCATTTCCTGAGGAGCGAAATCCTTTCTAGTCCACGTACAGGGTGGACTGAGCTCCTCACTCGCGTTCGGCTGAAGCACGATTGCAGCTTGCGACGCCGGGATGACTTCGCAAATAAGCTCCAGCAATTCGCTCTGCAATGCTTGCACGTCGCGAGTGGAATTGAGCATGTTCGCGATCTTGAAAAACGCTGTCAGATCGCGCGCCATTCGACCTACCCACGAGTCACCGGTCGGCAGTCCGGAGCGATCAAGCGACATCGTTCTCAGTTCCGCGGTGCCGGAGCGCGAGGAGAGCGGGCCGCTCTGCTCATCAGGGCCGGTGAAGAACACAAACTCGCTGTTGCCGATACGAATCCGGTCTCCGTGTTGGATGGTCTGGCGGCTCACTCGCGCCCCGTTGACGAAAGTCCCATTGTGACTGTCGAGATCGGTGACCTCAAAAACATCGGCAGAGACCTCTCTGACGGAGCAATGTTTTCGTGAGACCGCAGGGTCTCCCACCTCCAATTGGTTGGAGGGATCCCTACCCAGAATCAGCGGGCCATCCTTCACGACCCGAACAATTTCCTTGGGGAATCCGGAAATCGACATCAGTCTCGGGTTGATCAACTCATTCTCCGGTTGTCCAGTGTAGTCGAAACTGCAGGAGAAGCATCGTCGAATCGATCTGTTTCTGCGGAACCAAAAGGCTACTCGCGGGTAGCCGTTCAACTACCACTTGGCTCGATCGCTTTGATGAAGGCCGGTCTCAAGTTGTTGAAAAACCATCAGACTCGCTCGACAGAAAGCTCAAATTGGGCCTGGCACGACGCATGCAATATCTAATGCGTCACAGCAAGCGCTAACCGATAACGCGGAGAGCTTGAGTGACAAATTCAGTTTGGGTTCCACTGCGAGGAGCCCCCAAGGAGGATGTCATGAAACGCAACGTTATCGGGATCCTGTCGCTGGTAGTTATGTCGCTAATGCTCAACGCCGCGGCCCAAGCTCAGTCTGCTGCCAAAGCTAATGTGCCCTTCGCCTTCAAGGTGGGTTCAGCGGAGCTTCCGGCCGGAACCTACATAGTCAGCCCTACCGGCGCGAGCGCAATCGAGATTCGGAACGGCCAGACAAGCGCGAGCGCGCTGTCTTTGGCCAGACGCGAGTATCAAACCGACTCGGCCGCCAAGCTGGTCTTCCATCATGTGGCTGGCCAGTATTTCCTCGCGGAAGTCTGGAGAGGCGCGGGCACCAACGGTATGGTGATCACGCCCTCCAAGCAGGAGAAGAGCCTGGAGAAGGAGATGCGGGTCGCCACTGGCAAATCGAAAAGCGAGGACGTCTTGATTGCTCTTAACTGAAGCGCGACTAACCAGACGAATAGCTGGAGATGAACTCTCTGGCTATTCGTTTTTTAGCGTCGAGATCGTCGCCGTTTGTCCCCGCGCGAGAGAACCGATTGAAATCGCCTGGAAATTTGAAGATTCTGAGTGATTTTGTTTTATTTTTGTTCCGCATCCATCTTGAACGTCGTCAACTAATACTTCCACATTCTGATCTCGTTTCCAGGTTGCTCGAAATGAACTTCGTCCATTAACTGGCGGATCAGGTAAACTCCGCGTCCGTGGTCGGCATATAGCTTTTCGCCCTGTTTGGGATCGGACAGAACCTGGGGAGTGAAACCCGGCCCGGGATCAGTCACGATGATTACGATGCGGCCCTGTGAATCGGACTGCAGGCGGCACCGAACCTGCTTTGACGGGTCATTTCCGCACCCGTGCACCACCGCATTGGCCAAGGCTTCCTGGACTGCCAATGCAACCTCAAATCGCTTCTGCTCCGGGACCTCAAGCCGCATCAGGGTCTCGGATATGGTGTCGACAGCGGTAGCGATTGCCTCGGCGTCCGCGGGCAGATTGACGTCGAGCAATTCAGACAATCCGCCGGTTTCCGTGTCACCGCTAAACTCAGCTGGCATAGAGGCTCATTTCGTTCTCGAATCCAACTGTCTAGACGCGCGATTAGGCGAAAGACTCCACCGCAGCATCGTCAGTCTCGAAAATCTCGAACAGCTTGAGTACGCCCACCAGGCGCAAAGTCTGTACCGCGAATTTGGAAGGTTGGGCGAGCTTGATATTTCCACCCTGTTGCTTGATCAAGGCGAGAAAGCGCACCAGCAGACCAATGCCGCTGGAATCAACCATGGGAACTTCCGATAAATTCACCACAATGCGAGTGTCTCCGCTATTGAGCGCTTCCTCCAAAGTCTGTCGGAAGCTGTCGACGGCAGGGCCCATGCGCAGAGCCCCCCGAAGCTGAATGACCTGCACTTGCGAACGCCTACGAACGTTTATGTCCAAACTCTCCTCACAAACACGATTCGCCCGGGATTTGGGGGGCTATTCGGAACGCGTTTCAACTTACGGGAAGCAGCCGGGTTTTGCAAGTCCGCCGGCATTTGGCCGCCGGGGCATTTTTAATGGAGCTCACGCAAACGGCGCTCTTCCAACGAATGCGGTTCCCCAGCAAAATCCCTGCTACGAAACTTATCGGGCCAATATAAATATTTCATCCCCAAGAGTCCAAAATTTGACATAATCGGGGCCGGCCAGAAAAGGCTCATGCGCTCTCCAAATAGCCGCACCGAAACCGAAGCAGACCGTTTCACTATCGTCATCGTGACCACCGACGAACGGGTGGGTCCGGAGGCCACGACTTACCTCGCGGACGCGCATGACCTGTCTCTGCTTGAAACCTGGGATGAACTGACGGCGTCGATTCACAAATGCCCGCCTGATGCCATATTGCTCGACCTCGACACGGTAGGCGAACACAGCGAGGATGGCATTGCCGCACTCGCCGAACTGCGAGCCTTGGATCCTGACCTGGTCCTGGTCGGGTTGACCCGCTCAAACAGCCATAACCTTCGTTTGAAGGCGGTGGGCGCGACCGTCGATGAGTATTTTGTGGCGCCCATCGACTTCGCGGAAGTGCGGGATGTAGTGAACCGGGCATTGCAGAAACGGGCGCTGAAGATCGAGTGCCGGCAACGGGATGGCGAGCAGGCCGAGCGGGAGTCATTTTGTGACTTGATCGGTGCGAGCGAACCGATGGGGCACGTCTACGATGCCATCCGAAGAGTAGCCGCTAGTAGCAGTACAGTGTTGATCCGGGGGGAGAGCGGGACTGGCAAAGAACTGGTGGCGAAGGCGATTGTTGCTCTGGGACCGCGCGCGAAAAAGCCTTTCGTCAGCCTCAACTGCGCGGCTTTACCGGATAACCTTATCGAGACTGAATTGTTCGGCCACGAAAAGGGCGCCTTTACCGATGCCAGGACCACACGGGCGGGTCACCTGGAACTGGCGCACACCGGCACACTGCTGCTGGATGAAATTGCGACTCTGGGTCTCGCCCTGCAATCAAAGTTCCTGCGCGTGCTGGAAGATCGGGTGGTAACCCGGATTGGAGGCCACAGCGCAAAAAAGATCGACTTCCGCCTTATCGCGGCAACCAATGAGGATCTAGAGGAACTGGTGCGAGCCGGCCGTTTCCGTGAAGACCTCTATTACCGTATTAATGTCGTACCCATCGTGCTGCCGGCTCTGCGTGACCGGCCAGGAGACGTTCCTCTGCTCGTCGATCATTTCTTGCGCTCTTACTGTGCCGCCAACAACGTTCCCCTGAAGCGCCTGGAGCCGGAAGTGATTCAGATCCTGGAAGAGGACAACTGGCCAGGAAATGTGCGCGAACTGCAAAATCTCGTGCAACGACTGGTGCTGATGGTTGACGGGCCCCTGATCAAAGTCCAGCATCTGCCGCAGCGGCTTCTCTACAACAGTGCAGCCAGCCAGGAGTCGATGTTAATTCCGGAAGGGGGAGTCGACTTTGACGAAGAAATCGCAAAGATTGAAGTTGCCTACCTGACAGCTGCGCTTCGGCGTTCAGACGGCAGCAAGATCGGAGCGGCAAGGTTGCTGCGCGTCGATAAACAGAAAATGCACTACCTTTGCCGCAAATATCAGATCGGCAGAGATTGAAATATTTAACTCATCTCGCAGCGCGGATTAAAATCTCATCTACGAAAGATAAATATTTAATCCATTCAAGAGACCTCTCAAAGAAGGATCTCGCGCGAGACCGCGCCGAATCGCACCTAAGTGCCTGATACATATAGGTATTGCTGCGGCGAGAAGCACTCGGATCGCTTTGGCATCGGAGTTGCTAACTACATAGCCGAGCAGGACGGAAAAATTAAAAACAGGAGAAAGCAAAATGGCGATCCAGAAGAAATCTCTAATCGGCAACTTGACGGCGGCAAAGAAGGCCATCATCGCGACCAACGTTGCTTCCACAAGTCCGGTTGTGACTAGTGCCAGCCTGGCCAAAGCGACTTTCGCGAAGGGTACTCTGGCAAAGAGCACTCTAGCTAAGAGCACTCTTGCGAAGAGCACACTGGCGAAGAGCACTCTTGCGAAGAGCACACTGGCGAAGAGCGCGCTGGCCAAGAGCACGCTGGCAAAGAGCACTCTAGCGAAGAGCACTCTAGCCAAGAGCACTCTGGCAAAGGGTACATTCGCCAAGCGTTTCGTCTAAACCAGCCGACAGGGTGAGGGAGGATTCGGGCCAGAGGTATGAACTTCGGGGGGAGGGCTGCCAAGGGCGCAGTCCTCCCTCATTCTGTCTGCGCTCCGTTCACCAGATCTTTCGCTGAACAAACTCACGAACAATTTCCCACGCGAACCCTGCGGCGCTCTTCTTTCCAACTTCGACCTTCGCGTCGCCCGACATTCCAGAGCGCAGCATCCCGCCGGGATTCCCAATCAAAACGCTTGCCACGTAATAGTTCGGGGCGGCAATGCCTTTGTATTTCTCCTCCGGCTCAAGACCGGGCGCAAGCTCAGACGAAGCAGGTGCAATCGAACTCACCTGGGCTCGTACTGGCTGAAGCAGAGCCTCAAATTTTAGGGACGCTGGAGCGCCCGGCCTGATTCGGTGGACCTGAAATTCTGGAATGAAGACCCGCGCCTTGAGAATCCTGGTGTCCTCCACATCCGCCAATACGTCGCCCTCCTGAACAAACGAACCTACACGGTCCTCAAGCCGTGGTGACGCGACGACCCCCGAAATCGGACTGGCGACCTGTAAGGCAGCGACCTGCTTGAAAACCGCGAGGGAACGGCCGGCTTCCGACGCACGCTCGGCTTGCGCCGCCGCCAGATTCGTATAATTCATTTGCGCCTCGCGCGCTGCAGCTTCGGCAGTGCGGAGGCTGGCCCTGGATTCGTCCGCTTCCGTCTCGAGGCGCAGATTTCGTAGAACAAATAGCGGAGTTCCCGCTTCCACCTCCGTCCCTTCATTCGCCAGAACTGCAGTGATTTGCCCCGGCACGGTGGCGCGTATGATTGCGTGTTTCTGGGGCGCGAGAACAAAGCGTCCACTTACGGTTTCACGCCACACCGGCGCGAACATGGCCAACGCTAACAGGACTGCGGCCACTGCCTTGTACGGTTCGCGCCACCAGGCACGAAAATTCTGACGTTTATCCAGATAGAAATCCTTCATGAATCTCACCGAGGAGCGAAGTCTCGATCTCAAGATCAGCAATCCCAGCAGGAACGCCGGCAGAAATGCCCATTGCGGGCTAAAGCGTGAAGCGATGTTATAAACGATGCGCACCACGGCAAATAGAACGACATAGCTATACAGCCCAGAAACCATGGCATAACCCACGAACAGCCAGCGCCGCCGGGCCCGCAAGTAGGGAACATCTACCGGCAGCCTGAGCAGGTTGCGCTTCACCCAGCTCGAAAGATATTCAGTCGAGCTCTCCTTGATGGTTGGGATGCCGATGAGTTCGCCAAAAAGATAGTAACCATCGAGTTTGATCAGCGGATTCAGGTTAATCAGAACCACGGCCGCACCCGTGATCAACATGATTTTGTAAGCGAAATCGTGCACTGCGCCGCCCGCCGGAGTTCCCCACCAGACGATGCTTGCCACCGAACAGAACATGAGTTCTACCCAGATTCCGGCGATGATGGCGGCGACCCTCGCCCATTTCCCCCCGTACACGTAAACTTCCCCAACATCGCAAAAGAATGCCGGAGACAGATAGACCAGCATGAAGCCCATTTTGTGGACCGCGCCGCCAAAATGTTTGCAGGTCAAGCCATGGGCGCACTCGTGAAAAAAGCCGATTCCAGTGAACAACAGCCAGAACTCCGCCAGATCGGTGGCATTCTTATCGGTAAACGTGTAGTAGCGCACCGTGTCGCGCCAGATCTCACTCCATCCACTTATAAAAATAAGCGTCATGATTGAGAACATCCCCAGGGTCAGCCACGTAAACCATCCCGTATAGACAAAACCCAGGCGGCTGTAGACCCGCGTCAGGTAGTTGTCAGGATCCCAGGTAGAGAACGTCATCAGCGACAGGTCTATCTTTTTCTTGGCTCGGCGGCGTCGCTCGTCCGCCAGCTTCTCCGTGACCGTGCTGTTTAGTTCGAGCGACGTCCTGTACCAGATTCCGCCCTCCTCAAGCGAGTCCACAAAATCGCGCACGTCTTCTTCTGCGAACGCGATGCCACTCTCCTGCTGGTAAAGCTCGATAACTTCGCCATAGGACCGTTGTCCGTTAAACAGTTGGATTAATTTCCATTGCTCTGGAGTGAATCGCATAACGTAACTGCCGCCTGAAACCATCGCGACCATGGTTGGCACGCCTCCTTCAACCTGTTCGCGGGCTATCAGGTTGGGATGCAGTCGCGGATAACTCGTGCTGATCCTGCGCGCCGGCAGCTCCGGAAGGGCGACGTTAAGAACTTCGGCAAGATTCATTGCGGAGTCTTCAGGCGGATGTTGGCCGTCATTCCCGGCCGCAGGTTCGCAACCGATCCTTGCAGTTCGGCAGTAATGTCAATTGTGTCGCTGGAGGGATCGACCACCGGGCCGACCAGCACAACTTTGGCTTCATGCAGATCATCGGGAGTCGAGGACGCCACCACGACCAGTTCCGTGCCCTTTCGTACGCGGCCCAGATAAGCTTCGGGAAGGGAAAATTTCACTCGTAAGGGCGCGACTGCGGAAATCCAAAACAGACGGTCATTTTTTGCCACTTCCTGCCCGGCGCGAATATAACGTCGTGCAATAACGCCATCAAACGGAGCTGAAATTCTGGTTTTTTCCAGTTCGAGCTCCAAAGACCGCTGCGTCTCTTGCGCGACTTTCAAGTCCTCGCGTTGACGCTCTACCTCGAACTCGCTGGCATCATATTGAAACTTCGCCTTCTCTTCTTCGGATTTGGCGATAATTTTGTTGGCCCACAACTGCTCGGCGCGGTCGCGCTGCGCTTTTGCCACGTTTGCGGTTGTCTCCCAATTCTTAAGGTCCGCCTCCGTGCTTCGCGCCTTGGCAGCCGCAGCGTTCGTGTCGGCGGTAAGCTGGCGGTCGTCAAGCCGGGCTAGAATCTGTCCCGTTTTTACGCTCGTGCCGGTCTCGACTAACACCTGCGACACCACTCCATCGCGCTGGGCGGCGAGATCGACTTGATTCTCCACTACAATCGGGCCGGAAGCGATGTAATCTGCGGACGGCGACGGCGCCTGGTTTGTGATCTCGGCGGCGGGCTTTGAAACAGAAAGCGCAGCCGCTCCCGCGGGAACCGGACTGGAACTACTACATCCATACAGCCAAACCGTGAGTCCTGACATTACTAATAGCGCCGAACGCCAGAGTAAAGATTGCCAGAGTGAAGACTTCTGCATGATCGACTCCCCGCAAAGCGATTTCCTGCCTACCAACCGAACCACGCCCATAACTTGCCCCAAAACCACATCGCGGTGCCCCGCAATAACACATAGCCGGCCGGATGCCAGCCTACGAAAATCTTGCCCCGCCCCTGCATACCCGGACGGATCGCTCCGTCGCCATTGAATACCTTCACCCGTGCCATGAAGACCCGGCGCTCCGGTTCCACCTGGCTCTGCGGGCTGACGAGGGTTACATCCCCGCGAAAAGTCTGCAGCGGAAAGCTCTCGAGTTTGATCGATGCCGCCTCGCCGCTCCGCAGCAAGGTCACGTCCTCCTCTGGAATCGCAACGTCGGCGGTCACGGGAGAAGTCTGAATAATTTCTGCAAAGGTGTCTCCGTGCATAAGACGGCGGCCCACCGAGCTCGTTACCTGCGCCGTGGTCACGATTCCATCAAACGGAGCCCTTATCCTGGTTCGATCCAATCGTTCGTGCGCGCGCGCCAGTTCCGACTTGAAGTAGTCGATTTTGGCGCGTTCCGACCCCGCCAAAGCTCCATCATTTTGAGCCAGAGCTCGATTCATCGTAGCCATGGCTTCTCCATACTTGGCCTCGGCGTCAGCCAGATCTGAGCGATAGTTCCAATCTTCCATCTCGGCAAGCACGGTGCCTTGCCGCACAAAATCGCCTTCCCGGATGAACACATTCTTCACAACGCCATCCACCCCCGCCTGCACTTGCGCAGCGCGAACCGGCGCTACGGTTGCTTCGCCAGCAACACGCATGGGCAATGGACAGAATATGAGGAAGAGTCCCGCGGCGGCGGCCAAACTGGTCACCAGCCGTCGCCGGTGCTTTTCCATTGCCAGGAAGCGCTTCTTCCTTTGCAGCAATGGCTCCAGAAGATTAATGAATGGGACCTCCCGGTAGAGCGAAGCATTGCGCAGGGCCACGGTGGCTTGACCGGCCAGCACCTTAATAATCTCCAGGTGCGCCACCGTAAGAAAATCCGGATCGCTGCTTTCAAAAGACAAAATGCCCAGACGCCCCTGGTCATCGATGAGCGGAAGCGCATAGAAACCGCGCATTCCGGTTGCCGAGAAATAGGTGGCAAACTTCGCTTGCGTCTCCGGGCGCGGATCATCAATCTTGTCGCCGTGTTGGGTAACGCTGATTTCCTTCGCAGAAATCGACGTCCACTCCAGCATTTCTTTCAGATTGGAAACCGCGGGGTCGGCGGGATTGATCTGCGTCATGCCCGAGATTGCCTTCAGCTGCAACCCGCCTCGCTGTTCCAAAGCGATCGCAGCACGTTCGAAAGGAACAATCGCCTGGGTGTGGTTCACTACCGACTGCAGCACGCGGTCCAGGTTGAGAGTAGAAGTAATCTCGCCGCTCACCTGAACGAGGGTTTGCAGGATTTCAACCTTGCGCTCCGAGAGCAGCAAACTCGCATTGTGCAGAGCATTGCTGGCTGTTTCGCAAATATTTGTCAGAAGGAATTGATCGTCTTCATTGAACGGCTCGCCATCGAGGCGATTCACGGCCTCGATCACGCCCACTAAGCTCTCATGCTCCATGAGCGCGGCGCCGACCACAGAGGATACTGCGCCATCTTCATGCCCGGCATTGCGTTTCCGCAGGCGTTCATCCTCAGGATCATCGATCAAGACCGGCTCGCCATTGTCGGAGATGTCTCCTGCAATGCCTTCGCCTGGCTTCTGCACTTGACCGACAGAAACCGTGCGATCGAATCCTCCCGAGCTCATCAATTCCAGCGCATTGTCCTTGACCATCCATAAATTAACTCCTTGGACGCTCATCACTTCCTGGAATTTCTTGGCCACCGTCCCGAGCAATTCGTTCATCTCGAGCGTGGAGTTGAAAACCTTCTCCAGGTCATACATCTGAGTAACGCGGCTTATCGAATGAAGGCTGGTATTGCGCTCGCTTTCGTAAGATAAAGCGGTAGCCAGGGCTGGCGCCGCCAATTGGGCAACTTCTTCCAGGACTTCCTGCAGTTCCTCCGGAAATGTCTCCTGATAGCTGATAAGCTCGATCGCCCCGAGCAGCTTTTCGCCGGATACCAGCGGCATATAAGCAAGAGAGTTGACGGTGCGCCGGATATCGAGGTGTGCGTAGTCCTCGCGAGGAATATCGTCTGCACTGAACTGCGCAAATTCCCGGGTTTCCGCTACTGCGCCGAGCGTACCGGTGTCGAATTCCATCCCCGCCGCAACACCGATTTCACCCGAAATAGCTTTCGCCGTCCAGGATGGCTTTTCCTGGTCCTCAATGACGTAGACCACAACCGCAGTACCAGGTAGCAGTTGCTCGACCAGCCTGGCTATCACCTGGCAGCGCGGGCCCACTTCCGCTCGAGCCAGCAGGGCCGCGGCAAGTCCAGCCACCGGAACGGCGAATTCGGATCTTTGTGTCGCCATGAGCGGGGCTCCTAATTGTGCAGGTTCGTCGCGATGCACTTGGCCCGCGTTTAGGGGAGTGCCGCATCTTAATCCGCCCGCCGGTACAGGTCAACTTTTGATTTCCGGATGACTACATGCAAAAGGCGTTATTTTGCCCCCAGCGTTCAGCTTGGACGTGGTTGAGGACGTATTGAGGCAATTAAGAAGAGATCGAAACCCGAACCGAACTACCCACGGACGCTCCGCTCGCACATTTGTTGGATCGATACTGGGAACCGCTGGCCGCTGTATAGGCGTTCCTGAGGTTCCGGCCGTGAAGGTGCTGAAAACGGGGTGAAGAGTTATCTGCCTTTTCCCCCGATTCTGATCAAAGTCCGAGGATTGGTCCCATCGTCAGCGCTTGCGGATGAAGACGATCATGTGAGCTCCGGTACCGATTCTGCGGATAGGAACAGGCACTTGCTTTCAGTGAGCTGTGAGAAGTGACAGTATTCAGATATATATTTTTCCCGGTAGGCTCCTCTCTGCAAATAAGGGAGTCTGCAATGCTCAACCATCCCGCCCCACCCGGGTATCACATTATGGCACTGTGACCAATGCACTGACTTTTTATCGATTCGTTCAGACCATCCGTTGGATGAGGCATTTTGCCCCGTATGCGGCCAGGAACTGCTAAAGCTTTCTGGAAGACTGAATATGCCAGCAGCTCAGTTCGGAGATGCCTGACGCAGCTGTACGACGTTAAGTGCGTTTGACAATCTGATTCACCTGGAACAGAAACTCCGCCCCGATGTCGGCCAGCGGCACGTAGCCCATTTCATCCAGCAGAATTCTCCAATCAATTCCCTTTATCCCAGTGGTGGGCCAGTCGCTGCTTTGCAGCAACAAGCGGCTTGTTAGGCGATCCAGTTCGTCACTCAATGGCCATTCGTCCGGCGACCCCTCATCACAGACGATGAAGTCGTATTGCGGCTTTAGATTGGACCTGAGCCTCTGCTGCGTACGTGATTCTTTCTGCTGAGGCGTGATACTCACCTGGATATTTCCTTTGCGAACGACGTTGTCGGTTGTACCCAATCAGGAATACACGTTTAGAGTGCTAAACCAGGACCGTACCCCCATCGACCACAACGGTCTGGCCGGTGCTGAATCCTTCCTTCATCAAAAACAGGTAGCCTTGTGCAATGTCGTGAGCTTCGCCGACTCGCCCCACAGGCAGACGCTTGCCCACGCTTGCAAAGAGCTGTTCCCTTTCTGCTGAGCTCATGTTCTGCCACAGGTTCGTCCGGACCATTCCCGGCGACACCGCATTAACCCGGATCGGCGCCAGTTCAATCGCAAGGGCGCGTGTTAACGCTTCGATGGTTCCGCAGACGCTTGCCGCGATTACCCATCCCTTATGCGGGCGTCGGCCGGCGATTCCCGTCGTGAGAACGATCGAGCCGCCTTTTCGAATTTGTGGACTCCCGTATTTGACCGCGGCAAGGGCAGACCAATAACGCAGTTCGAATGCGCGTCTTGCCTGCTTAAGATCCGTATCAGCAAGCTGGTGCAATTGCAAGCTGTCCCCGCAGTGAAAACCAGGTGATCGAAGGCGCCAAGGTTCGTGAAGAAGCTTTCCACAGCTTTTTCGTCGGAGACGTCAACCGCCTGTCCCCGCGCTTTTCCTCCGATAGATTGAATCGCTTCCTGAACTCGTTCTGCGTTGCTGGAGATGATGACGACCTCGGCTCCCTGCGAGGCCGCCTCTCCGGCGACGGCCAAACCAATTCCCGACGATCCACCAATGATCACGACCCGCTCATTCTCGAAACCGTTTTCTCGTGGCATTGAATTCTCCGTCTGTGCACTCTATCGACTTACACAGCTACAGATGAGCGGGCATCGGCATGCGGATCATGCATAATAAGCATGATGTCCATGCGTCTAGAGAAATTACGTCAGGCTGATTTGAATCTCCTGATTACGTTTGCTGCGATTGCCGAGGAGAAAAGCATCACCGCTGCAGCATCCCGACTATTACTCAGTCAGCCCGCCGTGAGCCGGGCGCTGCAACGGGCACGTGCGATGTTTCAGGATGATCTTTTGGTTCGATCGCCTCACGGCTTCGAACTCACTTTGCGGGGTCGAAAGATTCTTGACGAGCTTGAGGGACTTCTACCCAGAATGGAGAATCTGGTTGCGCCCGCTCTGTTTGATCCCATGCGCGAGAAAAGCCATTTCCGCATCTCAGGCCCAGATAATGTTTGCACCGTCGTGCTGCCGCGCTTGTGCCGGCAGTACGCGAACGGACGCTATCAAGTGCAGTTTGAATTCTGGCCCTGGCGGAGCGGCATCGCAGAACTCGTGGAACACGGGCAACTCGATGTTGTTCTCCACATTGATGACGGTCTCCTGCCGGTGCACTTTCAGTCGGAGAGGCTCTACAAGGAGGATTGGATTTGCGCCGTGGCGCGCGAGAGCCGATTTGGCGACCGGCTGCGACTCAAGCAATACCTGGCCGCGAGCCACATTGTGGTTGCCACCTATGAGGGCGTGCAAACAATTCCAGACAAGCAACTGGCGGCTGTCGGTGTAAAACGCAGTTCTTGTATTCGGGCGCCTTACTTCGGCGTGGCGCTGCAATGCCTTCCCGGCACGGAACTGGTCCTTACGCTAACTAGCGGCATGACATCAGTTATCAAAAACGATCGCAGGTTGCGGCTCGTGAAAGCACCGCAAGAATTGCATGCGTTTCATTTCCTCATGGCCTGGCATCCAAGGCTCAACACCGACTCGCGACACGTATGGCTTCGGGGTGCTATGCGATCAACGATCGCGGCTCTCAACTCATAAGTAGGCTAGGCTCCGACGTGCTTTGCGAAGGAGATTATTTTCGAGGTTTACTTTGTTTGCGTAGCGACGAAGGAGAGCCGCTTCTCGCGTCCATTAACGGTGAAGCAGTACCTCGCCTCAGGTCACATCGGAATCAGCATTCTGGGAGGTATCCAGACCATCCCTGAAAAGAGATTGGCGGCGATCGGAGCCAAACACTGTCCCCTCCGGGGGGCCCTTTCACACAGCAGCAATGCGGAGTCTTATCGGCACGAACCTTATCGCAACTGTACCCCGGCGCGTCGCCGAAGCAGAGGCATCGAATTCCGCCATAAAGAGATCGCGCCGGACACCAGCGGGCAGGCACTGATCAAACGCGGGACGCAACAGAATAGGCCAGCGGAACTCGCACAACGTGTCGTATTCTTACCTTGCCGAAAACAGCGGCCTTCCACGCGCAGCAGCAATGAATCGAGAGATCCGATGCTCACACGACGAAAATTCCTTGCCACGACAGCCTGCACCATCGCTTCAACACGTCTTCACCTGTTCGGCCAAAGTAAGATCCGGGTCGTCCTTGGCATCCCGGGGGAAGCAACGGGTCCTCATATGCCGATCGACTTTGTCGGTTTGTCTTATGAGGTGCAGCAACTCGCGGATCCCAGTTTCTTTTCGGCGCAGAACGGCAGCTTGATTCGCGAGTTCAAAGCGCTCTCGTCAAGCGGCGTTCTGCGCCTTGGGGGCAATACCAGCGAGTTCGCTTACTGGAAACCTAAGCCTGACTCTTCCGAACCAGAGCACCCCGAAGTTCGAGAGGTCACGGGCGAGCCGAAGGCCCGGTATTACGCGGTGACAGGCGAGGCAGTCAGGAACCTGGCGGAGTTTCTCCAAGCCACGGGTTGGAATTGCATCTACGGCATCGGGATGGGCACGAATACACCGGCACGCGCCGCCGAGGAAGCGGTCTTTGTAGCCGAGACGCTGGGCGACCGCCTTCAGTATTTCCAGGTCGGAAACGAGGCGGATCTATTTGACCGGCATTTGCGCGATCCAAAGACATGGTCGGCCAAGACATACCTGCAAGAATGGCTCACTCTTGCGCGCGCCATCACAGCTCGAGTGCCCACCGCAAAGTTCGGCATGCCGGACGTTGCGAGCAAAGTGTCATGGCTGAGTGAGATTGCTGATGAGTGGCCTTCCATACAATCCCCGCCCCATGTAACGACGCTCACCCATCATTATTACTTTGGCGGACCGGCGACGAATCCCGACGTCAACATTCCGAACCTGCTGAAACCGGCGACGATGCAAAGGGTCCAGAATGCGGCGAACATCGCATCGGCTGCCGCCAGCAAGATGAGTGCACGCGTACGCATGACCGAAGGCAACACGTGCTATCGCGGAGGCAAGCCGGGCGTCTCCGATGTGTTTGCCGCTGCGCTTTGGTCTGCCGACTATTCGCTGCTGTTGGCCAGCAACGATTATTCCGGCGTCAATCTGCACGGTGGTACGGGCAAGTCCGTGGCCAATTCCGTTGGCGGATCTCTGCCCGGCGACACGCTTCTCGAAGCGAAGGGCGAAACTCCCGAACAGATTGCCGCGCATCCGCATCCTTTCTATACACCGATCGGGACATTTGGTTCGGACTATGTGTTGGAGCCCGTCGCGTATGGGCTCAAGTTTGCAGGTTCGTTCAGCGGCGGAACACTGTTAAAGACCGAGTTTTCGACCAAGCTGCAGGATGCGGGAGTGAATGCAACGGCCTATGCCGCAAAACTGTCCGGCGGGCACACATCGGTGATCATTCTGAACAAGGACGCGGCAGCAGACGTTGAGGTGGAACTCGACTTTGGTAGCGACGCGAGCGGAACGGTGCAAGGCGAGACATTACACGCACCGGCACTGGACAGCCGCGAAGCGCACATCACAACGTCAACGAAGACGGAGTCGTTGAAACAGGGCAAGTGCTCCGTTACTGTTCCCCATGCGACAGGATTACGCGTGACGGTGAGTTGAGTCTTCTCGGTTGGGACTGGCGGTGCTTGCGTCAACTATCCCGCGTTTAATGTCGATGTTCCGCGTTTCCTTCCATACGCAATCTGAACAACCGCCAGAACGGCCACTCCAAAGAGAACGGGAGTATTAGAATCGCGCACCAGAGTGAAGCTGAGCGCAAGCACCAAGCCCACGAGTGCCGCTGCTTCTATCTTGTGCGGTTTCCGGCTTAGGTACCGAGCGCAGAGCAGAACAGCAAATCCCAGCAGCAGCGCAAACTCAATGAACCACAGCCGTGGTCGAACGAGGGACGATCCGAGCAGAAGCGCAAACACCGTCTTCAACGCTAGGTACCCCAATGCGCCAAGGAACCATCCCACCCAGTGCCGAACAGTGGCATACATTACTATCGACATGCCAAGCAGACCACCCGCCCCGACAACTCGATAAATCGGTTGATTGTATCCGGCTTTTCCAATAAGAAAGCCCGCGCATAAAAGCAGCACATAGATGAATGCCAGCGTCAGCAAGACCCATCCGGCAAGGCGTAACCCCGACTTGGCCTGCTCGCCGACCGTCCGTTTATCGCGAATGTTCACACGGGAATTGTAATGGCATTAGCAAGCGTGACGGTGAGTTGAATCGTTTTCGTGACGAACTTCCGTTTAGCCGACCACTCATTCGTAGTTGTGGGCACTCGGTCTTGCACCGCCTGTGATTTCGCATAGCTCGGAGCCTGCCATCAGAAATGCCCCCACTCCGTAAACATAGCTGGACGACGGCTTGTATTTGCCCGGCTCGGCGCCGATGGGCTGGATATTGCCGAGGCGTCCGCTGTCATAGATATGCGTCAGCATGCCGCGCCAAGACTGCTTGACCACGGGAAGATATTTCTTGCGGTCCAGGATGTGCTCATGGATGCCCCATGCGATGGCGTAAGTGAAGAAGGCTGTGCTCGAGATCTCCGGAGCGGGGTAGGCGTCGGGGTCGAGCAGGCTGGCGCGCCATAGGCCGTCGGAGGGCTGAAGCGCCGCGATGCGCTCGGCCATGACGCGATAAAGAGCGATGTACTTTTTGCGCAGAGGCGAGTCATCAGGCAGCCTCTGGATCACGAGAGCAAGAGCGGCGAGAACCCAGCCGTTGCCGCGCGACCAGAAGACCTTGCGGCCATTCGGTTCACGCATAGTCAGGAAGCGTTCATCGCGATAGTAGAGATGCTCGGCAGGATCATAGAGGGCCGCGGTGGTCAGGTCCCACTCATGATTCATGAAGTCGACGTAGCGCGGGTCGCCCGTGGCGTGGGTGAGTTGAGCGAGAACCGGAGCAGCCATATACAGGGCATCGCACCACCACCAGAGGAGGCTCTGGGGATTGTCGGGTTGGGCGAGGACTTGGTTCAGGGCTTCGCGCGTGGGCGCCAACATCTGCGGGTCATGCGTCTCGGCGTAGAACGCGAGATATGTGCGGCCGATGGCTTCGTCGTCGGCGTGACCCGAGCGCGGGCCGAGGTTCCATTGGTTCTGCTCGGCGACCTGAAGTACACGGTTACGGTAACGCTGGTCGCCGGTAGCCTTCGAGGCAGCGAGAAAACCGTCGTAGAGAGCGGCGTAGGTCCACTGGATGTTGTACTTGCCTTCCGCCTCATACAACTGCCAGTCCGCAACTTTCTTCATGGCTTTGAGGATGTCGCGGCCCTTCAAGCGCGGAGAAAGATCGGTGGCAAGCGGACCGGGATCGTCGGGCTGGCTTCCGGCGGCGGCAAGTTCGTCGGCGGACTGTGCGGCCTGTGGAGGAGGATTCTGGCATGCGGCGAAAAGAGAGAGAGCGAGAATCGTAAACTCGACAATCGTAAATGCGCCAAGCAGGCGAGAGTTCTTCATCGGCCCATCCGGTTTATGTAAGAAAGGGCTTCCAGCGTTCCAATATGACTTTCACCTGGGCCACATCCTCGGGGCGAAGCTGCGGAAGCGGCGGGCGCACTGGACCCGCGGCGAAGCCAAGGGCGTTCATCATTTCCTTCATGACAGAAACCTCGTATCCCTTTCGGCGCGCACGAAGTTCATAGAGAGGGAGCACGTAAGTGTTCATCAGCCGCATCAAGGCTGCAGAATCACCCGCGGAAGCAGTCTCATGAAGTTTCAAGGAAAGCTTTGGAGCCACCGTTGCAATGCTCGAGGTGTAGCAGCGAATGCCGATGCTGTAGTACCCGGGCACACAATCGTCGCCCGCTCCGCCAATCCAATGCAGCCGATCGCCAACGCGGTTGATAATCTGCTGATATCGCCGCAAGTCGCCCTGGCCGTCTTTCCAACACGCCAGCGTGGGAACACGTTCTGCCAGTTGTTCAACCCATGCCGGGCTCGGGTTCACCCAGTCGCGGCTGTAAACGAGCAGCCCTAACGAAGTGGCACGACCGATCTCCGCATAGTAATTGGCCAGACCCTCCTCGTCGGCATTGGGATAATACGGCGGCAAAGCCAGGATGGCATCGGCCCCTGCCCGCGCTGATTGCTGAGCCAACTCGATAGCTACGGGAACGTTGAATCCTGTACCAGCGATGACCGGAATGCGGCCATGCACTTCTTCCACCGTTGTCCTTACGACTTCCAAATGCTCGCCAGGGGTGAGTGAATACATTTCGCCGGTCCCTCCCGCAGCGACAATCGCAGCAATTGGAGTTTCGAGGAGGCGCTGTAGATTTTTTCGGAGTCCGGGAATATCCAAGGACAGATCCGGCTTTAGCGGAGTGATTGGAAACGCAATCACACCCTGAAGTTTGTTCCGCAGCTCTTCAGGCTTCAATCGTTCAGGTTTCAATCGTTCACTGGCGTTGACGGAAGTCACGTCAGGAAACACTGCGGTCGGGAAAATGGATGAGGCAGCCAACGCGCCAGCACCGTCAATAAATTCTCGGCGCGAAAAATGTGAAGACATTGTTCTCACTTCCTCGTAATGTGCTTGCCGGATTTTTCGAAAGCTACGAGCTGCACAGGCGACCAAGCTTCCTGGACGAAGCCATTTTGCGTATTCTGCGATTTAATACGATGTCATTCGTGGATCTGTTTGAAATCGAAATACGCTAAATTCATATTGCCGAGCGTCAGTATGTGTACGGTGAGAACATTTTTCCCTTTGCTCAGGCGGAGTTTTAAGAGTTGCGAAGCGAGATTCCAGTGGTGCCATTGCCGCCAGGCAACCGGATCAGCCGGATCATTGGTTGCAGCGATCTGCAGAGGTCCGGTCGCGTCCTTGCCATTCACATCGAGTGATATTGTTCCGCCGCGATTCGATGTGTAAAGGAAATCGGCTGTGTATGTTCCTGAGCGCGCCACATCTACCATTACGTTGAACCACTCTCCCGGCTCGGTCCAGCCAACATAAAGCAGATCTGCAGGGGGCACGATCTTGTCGAAGGGGTTGTCGTCAACCGGGTTCGGCTTCCGCTTGAACTTCGTGTAGGAAATATCCACTCCCTCATGGATGCGAAATTCATTGAGGTAGGTCCCATCAGCCGGATTCAACTCTCCGCTGCCATGATTCTGCGGATCGCTGTCATGATACGCAACTCCTTCGCCGCCCAAGTCATAGTAAGCGCACAAGACCTCGCCTGGTATTTTTTGTGGACCGCCGCTATAGCGGCCGTCGTGAAAAGGTGAGCCTTTATATTGGCTCGGGAATGATTGGGAAGACGCAGTTGCCGGGAGCATCGATACCGCTACGAAGCATGCCGCTACCAATAAGCAAAACGCTCTCCGGCTCATCCTTCTCGCTGCCTCCCTGAGTACCGAGAATCTATTTGAAGTTCCGCAACTCCGAACTTCAAACCTGGAAAAGCTCGATCCCGCGCGCTTTTCCGAGATTGCGCGAGTACTTCTTGTCTGTCCCATTATTCCAATGTTCGTGTACGCCAAGGCTGCGGCATCGGATGCCGTCGCGTTCAGGATCATAGAAAGTCTTCGAAGGCGGGTCATTCGCCAAGGCAGATTCGCGCAGGTAGTTATCGGCATTCGCGATATCCGGAAGATCGGGCCATTCCGACGTGAGAAAATCGAAGCCGACGGAATCGATCGCTACGCCATCCAACGACATGAAAATGCTGTTCGGCCAGGCATCGTTGAACGGCGCCATCTTCCACTTACGGTGAGGTGGACCATCCACGTTGTCGTTTCCATAGAGCCCATCAATCATAAAGAGGATGGTTTTCTCGCCGAGATCCTTATGACCCAGAAAATCGGTGAATGCGGCATAACTCGCCGAACCATCTTTCTTGTGCTGGAAACCATCGTGCGCATTCTTGTGCCAGTCGGGATTGATACTCGTAGCGCCGAACAGATTCTTCGCGCAAAGTGTCACGCCTGAACTCACATGCGCTCTCAACACTGCCGCATCAATTAAGTAGGTCGCTTCAACGACTGTGGTATCGAGTCCCTTAGCGTTGTTACTGTCAATTGAGAAAGGAATCGCGTTGGGTTTGAATTCGGCCTTTAGCCGTCCATCGCCTCCGATATGGTCCACGAATACGATGCCGGGAAATTCATGGTGAATCTTATCGTAGAGATTGCCCGGGATGAACCGGCTGGAATCGAAGACAGTGATTGATGATTCCGGCACTCGTCCCGGGCCGGTCAACTGTCGGACGAGCGAAAGGATCAAATGCGGCGAGGAGTTCAGGCGTTCGATCGTGCCATGATCCGTTGTATTGTTCAGGTTCGCCTTGATCGCAATCTTCTCCTCAGCTTTATATCCGGCTTTGCCGCGGCCGTGAGTCTGATTGTAATAGTGAAAAACGGAGGTCCATGCCTGGGCATCGCTTTTTTGATTTGTAAGACCGCAAATAGACCGGGAAACCATGCGGTCAATTACAGACTGGTCATTGTTGGCATCGGTCCACCACGAACCTGTGCCATCCCAGGTCACGGCCGCCGGATCATGCGCCCAGGTGACTCGGCCGGGAACCACGCCGCGGGGAATTCCTGATGGGGAAAGCGGCTCGAACAAGGAGGGCCGCAGGGTCGCGGCAGCTGCGATAGACAGGGCGAATTGTCTGCGCGTCATGTCCATTTTGATTGGCTCCTCTACGCACAAGTCTTAGGATTGCACCGGGTCGCTTTGCCTGAAAGCTCAGAAATATCTGTAGTCGTTTCACAGACGGCGCGCTCTGTCAGAGCGGCGACATTGAACTGCCCAACGAATTGTACCTGACGGCGCACGTGGAATTCTTCTTCTGCCTGCTTCATTATGTGAGGGTTGATTCATCGCCGCAATAAGCTCCCTCCCGTGTGGGATGAAGCGACTCGACTATCGCCCGGATGTCACGGTTCTCGAAAACCAATCCCCCACTCTCGCCAGTTCTCCGGACGGCAACATCGACCATGGCTCGGGCCAAATCATCTGCCGCTGGATTGCTATCTTTACATCCGGTGCTCGCGTGCCTGCGCAGTTGTCATGGGCAGCACTGAGGCATAATGCCTTTCAGCATGAACTCGATCCAAACCCGATCCACCGCGCGCCCCGTCCCTTCGTCAGCATCTCTTGTGTTACACGGCGGATTCGTTCTGATGGGCATTGTGACCACGCTGTTGGGTCCTATGCTGCCGATACTCATTGGCCGCTGGACTCTAAGCGATCAGCGTGCCGGGCTATTTTTCAGCGCCCAGTTTTGCGGCTCGATGCTGGGCGTCTCATCGCTCGGTTCGTTGCTCCGACGAGGATACCGACATACTCTTGTGTGCGGCTTCAGCCTGATCGCAGCGGGCGTGGCGGGCTTGAATCTAGGTAGCAATATTGCCTGCCTGGCTGCCACTGTTTTGTTCGGTTGTGGATTGGGGCAGGCTCTTTCCGCCACCAACTTGTGGGTGGCAGAAGTTTCAAGGTCCCGTCGAGTGGCCGCGCTCAGCATCCTGAACGTGATGTGGGGAATCGGCGCAATTGCGAGTTCTCCATCAGTGATGATTGCGCAACGGCACGGAGCGACCCTATGGCTTCTTTATGCGATCTCAGCGTGCTCGTTACTCACGGCTCTCATTTTGATGCGGATGAATCTTGAGCCTCGGGCAGGTGAGGATCACGACAAACCAATGCCCGTACGCCAGGTCATCAGCCTGAGAAGTACGGTGAGCCTGGCTGCATTATTTTTTCTCTATGTCGGATGCGAAAACTCAGTCGCTGGCTGGGTCGCGTCACTCACGAAAAGAATGCATGTTGGTGCGGGCGACTTTTGGGCTTTGACTCCCATGTTTTTTTGGGGAGGTCTCTTCGGCGGCCGCGCCATGGTTCCGCTCCTTCCCTTGCGACATAACGAACGCATGCTTCTGGCGAGTGGCTTAATTCTCTCGATGGCCGGCACCGGCCTTCTGCTGCAAGCGAGGACGTTCGCCACTATCGCCACTTGCGTCGCCGTTGCGGGCCTGGGCTTTGCTTCGATTTTTCCTGTTCTAGTGGCGTGGCTGGTGAAGGCATTTGGCGAAAGATCGAGGCGAATCGCGTCCATCATGTTCGCACTTGCGGGATTTGGAGGCGCTACCATGCCCTGGTTCGTGGGATTGACGTCTACAAGAACCGGAAGCCTGCACGCCGGTTTGCTGGTTCCATTGGCGGGATGCATGGCTATGTTTACCCTCGTCGCGACCATGCTCGAGAAAGTTTTTCGCGAGCCGAGCAAAGAGAATTAGTAGTTCGCGACCGCTTTAGCTGGGAGAGAACTATCTCCACGCTAAGGTAGTCACTGAATCTGCGTTTAATGAAACCGATGCCGACATATTCGCGAGCTGCAATTCGATTACTCTCGCAGTTCCGGGATTGGTCAATACCAGCACCTGCTGGCCGTCCGGATTTTCCAGCGCAACATGCTTCATATCAGCGGCCGTGCTGCGCGAACCAAACCGGCGAGCGCCTCGCCGGATTACGCGTGAGTAATGCGCAAACGTCCAGTATTGCCCGCTCCGGCTGACCTCATTGTTCTCCGAATTAATGGTGACCACGCCTCCGCAATGAAACGGTCCGATGTTCGGGCGCCCATGCTCGTCAAGAGCCAAATTCCACGACGTAATTGAGCTGCACCAGTTATTTAGCACATCACTGAAAATTCCGCTCCACTTGCACCAATCAGTCAGATAACGTGGGTCCGTGTAGTCTGGGCCACCTTCAGTCCAATGCATCCCGGCTTCCGGAAAAGCTTCGTGTGCCCTGCTCATCATGTCTGGCGTGCCGGCGTATCCATGCCAGGCAACCGTATTCGAGTATTTGCGGAGCTTTTCGTCTTCTAATGTGTCTACGACCCGGCCCCACAAATTGTAATTGTGATCCAATGTCCAGATTTTTGTGGCCTGCCCGCTCGACTCCAATAGCGGGCCCAGGTGATCGCGAATAAACTGGATTTCATACTCCTGTCCCCAAAGGCAGGCTGGCATTCGGCCATCCTGATCGGTGTCCAGTTCGTTCTGTGAGGTCAGCGCCTGTATGGATACACCTTCGGCTGCATACGCCTGTAGAAATTTCAGGTAATACTTTGCATAGACCGGCAAATAAAACTTGCGCATCGATCCACCCAACATCGAGCCGTTGAACTTCATCCAGCCGGGCGGACTCCAGGGAGTCGAAAAGAAAAATAGATCGGGATTCGCCTTTCGTGCCTCGCACAACATCGGAAGAATGTATTCGCGATCGTGTGTGATGGAGAAATGGGTGAGATCGGGATCGGCTTCGCCATCGTCATAGCTATAGAGTTTGGTTGAATAATCGCTCGCTCCTACGCAGATGCGGCCAGTACTTAGTCCCATCTCGGAGGGGTGGAACAGCTCGTGGAATAGTTGTTGCCGCGCAGCAGGCGCAAGGCGATTGAAGGTGTAACACGCGGCGTCAGTGAAGGCGCCACCAAAGCCGAGGATCTCCTGAAACTTTGTGCCCGGGTCGAGGTGCAGTTGATCGGTGGCGGGCGCGGACGCAGCGGCGCGCCACGTTGCCTTGGGAGCGACGGCAAATCGTTGGTCGCCAGAGGTGACCCAGACGGAAATCTCGGAGCCGATACGTGAGGGTTCATTTGCGATATCGCTCGCTGCGGCTGCTGGCTGAAGCAGATCGCCGGGAGCAACTGCCGCAGCCAGGCCCAGAGCTGAAAGTCCCAGAAAATTCCGTCGCGAGGTTTGCTGTGTCACCATCACCCTCCTGCAAAATTGTTTGCCTTTAGTGTCCTTTGTAGCGGGTTTGAATCGCGTATAGGGAACTGCGCGCCAACACAAACAAGGTTTTAGCATCGCTACCCCCAAACAAAAGTTGCGATGGCCGCTCTGGAATCTCGATTGTATCGATCAGTTTGCCCGCTGGACTGTAAACGTACACCTGGCCCGCCGCGATGTAGACATTCCCTTTCTCATCCCACGTAACGCTCTCTCCGCCCCGTTCGGCGAATAGCTTTAAGTTCGAGATTGTTCCATCATCGCCAATGCTGGCAGAATAAGTTTTCTCTCCGTTCTCATCGGTTACGTAGAAAGGCTGGCCCGCCACAGCCGGAGCAAAACCAAAAGCTCGCAGCGTGTTGTTCAACTTCGAGCCATAATAGAGCTCTCCGGCCACAAAGTCCTCGCCCGCTGGAAGGAATGTTGTTCCATCCGGAGAGATGTATTGATAGGGCTGCTTTACCGGAATTGTTTCCATGAAATCATTTTCATTTCGCCAGTAATCTACAGGAAGGACGGGCGTCATCCCCGAGCGCGGCTTGCTCGGAACAGCTTTCAGCAAAGTAATATCGTTGTCGGTACTGTCTGGCCTGAATGCGTATACCGTTCCCGTGCCTGCATAGGAAACAACGATCAAGTTCCCAACTTTATCGAAAAACAGTTGAACAGGATCGAGCGGATTGTCGCGAACTTTCGATAGTTGCCGCGTCGTGGCTGACCATCTGTAAATGGTCTGCCATTTTGCATCGACGAAGTAAACATTTCCGGCTTGGTCCACGGCTCCGCCAGAGATATTGAAGAAATTGCCTCCTACTTTCTCTACTTTCGCACCTTCTGCGAGGACCGGAGACGGATGGCTTACCTGAGCTGCAGGCGGAACTCCCGTGATCGTCAGCCAGGAAAATTCGCGTTGACGTATCTCAATGTTGTGAGTCTGATCGTAGATCGCGCTATCGAAAGAAACTTTGCTGTCGCTGTAGCAATGCAAGTTGCGAAATCGTATATCGCTGGAGTTTGTAACGGTAACCGCGTATTTGAACGGCTGAGAGCTGCTCACCACCCGATACATATGCAAGTTCGCGAAGGTGATGTTTCTGGAGTTGCGAATGTCGAGAGGGAGAGCGAATCCGCCTTCGCCACGCTCCTCTTCCGTCTGCAAGGCATAGATCTGCCAGTTAGAAGCGTGGTCCAGAACTACTTCGTTGCGAACATGATGCTCGCTCGAGAGTTCGTAAATCCGTCCGCCGGTCGAGGTGTTCGAGATGTACAGCCCCGCTTGGGCGAAAGTGCTGGGCGTCCAAATGTCAACGAAGGTTCCGCCGCCGGTGATCCACAGGCTGGGATATTGGCTGTCCCAGCGGCGGTTCGGATTGGAATCAGCCGTATGGTTATCGTTATAGATTTGCTTCCATAGCTTGTGCGCCTCTTCCGCAGTAGCGTTAGGATCGATCGTGCCGTGCCCCCCGAGAAAGCGAACATCGTTCATCATTGAATCCGTGCCGGACATCCACTTCGCCGCCAACGCTCTAGGATTGATCCCATTGGTGTAGAGGCCGATGCCGGTCACAATATTCGTCCCTCCTGTCGGAGTTTCCAGCAGCGGTTTTGGACCGCCAACGCCTTGGAAAGCGGGAGTTGAATCGGCAAGCAAGATTCGTGTGACGCTGGGATGTAATCCGACGAGAACCGTATCCGGCCGAAGCGTGATTGTGTCAGTTACGCGATATTGACCCGAGGGCAGATAAATCGTGCGGTGATGAGCGATGGCATTCCTTAGCGCGTCAGTGTCGTCGCTCGTGCCATCGCCTTTGGCGCCTAGAGTACGAATATTGACCCAGGTGTCGATTGGCGGCAGATCGAGAATGTCAGACTTTACTGGAGCCGGTGAGGCACTCAAAACAGTTGTCTCGTAAACATCTCGAATCGG
The DNA here is from genome assembly GCA_049589695.1 of Candidatus Sulfotelmatobacter sp. Lineage (GTDB taxonomy): Bacteria > Acidobacteriota > Terriglobia > Terriglobales > Acidobacteriaceae > Sulfotelmatobacter. The sequence goes on along the minus strand of JBAWBG010000348.1, from coordinate 12,842 downwards.
CGGTACAGAGCCAATGTCCTGATATTGAAGTCCATGAGAAAAAGTCTTGACCGCATATATCTCGGCCGGAGCCGGCACGCGCTTTCCGCTCTCGCGGTAAGCCGCAAACACAGGAACTTTCCTGCAGACAACATTCTCCATGTTGATCTCAGTCCGAGCACTATTCTCATTGCTGATGATGACGGCCGGTCCGCTGATATTTTCCATGCGCCCATCTTTTATCCAGAGCTCTTCTGAGTATTGAGGATCGATGGAGATCGCCGTGGGAACATTTTTGAACTGTGGACGGATCAACGTGAGCCCGGCTTCATGCTCTCTGATGGCTGCTTCGCGCTGACCCTCAAAACTGACGTCGATCAGGGTAAATTGCCATCCCGGAGAAGGCTTGCGGGTCCAGATGCCGTACTGGCCTCCATAAAAATGCAAATCTTGAGCGACGTTGCCGCCATCGTGAATTCCCGCTAGTCCCGAACCGATATGGAAATCCATATGCGCCAGAAAGCAATGTTGAGCATAGTGCGCGCGGACGCCGACGGCACCGGGATTTCCATCTTGAATTTGGATATCGATATTGCTGATTGCGGAATAGAAAGTTCCCGGGTTGGCATCCGGCGGAGGCTGGTTGGCTCGAGGCCGAGATCCCGCGAAGAACACCATATACGCAGGCCCTTGCTGGAAACCCGGAGTATCTGCAGCTAGCACAAACGTGGGCCGCGCACTTCCAAATCCGATCAAGCGAATTCCGGGCCAGATAAAGATTGTCTTGGTCAGGCGATAACGGCCAGCGGGAATGAATAAAATTCCTTGATTCGTCTTTTCCTGAACCGTGTTGATGGCCTGCTGCAAGGCAGCGGAATCATCGGCGACTCCGTCACCCTTCACGGAAAAACTACCCTGCGTCAGATAAATTGCTCTCGGATCGTCTAGTCGGGCGGAGTAATACGAACTCGCGAACAGGGGGACAACCGACGCTAATATTGCCGCTGCCAAAAGTGCTCTCATTCGAATGAAGCGCCGGTGTCGACTACTGTTTCGGATCAGCATCCTGGTGCTCGTCCGTACCTTGCTCCTGATGCAAGTCGCTATAGATGGTCCGGAGTTTTTCCTTCATCTCCTTATATTTCTGGTACTCCTCCAGTTCGTGCTTGGCGTCCGCTGGCCGTCCCGTCTGCCGATACACAGCACTTAAGCGGAAGTGCGCCAGAACGCTCGTGGGATCGAGCTTCAAAGCTTGCTGCAGTAGCGGCTCGGCTTTTCGCGGCTGATCCATTGTCATAAAAACCTTTGCCATGCCGATGTTCGCTTCGGGATCGTTGGGCCGCAATTGCAACGCTCGGCTGTAACGCCGGCTCGCTTCTTTTACATCATCCTTTTGAAGAGCGATATCGCCCAGCCTGCATTCAGCCTGCCCGTCGGAGGGATTCACCTCCAATGCGGCCTCGTACTCTTTTTCCGCTTCCTGCTGCCCTTGTGGAGTCGACAAAGTCCTGAGCATGTCTGCAAGCTCAAAATGTAATCCGGGAAGCTTGGGGTCAATCTTGAGCGCAGCCCGGTAGTGCTCGATCGCTTCCGCGGTGCTCCCGCGCTTTGCCAGTTCGTGCGCCATCGCTTGCTGCATGCGGGCGGAATTCGGATTCACTACAGATAGACTGAGTAAAGATTCAGCGGCAAGATCCGAATAGATCCGGTAGGAAGTGTAAAGAACAGCTTCGTTCGTGGGATCCAACTTCCTGAGATCGCTCACCACGGCCGCAGCTTTATCCAGATTCTCCGTTCCGGAGTAGATTTCGATCAGTTCCATGCCAGTCTCAATCCGGATCTTCTCGTCTTGCACTTTTGGAAATGCTTCCTCCAGATCGCTCTCGGAGGCCTTCAAATTTCCCGTCCGCTTTTCGGCGATGCCTAGAAGAGCCTGAATCTTAGATAAGGTAGGCCGTAGCTTCAGCGCCTCCCGGAGCTCTGGAACCGCATTCGTATAATCTCCCTGAAAGAAAAGCAGTACCCCGATGTTGCCGCGCGCGTCTACATTTTTGGGATCGAGGGCAACAATAGCTCGAAATTCCGGCACCGCCAGGTCGGGTCTGTTCTCCTTCAAGTATTCCGCAGCCTTGCGGGTGTGCGATTCGATTTCCTGCTGCCGGCCGGGGTTGGTTTGAGAGAACGCCGAAAGTAATCCAACAAAGAGGATGACCCAGGGCGAAACAACTAAATTCCTTGACCTCATGTCACGATTGTACGGCGGACGAGTCGTGGTTCTTTCGTTCCTCCCACACAAACATGAGGACGGCGGCGTGCCGCCGTCCTCCTTCGGTTACGCGAGCGCCGTTAGAAGAATACCCGCGCGCCCAGTTGGATCGTACGTGGCCCGTTCGCGAGTTGCGTGATGTTGGCCACGCCCGAATTACTCACGTCAGGATTGCCGTTAGGTCCGCCAGTGTCCGGTAGTGAGAAGCTCGGATGGTTCATGACGTTAACGAAGTCTGCGCGAAGCGTGAGCCCTGCTCGTTCCCTGTAATGCCAGGTCTTCGCCAGAGACAGGTTAATGTCCGACAGTTTTGGCCCGAAGAGCGTGTTTCTGCGTCCATACCCGAACGACCCGTTGCCCTGCACGGCTGGGGTCTCAAAGGCTGCAGGGTTGAACCAGCAGGTCACCGTGTGTGTTCTCGCGCCATTGGAGCAGGTGCCTGACCAGGGGGAGACACCTGCAATGGGGTTGGCAAACGCGGTGCCGGCCTGCGAATAGTCGTTATCACCGGAGTCCTGCACCGTGAAGGGAGTGCCGCTCTGATAGATAAACGTCCCCGACAGGCGCCATCCGCCAAGCACAGCGTCAGTGATAACATTGTTGTTCATAAAGGGCTTGCCCATGCCAAACGGCAACTCGTATACCGCTGTCCCTTTGAGCGCTTGCGGAATGTCGAAGTTCGAGTTGCCGTAGTTAGCGGATGGGTTGTTTCCGATTTGCCAAACCTGAGCCCCGGCGGTACTTCCCCATCCGGCCGAGTCCTGGTCGTCCAGGAAATGCGACCAGGCATAGTTCACATCGAAGGTCAGTCCGTAGGTATAACGCTTCCGCACGTCAAGTTGCAATGAATTGTAGTTGGAGATGCTGTTGAAGCTTGAGCCAGAAAGGCTTCCAAACGCCGGATATGGACGCGCGCAAGGAGGGGTGAGGGGGTTCGTGCTTGATAAAGGTGTTGCGGGTGTTGCCCCGTTACACCCCGATATATCGTTCGACGCCAACAGGCCCGGGTTGGTGATTTGGTTCGCGTCGGTTTTGTATTGCAGATTCATCCCGTGACTGCCGACGTAAGCAGCCGACACCGCAAAGTCCCTCGCGAACTGGTGTTCGACGGAGAGGTTCCATTCCCAGATCTCTCCCGGCTTGATGTCATAGGGTTCATAAGGTGGACTAAAGACGGGATTGGTGGTGTAGGACGCCGGGTTCTTCGAACCCTGAATGTAAGGCAGGGCGTTGGCCATCATCTGGGCGCTCGAGCGTAAATAGAGCGGGGAAGTATTGCCGGTGCCGGAAATCCAGCCGATGTCCCCGGTGGCGCTGAGAGGGTCGCTGATGTTGCCCTGAGAGGTGGCGCCGAAGCCCATTTGCGCACCACCCTCACCGCCATAGAGATCCATGCTGTAGTTATAGGCGTAGAACCCTACACCGCCTCGGAAGACGGTATCGTTCTTGACGGACCAGGCAAAACCTACCCGAGGGAGGAAAATGTTCCAAACCGGCTTCTGCAAGGTCGTTCGGTTATCCTGAGGGGCAATCCATATCGAGCCCAGGGTGCCCGCGAAGGGGCCGGTGGTATTGACGAGATTCTGGTCGAAATCGCCAAGTTTATTCTGTACTTCGCTCATGCCCGTGTTCCCCTCCCATCGCAAGCCGACGTTGAGGGTGAAATTGGGCTTGATTTTCAAGTCGTCTTGAGCAAAGGCCTGCGGACTCTTCAGCCGCATGCCCGTCAGGCCCTGATTGTTCGCGGACCATTGACCGACGTTGCCGAGCAGGAAATCCGCGAAACCTGAGCCCGAGGTTCCGGTATTCAGCGTTATTACGCCGTTGGTGGTTTGTGTGCCTGCAGTGTATTGTCCGGTAAAACCGTAGTTGCCGGCGCTGTTGGAGCCCCAGGCCGTGGTATTGCCCTCGGCCATCAACACCTCAATCCCGAAATGCAGAATGTGCTTGCCCTTGACCAGCGTCACCATATCGGAGGGGTCAAACGAGTTCTCGATGTAAATGGCGTCCGTGGCGGGCGACAAGACGCTTACGTTATCCGGGCCGCCGAATTGACCATAAATGCTTGAGTTGCCGATGAAGGGGAATTGGTTGAAATGGGTACCTTGCAGGCCAAAGGCCGCTGCGGGGTTCAACCCGAGGGACGCGGATTGGAACCAGTTGCCTTGCCTGGTATAACCCATCCGGATTTCGTTGACGATCGTCGGCGTGATCGTCCACGTCTCGGTGACCTGCGTGTTCCAACCATCCACGTCACCGCTCCCGCAATTCAGCGGGCAGTTGAACAGGCCGTTATCGACCCCTGGATTATCCTTCTGGCTGATTGAGAACATGATACGGTGCTTCGCGCTCAGGTCATAGTCCAACCGCCCAAAATATCGGTGAACCGGGGCGGGAGTTTTAGGCGCGTTGTAGAAGTTGCTTGTACACTCGTTCTGGAACGGAGGGGCCGCGCATGTTCCTGCCCCTTGCGGTGCGGTGGGCCAGCCATACATAGAAGCCATAATAGCCTTCGCCACGGGGTCGATCCGGTTGGCCGGGATGACGTTGCCGGGGAACTGCGTGCGATTAAGCGGACCCACGGCTGCACATGTCGGTGGACCGGCAGGACACGTTGTGGTGAGCGGGTCATAAATGGGCTGCATGCCAATGAAATTACCCGCCTCCATGGCGGCCGTAGGAACGGTAGCGAAGTTGTTCGTCCCGTTGTTGTACACGGTGTTATTGACGATCCTGTCTATGTCGAAGAAGAAAAAGAGCTTGTTCTTGATAATAGGCCCGCCGACGGAGGCGCCAAACTGGTCGTACCGCAAATACGGCACTTGCGCCGCTGGGTTAGGAATTTGAGGGCCCGTGGGGTTCAGGGCGTTTGTAATCAACTTAGGCTGCTGATCACCGAAATAGGTGTTGGCATTTAGAAAGTTCTGCGAGAAAAACTCATAACCGGATCCATGCCAACCGTTGGTTCCACTCTTGCTGATCTGGTTGAACATGACTCCGCCCATGCCGTATTGCGCCGAGAAGGAAGAGGTGTTGATCTGAACTTCCTGAATGGTCTCGAAGATCTCATCATCGTTGTTGTAGCTAGCCGGGAGTAAGGTGCTGGCCCCGTCTTGAAGGAAGTTGCCGAAGTTCGGCAGGTTGCCGTTGATGGAAACCGCGTCGCCAGCATTCCAGGCGCCCCCGGCCTGCGAGGTCCGCCCGTTTGTAGTACCTCCAGCGCCCGGCAGATAGATGTTGAAAGAAGCCCAGTCTGCGCCGGTGATGCCACCCCCGGACTGGGGCAGCTCTGATATGGTTTTGAAATCCATAACGGAACCCTGCTGGCCGGTTTCGGTCTCCACCAGCGGCGCGCCTCCGCCTTCGACCGTCACCGTCTCTGAGACTGAGCCAACTTCCAGGCTGGCATCCTCGGTGATCACGTCCACCTGCAGCGGGATAGGACCGCGCACCAGCTTCTTGAATCCCTTGGCCGTAAAACTGATGGTGTAGTTTCCTGCCGGCGTCGAAACCGTGTCGTAGATGCCGTCCTTGTTAGTGACGAAATCCTTTGTCTCTCCGGTATCAATATTCTTCAGAGTGACGTTTGCACCCGGCACCACAGCGCCCGCAGCCGTAACGGTGCCACGGATTTCACCCGTATTTCGACTTTGCGGAAACGCTGCCGCGGCCGCGAACAGCAGAAAGCAAAAAGTGATTGTCCAGCGAATGAAACTCATCATGGAGTCCCCTTTTCTAGTCGTGGTTTTTCAATTCGACGGACTAGCTCTCCCTAGCCGTGGTGGTATTCAATTTCTCGCAGCGTCCCATTTTCGCTGGACATCAGGAATATCGTTGTTCTACGAGCTTTCCAGCTAGTACTTCTATACTATTCCACGCTGTCGAAGGTTTTAGACTTAAACGCATTGTATTGTCAAGACAAAAATATCGATATTCTAGGGGGTCGCCCACGTATCAATTTTTAATGCCCGGCTTGACGACTGGGATACAATCGCGTTCCGTACCTGCCGGATCGCAGCATAGGTTTTAGGCCTACCGACGGGGGCGAATAAATTCCGATGAAAAAATCCAGCGGGAGAAGGAATTCGGCGGTCACGCTGAAATCCGTGGCTGAGCGCGTCGGGCTTACGGCGAGCACCGTGTCGGCTGTTCTCAACAATTCTTCAGCTGCGCGCTCCGTTCCAGAGCAGACGAAAAGGCGCATCTTAAATGCTGCAAGTGAACTTAACTATCGGCCGAACTTCTTGGCACGTTCCCTGCGCGCGAACCGCACCTACACAATCGGCGTGATTCTGGAGGAAATTGGCGACGCTTATGGCTCGGTCGTCATGAGCGGCATTGAACGTTATCTCCGAGAGCATAATTTTCATTTTCTTACGGTGGCTCACCGTCACGACGAGAAATTGCTCGAGACTTATTCGACGATGCTTTGGCAACGTGGGGTGGAGGGTTTTATCACCGTAGACACTTTCTTGACCGAGAAGCCGCCTCTTCCAACTGTGGCAGTGGCGGGCCATCGCAAACTCAAAGGCGTGACCAATATTATCCTGGACCATCGCCGCGCCGCTTTGCTAGCGCTGGGGCATCTGGTCGAACTGGGCCATAGAAGAATTGCTTTCATGAAAGGCGCGTCCTTGAGTTCTGATTCCAAAGACCGCTGGAACGCGATCTGCGAGGTCGCGAAGGATCTGGGGGTTTCCATTATTCCAGAATTGACCGTACAGCTCGAAGGCGGTGATTCTACGCCGAATCTCGGATATCCTTTTGCCAAGGAATTGCTTGCGCGTAAGCAGCCTTTTAGCGCACTGTTCGCCTACAACGACATCTCCGCCATCGGTTCCATGTACGCTTTCCAGGAAGCCGGCCTGCGAGTCCCGGACGATGTCTCAGTTGTAGGCTTCGATGACATTCAGAGCGCCGGGTACATGAATCCACCGCTCACCACAGTAAGACAACCGCTGCAAAAAATGGGAGAGATAGCCGCTCGAATTCTGCTCGACCGAATCGAGGGACGAACGAAGTACATATCGGAATTTACGATCGAACCCGAACTGGTGGTACGGAAGTCCACATCGTGCCCCAAGACAGAGAATCGTGTCTAGGATGAGTACACCGCTGTCACCCCAGGCCGTGGTTACCGGTCGTTTTGTTTGCCAATCTCGTCTAAGAACTGCTTACCCGCTGCCATTTGCGCTTCCAGATTGACGTCCAAAAGCATTCCGACCTGAGGAACCCGGGCCCCTATTTACGCCCGAAGATGTAGACATGGTTAGGCGTCCTGTCGAATTGATTTCGTCTCGCATTCGTCCCATTCTTTGTGCTGGGATAAGTCTCGGGGCATTGCTCGCATCGATTGCGCGTCTCCACAGCATTTATTCCTGCAATCATTTGTTTTATGAGAAGAGGAGCACCTAATGGCTCACTGCGGCAGTCTTAATATTCGGCTTGTGTCTGACGACATTCACGATGTGCGTGGCGCCACGGTTCGCGGATCAGACGGCGAGAAATTAGGCAACGTTGATGACTTGATCTTTGATCACGATACGATGGAGATTCACTATCTGGTGGTGGATAGCGGCGGCTGGTTGGAAGCTGGAACCTTCCTGCTTCCTGCGGAAAGCGTCTCTCTCGACGAAACCGACGACGATGGTCTTGCTGCGAGCGTTACCAGACAGCAGATCAATAATTCTCCACCATACGATAAGACATCGTTGCAGTCAGAAGATGAATGGAAGAAATACGAACAGCTCTATAAGCAATATTGGGAAGAGAAACCGGTGATGCACCTGAAGGGCTCTGACCGCATAGTCACTCCAGCCGACGAACCACTTCCCGCTCCGGCAAGTTCGTCTCCAGCAAGTTCGGCACGCCAGGACGGCGGCCTATCAGCAGAGCGCCCAGTGAGCGCCGCCGACCTTTTCCCCAGGCGGATCAGCGAAGTATTCTCTGATCCCGCCCCGGGCAGCGGCAAGGTGACCCTGCGCCCCAAATCCGTCGCCCGCGCGGAGACGGCGGCATCCGGAGTCGCTTTGCTGAAACCCCGCTGGTGGGAATCCTTCGAAAACTACTTGCGCCTCAACAAGCACGAGATCACGGCCGACTGCGCGCAATGCAAATCAAAAGCCGCCTGAAGGCGGGATCGCGGGCAATTCAGATGAGGCATTCGTCTGGCCGTCTCATGAGGGGAAATTGCACCTCAGGCGACCTTCTGCTTGAGTTCCTCAATCATGCCATGCAGGTGTGCGGCCGCGCGCTCAATGTCGAAGTGCTTGTATTGTCCTGCCCGGCTCTCCGCGGAAAGCACTGCGCAGCGGTGAACCTTTTCGAAGTCACCATAAGGAAATTTATACCTTCGTTTGGTGTCTTCGTCCGCCTCATCGTCGATTCCCAAATGCCACTTTCCATACTCCGCGAGCCCTTGTGCGTCGATGAAGTCGTTTTCTTGCCGATGGGACGGCAGGTGTTCGCTCCACGCGTCCCGGTCGTCGATAACCACTTTTCTTCTGCTGACGAGTTCTTTCGCGTGTTCGAATCCCTTCCTGTTCAGTGCCACCGCCATACTTTTCCTGCTTTCTTCGCACTCGGGGCTGCTTGCCGCGAGATGAAGCATGCTAGCGTAGAGGACGCAGTTCAACAATCCGCCAAAAGATGGAATCGAGGTAGCCTTAGAGTTCCACCCCGCGATTAGACTCGCAGCCGCAACCCAAATAAATCGAAAGCATTACAAAATTGCCCGGTTTTTGTTCGATTGATTCGGCCTATCCTTCTCCTCACTATGACCATAGACCTCCAGGCTTTTTGCTAGGGCCATATAGTCCTGAGCTGGCAACAGCAGCGGTGCGCACGGAGGGAAGAAGGCACTATGAGCGCGACCGGCAACAATTTTAGTGATGATGATCCGGGGTTGCGTTACGTCGATCCCAATAATCGAATTGAGTTGGACCGTTTCGAACGCTGGGATCAGGCCGAACTCGCTTGTGGCCTGCTTCGCTCCGCCGGTATCGCTTGCGAACTAAGCCCCATGCCTCTTCCTGGGCTGCCGGTGGATATAATTCTATGGGTGCACAACCGGGACGCCAAGCTCGCGTGGGCTCTCTTAGCTGACGCGGAGCGAGAAGCGTCGAGAAAGAAAAAACGATAACGCAGCTTAAGTGTCCGGGCAGAATATTTGTCTGCCGCGCTGTCCGTCACTACATGTGCGCCAACTGCGCCGCGATCATGTGCCAACCTGTGCCAACCCTGCCGAACCTGGGCATCGACCGAATTTCCACGACAATCGAATCACGCTGCGGGTCGTTCCCGCGCTGCTACTTCCTCAAGTATGCGCAAAGTCTTCAAGGCATTATTTAGTGCGCGTTGTTCGGTGCCTGGCGGGAGAGTCAGCATCTCTTCGGCTCTATCCAGAATCGCATGGCGAGCTTCAGTGATTCGGCCAAGAAATCTGGCATGGTCGAGTTCTACGATCGCCCATTGGTAGAGTTGCTCCCAGGTCGCACCAGAAGGTGTAGCACTAGGAAGGGCTTTACTTAGCGAAGGACCATTACAAAGAACTTTGTTGAACTGAATCATAAAACTCCTTTTCTGGCGAAGGCTAGTTATGTCGGCGAACTCAGGGCTGGCTTGTGATGGCTCACAATTAGGGCAAAAGGGCAATGGGAGAATCCAAGCCTTCCCGCCTTCCGAGAGAAATGTGGCGTCCACATGTAACAGCTTGCGGCCGCATTGACAGCAGTGGATGAGAGGCGGCAGCGCGGATAGAGAATTAAAGAACTCTTCTACTGATTGGATTGGAGAAACCAAAGATGAAACGGAGGGTTTATTCCTCATAAAAGAATCCTCACAGATTGGATTGGCTGGCTTTCGCAGGGCCCGTCACCTGGGAAAGGTGCGCGGCGGAGAAATGCTTTGAAAGCTATCTGGAAACGACCCTACATGGATAACGAACAATCGTCTGTCTACTATGGGACTCTTACAAATGTTTTACGCGGATCGTGCGCTCAATGCCGCGGAGGGGGCTGCTGTCCCTCTAGTTTCGCAACTTGATCCTCAATCAAATTCAGAAGCGTGTTGATGTTCATCACAAGCTGACGCAGCCTTTCGGGATCGCTCTCCTTGGCTATTTGCTCCCTCAAATCGCGTAAAGCTCCTGACCCTAGTTCGTGTGGCATTGTTCTCCCTAGACAGAAGATTGGGCGCGGGGGATGCGACAGAGTACTGCGGCAAGAGTTACTGAGCTAGATCACTTTTGGGCGGCCGAAACGCTACTTTGGTAACCAGAGTGCCCGGGGGCCATAAAGCAACGGCATCAAACACCGATTGACGAGCTTTTCTTAGTCATTCCGGAATGATGACCCGCTGCCGTTCCAGCTTCGGTCGCCATGTCGGAGAGATCTGGAGGAGAGGCTAGCGCTGTAATTTTGCCGACGCGCGTCGCCAATTCTTACTTTACTCCCGAAGTCGTATAAACCATTCTGGCGCACGGTGAATGCGCCCCTATTCGTCCCTTCGGAATCTCATATCACTCTCCCGACGAATTGTTTCTCTCCTCCCGCATCATTAGTATTTCCACTAAGAACTAGCCCGCTTCACCCTTTGATCCCAGTGAGTAATGGGATGTTCCCACACGGCAATGTTATTAGCCTAACCAGAACGCCCACATGCCGGGCAGAAAATTGAACTGAGAGGAGAAATAATTATGTCAACCGCAACAATGGTTCATACCGACGAACAGATTCAGGAGAATGTGATGGCTGAATTGAAGTGGGATGCCAAACTTCAACCGAACGAGATCGGCGTTACCGTGAAAGACGGTATCGTCACTTTGACGGGATGGGTGGATTCATTCTTGAAGAAGTGGAGTGCTGAAGACGTTGCCCTCAAGGTCAGCGGCGTCAAAGCTGTGGCCAATGACCTTGAGGTCAAGCTGTCATCAGAGCGCACCGATGCCGATATCGCGGCCGCCGCCCTTCGAGCCTTGGAGTGGGACGCGTTCGTGCCCTCTGACAAAGTACAAGTAACAGTCTCGAAAGGCTGGGTCACTCTCAAAGGCGAGGTCGAGTGGCAATATCAGAAACAGGACGCTGAACGGGTTGTGCGCCGGCTGCTCGGGGTCAAGGGAGTGAGCAACCTGATTACGGTGGAACCCCGCGCCAATCCGTCGGAACTCAAGAAGAAAATCGAGAATGCCTTGGTGCGCAACGCCGAAGTCGACGCCAATCGAATTGCCGTCGATGTGCAAGGCTCAAAAGCGATCTTGAAAGGCACGGTTCGCGCCTGGGCGGAAAAAGAAGAGGCCGAGCGAGTTGCATGGTCAGCGCCAGGAATCACTTCCGTGGAAAACCGGATAGCCGTCGAAATCTAGGAAACCTGCGGTCGAGGATGCAGCGGGCTCCGCCGCAGGCCTTCGTTTCGAGTGCCGGAGGTTTCTACCTCTAAGGTCGTAGGTGACGATTTCACCCGCAGCAGATAGAGTCCTAGATCGCCTCTTGAAGTCTAAATTCACTCTCCTGAGGAATTGTTTTGCGTTCCGTAGGGTTGCTAGCATTTTAAGTGAAGACCTGGAACCTACGACGACAGACTGTTTCTTGTTGTGAGCCGCGGTTTGGGCAAAGCGGCGTAATTGAATTTTATCGCCGTGAAACGGCCAACACGCGCTGGAAGGAAGGTCAGGCCACTACAAATAAAGGAGACACATATGCGGATCGTGCCTAAAGAAACGTTTCGCTTGGTAGCAGGAGTCCTGGCAGTATTTATGTTGCCTCTGTTTTCACCGCTTCCGGTGCTTGCAGCCTCGCGCACGGAGGAAAATCCTGAGGTCACGCGCCTTCTCGCAGAGGCGAGGGACGAAGCAGCAGCCTTGTCCAAGGATGCAGATGAAATGGAAGCGCTAACCCGCTCTGATGTGAGTTGGCAAAGTCACGCCGCCATGCTGGAGAATGTTAAAGACCACATCAACCATCTGGGGCGAACAATTGAAAAGCTTAATGCAATGCGCGATTCAGCCTCTGACTGGCAGCGGCAGGCGATTGACCGTTCGATTCCTCTCATGAGAGACCTGGCGGCCAATACCACAGCCGCTATCAATCACTTGAACGAGAACAAGCTTCGCCCGACCTCGGGAAACTATACGGAGTATCTAAAAGAGAATGCTGAGACCTCTCACGAACTGTCGGATATGATCTCGGGGTTCGTGCGCTACGGAGAGACCCGGGAAAAGCTGGATAAGCTGGAGCAGAGGCTTGAGGTTGCCAGCAGGTAAGAGACGTTGTGGGACCCGTTGCCTGCGCCCCGCAAAAGGCCGGCCGGCCCCCAGTCCGGCCGGCCAGCCTTCCAGTATCCCGCTGTATTCCGTAAGGAATCATGGTTCCTGTTTGGGTAATGCTGCGCAGTGATGCGGTCGATACGATTTTCCTGCTCCCTCTTAGGTCGTAGATGGATTTCTGCCGCAGGATGGACGAATCTCTAACTGAAGTATCCAGCTTATACCTCATTCCCCTAACGAATTGTTATCGGCATTGTCGAGTCGTTAGGATCCAACCGTGTATGTGAGCGCATGCGGTAAGCAAAGCCAAGAAAAGACAATCGGAAGGATTTTATG